>JBLNBJ010000187.1:0-2759 GCA_050259835.1 Ignavibacteria bacterium | reverse complement strand
CGCCTCCTCCTTGACCTCCGCGCAGCAGGGCACCCCATCAGCCCGGCTACCGCGGTAGCAATGCAACCTCCAGGGCGTTAGACCACTATGGAGGTGATCCGGGTGAGCCAAGGGTGGCGGGTGGTCGTCGACGCGTAGGTAAAGGAGGAGGCGGACGCCTTTTCGATCTTGTCCGCCGGGGGACACGGAGCGGCGACGACCACCCGTCGCCCTTGGCGGCAGCGCCGAAAGAAACTACCGTCCAGGACAAGTGCTAACGGTCGGATTCCCTCGCACCCCGCAAGGCGTCAGCACACCGACGCCCGGATGCGGCGTCCCCGCCTCGTCCATGTCGGCGGCCAGCGTGTTCCAACTCACCACGCCGCGCTTGTCGACGACCATCCGCAGCAGCCAGCCGCGCTTCGCGGCCGGCAGGTCGAAGCCGTCGAAGACGAAGTTGCCGAGGCTGTAGATGATGGGGCGGCCCCTGTACACCTCGGCGCCCTGCGTCACGTGCGGGTGGCCGCCGACCACGGCATCGGCGCCGGCGTCGATCATCAGGCGCGCGAGGCTGCGCTGGCGTTCGGTGGGCGCGGTCTCGCGCTCCCAGCCCCAGTGCATGAAGGGGATCACGACGTCGGCGCCGGCGGCGCGCGCGGCGCGGATGTCGGCGACGACTTCGTCGTCCTCGCTCCAAGCGATGCCGGGGCTGTCGGCGCCGGCCTCGAAGACGCGCGGCTTGAACTCGTTGTAGGCCAGCACGGCGACGCGCAGGCCGTTCTTATCGATCCACAGCGGGGCGTGGGCCGCGACTAGGTTGGCGCCGCCGCCGAAATGCCGGATGCCCGCGCCGTCGAGGAAGTCCAGCGTCTGCAGGAAGGCCTCCTTGCCGTAATCGCCCGAGTGGTTGTTGGCAACCGCCACCGCGTCGAAGCGCCCCTTGATCACCCGCAGCACGCGCGGGTCGGCGCGGAACGAGAAGATCTTGCTCTCCATCGGCCGGCCGCCGGTGGCGATCGGACATTCGAGGTTGCCGATGCGGTAGTCGGCGTCGGCCAGCGCGGCGGCAAACGGCGCCAGCGGGTCGCCGCCGGCGGCGACGGTGCGCCCCGGCCCGTCGTCGAGCATCAGGTCGCCGGCGAAGACGAGCCGCAGCGGCTCGGCCCGCGCGGCGGCGGCTGCCAACAGCAGTCCGGCACCCAACGCAAGCGCCGCGCGCCTCACCGCTTCGCCTCCAGGCGGCATGAATATTCGAGCTCGCCGTCGCGCATGGGCTCGTAGACGAAATGGCGCCCGGTGAAGCCGTGGCGCGCGTCGCGCGCCGGGGCCGGCGGATACGGGTACACGGCCTCGTGCAGCGGCACCGCCGCATCGTCGCGGTCGCCGTACACATATACCTTGATGGAGGCCTGGTCGGCCGGCGTGCGCTGGAAGACGACGCGGAACTTGAAGTAGGAGCCGACCTGAACCGCCGGCACGCGATAGGGGGAAGCCACCGGCGCGGCGACGAGTTCGCGGCTTTCGCCGCCGTAGGTGTAGCGGCAGACCACGCGCTCGCCCGCCCACGCCCCGCCGCAGGCTGCGATCAGCGCCGCGCCGAGCAGGCGCCGCGCATCAGTCCGGGCTGACGGAAGAATCTTTCTTGTCCCGCGTGACGATCACGAACGGCACGTAGGCTAGCCACGAGAACAGGCTGGTGAGGACGAACCAGAACACCTTCCTGCCGCCGCGCACGCGCTTCGACCAGATCACGAAGAGCGGCGGCAAGGACAGCACGAGCAGGAATATCCAGTCGAGCAGGCCCATCGCGGCGACCTGGGCCATCAGCATGTCGGGCGGCATCGTGTTCCCTTCCACAACGGATTAGCAGGGATAATACGACATCAGGAGTAACGCCATATGAACATGAACAAGCTTCCCACCTGGCTCAAGGTCCTCGCCGGCGTCGTCATCTTCGCCGCGCTCTACGGCGGCGCGCAACTGCTGCTCTGGCTCGACAAGGGCGTCACCGGCAAGGCGGGGCTCGACTGATGGAAGCATTCCTGGTGTCGGCGGGCATCGTCGCCCTGGCCGAGATCGGCGACAAGACGCAACTGCTCTCGCTGCTGCTCGCCGCGCGCTACCGCAAGCCCTGGCCCATCATCGCCGGCATCTTCATCGCGACGCTGGCCAACCACTTCCTCGCCGGCGCCGTCGGCGCCTGGCTCACCGCCGTGATCGGCCGGGACGCCATGCGCTGGATCCTGGGCGCCTCCTTCATCGCCATGGCGGTCTGGATCATGATTCCCGACGAGATCGACGAGACGCAGACCGGCGACCGCGGCGGCAGCGTGCTGGTCGCCACGGTGATCGCCTTCTTCCTCGCCGAGATGGGCGACAAGACGCAAGTGGCGACGGTGGCGCTGGCCGCGCAGTATCCGTCGCTCGTCGGCGTGGTCATGGGCACCACGGTGGGCATGATGATCGCCAACGTGCCGGCCGTGCTGGTAGGCGACAAGGCGGCGACCAGGCTGCCGCTGAAGCTCGTGCACGGCGTCTGCGCCGCCCTCTTCGCGGGGCTCGGCACGCTCGCGCTGCTCAACGTGGGAAATACCTTCTGATGTCGTCGGACGACCTCTCGCCCTGGACGCATCCGCACGTCTTCGAGGAGGCGAACGTCGCGGCCGAGCGCGGCACGCGGCTGGTGATGGCGATCACCGCGGCGATGATGGTCGTCGAGATCGTCGCCGGCTGGTGGTACAACTCGATGGCGCTGCTGGCCGACGGCTGGCACATGAGCT
>JBLNBJ010000186.1:0-7051 GCA_050259835.1 Ignavibacteria bacterium | reverse complement strand
GGTCTACAAGGGCCGCCCCATCATCTACAGCCTCGGAAATTTCGTCTTCGACGGCTTCGACCTGCCGGCGGCGAAACGCGGCTGGCTGCTGCGCATGACGTTGGACAAGCGCGGCGTGGTGAGTTGGAACACGCTGGCGGCCGACATGGATGAGGCGGGGACGCCGCATCCGGGCGCCGGTGTGCTGACGCCTTGCGGGGTTCGAGGGAATCCGACTGTGAGTACTTGTCCTGGACGGTAGTTTGGTGGCGCTGCCGCCAAGGGCGACGGGTGGTCGTCGCCGCTTCGTGTCCCCCGGCCGACAAAAGCGATAAATCGTCGGCCTCCTCCTTTACCTACGCGTCGACGACCACCCGCCACCCTCGGCTCACCCGCTTCGCCGCCATAGTGGTTTGAGGCCTGCGTCGCTACCGCGGGAGCCGGGCTGATGGGGTGCCCTGCTGCGCGTAGGTAAAGGAGGAGGCGGACGAATTTAAGCTCTTGTCCGCCGGGGGACACGAAGCGCAGCAGGGCACCCTGTCGGCCCGGCGGGGACGAGCGCACCAGGCCGACTTCACACCTCCGGCGTATGCGTATCATCATCCCGGTGCCGACGCACCAACTCCTCCCGTACTGCACGCGCGAGCGCCGTGTAGCGATTGCGGAAGTCGAGCAGCTGGTCGTCGTCGACGTCCTCGAGATCCATCAGCGTGTTGTGCGCGCCCTCGGTGGCGCGGATCAACTCGTCGAGCTTGATCTGCATCGCGTCGGTCTGGCGGTTCTGGGTGTTCTGGATTACGAACACCATCAGGAAGGTGACGATCGACGAGATCGTGTTCATCACCAGCTGCCAGGTGTCGCTGAAGTGGAACAGCGGCCCGAGCGCGCCCCATAGCACCGTCAGTGCGATCACGCCGATGAAGGACGCGGGGCGGCCGCTGGCGCGCGAGACCCACTGGGAGAAGCGCGAGTAGGCAGAGGCCGGTTTCATCTCGGTATGGCCTTTCACTTGTTTCTCCTTTTCGATGATGCGGCAGCCTTGCGCACGAAGGACTGCACGAAGCGGCGCTGTTTGCCGTCGGCGAAGGCGATGGTCACCGCCTCCCCGGCGAGGTCGGTCACCGTGCCGTCGCCGTAGCGCGGCACGGCGACACGTTGGCCGAGTTCGAAGCTTGCCGCGGGTAAGGCGTGCGGGCGTTCGGGCGCCGTCTCCGCGCGGTCCTGCGCCGCTTCGGGGTGCCGGCAGTTGTCGCAGACGCCGCAGCATTCCCATTCGGGCGTCTCGCCGAAGTAGTCGAGCAGGGCGCGCCAGCGGCAGCGCACGCTGTAGGCGTAGGCCATCAGCTGCTCGAGCTTGGCGTTGTCGAGCTCGGCGCGGCGCTCGTAGCCGGCGGCAACCTCTTCGGCCTGCGCACGGGCGAAGGGCTGGTCGGCCGCCGTGTAGCGCCCGCGCAGCAGCCGCACGTGGCGGGCGTCGAGCAGGGCCTTGAGGGCGACGCGCACCTTGGTTGCCGCCACGTCGGGCACGCGCTTGGCGAGCTCCAGCGCGGTCGGCTTCTCCTCCGGCGGCAGGACGGCGAGGGTGCGCCACACCCGCTCGATGTCGTCGGCCGTCGGGTAGCGGCCGACGAGGAAGAACTTCTGGATCAGGCGGTCGCGGTAGTCGAACAGCAGGTGGCAGTGCGCCGGCTCGCCGTCGCGGCCGGCGCGTCCCGACTCCTGGTAATAGGCCTCGAGCGAGGCCGGCATCTGGTAATGGACGACAGCGCGCACGTCGCGCTTGTCGATGCCGAGGCCGAAGGCGTTGGTGGCCACCATGATGATGTCGCTTTCCGCCTTGAAGCGGTCCTGGCTTTCGCGGCGCTGCTGCGCGGGAAGGCCGCCGTGGTAAAGCACGGCGGGATGGCCGATGCGCAGCAGCCGCGCGTGGAGTTCCGTCGCGGCCTTCACGGTGGCGGTGTAGACGATGCGTGTGCCGCGGATCGGCGTCAGCAGGCGTTCCAGCGCGAGTTCCTTCTCGGCTTCGGTGCTGACCTGGGTGACGCCGTAGCGCAGGTTCGGGCGGTAGAGGCTGCCGTTGATCACGGCCATGCGGGGCCGGCCGAGCTGCCGGCGGATGTCGTCGACGACGCGCTCCGAGGCGGTCGCGGTCAGCGCCAGCACCGGCGGGTTGCCCAGGTGCTTCAGCGCGCCCGCGATCTCGAGGAAGGCCGGCCGGAAGTCGTGGCCCCAATCGGAGATGCAGTGCGCCTCGTCGATGACGAAGACGTCGATGGGGTTCTGCTTCAGCTGGGCGAGGGTCTGCGGCGCCTGCAACTGCTCGGGCGTGACGAAGACGATCTCGCTCGCCTGGTCCCCGATGCGTTCGAGCGTTTCGGCGTGGTCGGCGCGCGTCAGCGTGCTGTTGACCCGAGCCGTGTCGACGCCGGCCTCCTCCAGCTTGTCGGCCTGGTCGTTCATGAGCGCGATGAGCGGGCTCACCACCACCGTGGTGCCCCACAGCAGCAGGCCCGGCAACTGGTAGCAGAGCGACTTGCCGGCGCCGGTCGGCATGATGGCCAGCGTGTCGACGCCCTGCAGGACGTTGCGGATGACCTCCTCCTGACCGGGGCGGAAGTCGGTCAGGCCGAATTTCCGGCGCAGCACCGCCCGCAGTCCGGAGGAGGTGATGCGCGGGTTGCGTCGGATCTTCGGCATGGTCGCGGCGCCCGAACGAAGACGCGGCAAAGGCGCCGGACCGGGCTAAGCTTGCGACCGCGGCCGCGCCGATCCGTTCGGCGGCGCCGGATGCCGCGTCGCCGACGCGGCGAAGCTGCGCTTATCCGGCGGCCGAGGCGCCGATCGCGCCGGCGTCGCCGGACTTGACGATCAGCACGGCGCAGGCGAGCTCGCCGACGACGCGGTCGACCACGCTGTCGACCATGCGCGAAAGGCCCTTGCGGCGGTGGCTGCCGACGACGACGAGGTCCGCGCCGAGCTCGCGCGCGGCCGCCACGATCGTTTCGGATGCGGCGCCGCGCAGGATGCGCGTGTCGCATTCGATGCCTTCGAGCTTCATCAGCCCGGCCTTGTGGGCCAGGTCTTCCTGCGCCTCCTCGAGCGCCTTGTCGCTGGCGATCGCGGTGACCAGCGTGACCGGCACGCGCGTGGCCTTGGCGATCTGCATCGCGATTTCGGCGACGCCGTCGCTGGCTTCCGTGCCGTCGCTGGCGACGAGGATGCGCTTGTTCCACATGGCGGCTTGCGGCCCGGCGACCAGCACGTGGCAGGCGGCGTCGGCGACGATGTGGGCGGCGCGGTCGCCGAGCAGTCGCTGCTTGAGGTCAGCCGCGGGGCGGCGGCCGATGACCAGGATGTTGGTGTCGGCGGCGGCGGTCGCGGCGAGGACTTCCTCGACCGGGTTCTTGCCCTGGCGCACGATCTCCTCGCTGGCGACGCCGGCTTGCGTGGCCTGGCGCACGGTGGCGGCCAGCCGCGCCGTGCCCGTCTCGCGGGCGACGGCGGGTTCGACCGAAGTCATGATGTCGAGCGTGACGCCGAAGCGCTGTGCCAGTGCGATCGCGATCTCGGTAGGCGGCAGCGAGAACTCGCTGCCGTCGCTGGCCAGCATCAGGCGCTGGCGGCGGAAGCCGTCGGGCAGCAGCTTGCCGTGGCATTCCTTGAAGGCGCGCACCTTGCAGCGCGAGCACACCTGCGGGTCGAGCGTCCAGTAGATGGCGCCGGTGACGTTGGTCATGACCGGGAAGAAGGCGCCCTCGCCGATGTCCTTGACGTAGTCGCCCTGCTTGAGCAGCTCATAGATGGAGGGATCGAGGCGGTAGAAGTAGAGCCCGCCGCCGATGCGCCGGCGGCGGCGCGCCTCCTGCGCCAGCACTTCGGCGCCGGCGACGTCGAGGTAGGTCATGCCGGCCGCGGCGACCAGCACCGACTTCTGCAGGGGGTTGTCCTCGTCGATCTGCTGCAGCGCCTGCTGCACATAGCTGGCGGCGCCGAAGTAGAGGTTGCCGTTGATGCGCACGATGCGCAGCTGCGGGCATTCGCGGCGGCCCTGGGCGCGCACGAAGTGGTAGGCGCCTTCCTGTTCGGCCGGCACGACCGGGATGATCTCGGGGCGCGACGAGCGGTAGAGGAACATCACGAGCGAGAGGAATACGCCGACGAAGATGCCGGCCTCGAGGTTGAACAGCGTGCCGACCAGCGTGGCGCCGAGGATCGCGGACTCGGCCTTGCTGGTGTGCCAGATCGAGTGCATGTGGTGGAAGTCGATCAGGCCCCAGGCCACCAGGAACAGGATGCCGGCCATGGCGGCAGTCGGCAGGTAGGCGGCGAGCGGCGCCACCAGCAGCAGCACGATCACCAGGAAGGCGGAGGCGAGGATCGAGGCCAGCGGCGTCTTGGCGCCCGCCTCGTAGTTGACGCCCGAGCGGTTGAACGAGCCCGACGAGGCATAGGAGGAGAAGAAGGCGCCGATGATGTTGGAGAGGCCCTGGCCGATGAACTCCTGGTTGCCGTCGATGCGCTGCTCGGAGCGCACGGCGATGGCGCGCGCGATGGAGACGGCTTCGGTCAGCGCCAGCATGGTGATCACCAGCGCGGGCGCCAGCGTGTGGCGCAGGCTTTCCAGCGAAAGATCGGGCGCCGAGAGCGGCGGCAGCGTGGCCGGCAGCGCGCCGACCGTCTTGATGCCCGTGTAGTCCTGGCCCAGCATCGCGTTCATCACGGCAGCGGCGACCGAGCCGACGATCATCGCGGCGATCATGTAGGGCACGCGCTTCAGGTAGCGCCGCGTCAGGATGCCGGTGGCCAGGGTCAAGAGGCTCACCGACAGCACGTAGGGATTGCTGTCGAAGAACTGCACGGCGAGCTGGTGGATGATCTCGTAGAACGGCGTGCCGCGCGGGATCTGGATGCCGAAGAAGTTGCGCACCTGCGAGGCGCCGATCAGGATCGCGGCGCCGGCGGTGAAGCCGATCACCACCGAGTGCGAGATGAAGTTCACCAGCGCGCCCATGCGCGCGAGGCCCAGGATCAGCTGGAACACGCCGACCAGGAAGGTGAGCGTCAGCACCAGGCTGATGTATTGCGCCGAGCCGGGGTCGGCGTGGTGCGACATGGCGGCGAACACGGCGATCGAGATGGCGGTGGTCGGGCCCGAAACGAGGTGCCAGGAGGAGCCCCACAGCGCGCCGATCACGGCCGGCATCATGGCGGCGTAGAGGCCGTACTGCGGCGGCAGGCCGGCGATGGTGGCGAAGGCGACGCCCTGTGGCAGCACGATCAGCGCGCCCGTGATCCCCGCCAGCGCGTCGTCGCGGAAGGTATTGCGATTGATCCGCGGCCACCACAGCAGGAACGGGAACAGCTTGGTGAGGAGCCCGTGCTTTATTTTCATTTCTGGGACCAGCTCATCGGCGTGGGCAACGTGCATGGGAAACTCGCAATATTAGCAGGTTCGAATATTCACGGGAGGCCGAGGCCCGGACTCCGGTGCGGGCGGATACGGGAACGAGCTTAGTCGGGAGGCCGTCAAGGCCCCGTCAATTGAGCGTCAAGCGCGCGTCAATGACCAAAGAGAAGCAGGGCCTCGGTGCCGCCGCCGGGTCGGGCGGCCAGTTCTATGCGCCAGCCCTGGCGGTCGCAGATGCGCTTGACCAGCGACAGGCCGATGCCGCTACCTTCGCTGCTGGGGCCGCGGTAGTAGCGCTCGAACAGGCGCCCCTGGTCGACGTCGGCGATGCCGCAGCCGGTATCGGCGACGGTGAGGCGATCAGCCGCCAGTCGCACGGTGATGGTGCCGCCTTCGGTGTGCGCCACCGCGTTGCGCACCAGGTTGTCCACGACGATGGAGAACAGGGCCGGCACGACGTCGAGCCAGACGCCGGGCGCCGCCTCCACCTCGATGCGGCTGTGGCGATGCTCGGCGTGCTTGCGATGGCGCTCGGCGGCCGCCAGCACCAGCGGCGCGCATTCGCAGGCCTCGTCGACCGAGGCGTCCTCCTCGCGCGCCAGGTGCAGCAGCGCAGTCGTTAGCGCCGCCATCTCGCCGGCGGCGCGCTCGATGCGCGCCACGCGCGCCGCTTGCGCGGCACCGAGCGCCGGGTCTTCGGCCAGCACCTCGGCCGCGCCCTGGATCACGGAAAGGGGCGTGCGCAATTCGTGGCTTGCGTCCGAGGCGAAGGCGCGCTCGCGCTCGACGAAAGCGGCGAGCCGCTCGAAGTAGCGGTCGAAGGCATGGCGCAGTTCGCCGATCTCGTCGTCGGGCTGGTCGGGGCGGGAAAGTTGCGGCGGATCGTCGCCCGAGGCGCCGGCCACTGCCCGCGCCAGGTCGGCCACCGGCGCCACCACGCGCCCCGCCAGCCAGCGGCCGCCCAGCGCCGCGAGCAGCGTCATCAGCACGGCGCCGCCGCCCAGGTAGAACAGGAAGCCGCGCTCGCGCGCGCGCTGGCGCTCCTCGTTGAACAGCATCGTGTAGCGCTCGCCGTCGCGTTCCGTTACGGCGACGCGGTAGGGTGTGCCGTCGAGCACGATCTCGTGGCGACCCGGCGCCAAGGTGCGCAGGGCTTCGGGCATGTCGGCGCCGCTGTCCTCTGCCGTCGCGATGTAGCCGCGCAGGCTCGCCGTATCCGGCGGCAGCGAACGGGGATTGCGCGCGCGGCGCGCCATGTAGTCGTCGAGCTCGGCCGTCAATGTCTGGTCGATCAGGCGCTGCGAGATGTCGTGCGCGGCCAGCCACAGGCCGGCGGCGAAGATCAGCGAGAGGCCGGCGCCGAGACCGGCGAAATAGACGGCGACGCGAACGCGGAGGCTGTGGCGGCGGAGCATGTCAGTTGGCGCGAACCCCGATGCCTTCGGCCTGCCGAGGGCTGCGGGTGGTAGGTTTCAGGCTCGTGCCTCCGACCGCCGAGGGCGACGGGTGGTCGTCGCCGCTTCGTGTCCCCCGGCGGACAAGATCGATAAGGCGTCCGCCTCCTCCTTTACCTACGCGTCGACGACCACCCGCCACCCTCGGCTCAGCGTCGGTGGTGTGTTCGCGCTCCGTCTCTCGTACGCTTGCTCGCCGGGCCGATGGGGT
>JBLNBJ010000185.1:0-4000 GCA_050259835.1 Ignavibacteria bacterium | reverse complement strand
CGGCCAAGGTCGTGCGCTGTGCGCTGCAAGACGCGGCCTCCGTCGCCGGTCTGCTCATCACCACCGAGGCGATGGTCGCCGAGCTGCCGAAGAAGGAGCACGCGCATCCCCCGATGCCGGGCGGCGGCATGGGCGGCATGGACTTCTGAGGTCCGCCATTCTGTGGATGAAGGGAAAAGCCCTGGCCTCGACCGGGGCTTTTTTCGTGATTCTCGGCGTATTCATGCCCGGTGTGGCCCATTGGACCCAGGGGAAAGCTTGTGCTGGGCGGCTCTTAACCTAGATTGGGCAAGCAAGGAGTCGGGTGCGTCTAACTTGGCCCAGTCGCGGCCATTTTCTCCATCTAGCGTGACGGCGGCTTCTGGAGACCGAGGGATGACCAAGAAATCGGCTGTTGTTAAGCGGGCTGGATTGCTTCCGGCAGCTGCCGCATTGGCGTTGATGGGCCACATCGCGGCGCGGGCGGAAGACTGGCCTCAGGCCCCTCTGAAGCGCGCCCCCGAGAGCGAGCTCGGCGCCATGAAGATGGCTGCCGCCGATGCTCCCAAGGACCAGTCCAAGGCGGCTGCCAAACCGGCCGAGCAGAAGCCTGGCGATCAGACACCGCCAGCCGCGGCGACGACGACTGCCACTGCTCCCGCGCCCGGAGCAGCGCCCACGGCGACCGCGCCAGCAACGACAACGCCGCCAGCTCCGGCCGCAACGCCTCCCGCACAGGCACCGGCCGATGCGGCCAAGAAGGATGCTGCCGCCACGCCGCCGGCTTCCACTCCTCCGGCCGCACCCAATACGCCTGCCGCAACGGCGGCGTTGCCGGAGGCCGCGCCCGGCGCGACGCCTCCCGCTGCCCCGCCCGCCGTCGCCCCTGCGCCGCCGGCCGATCCGATCATTGCCGCCGTCCGCCAGCGCATCCCTGAGGCCGCCAAGGGCGCCAATCCAGACGATGTGAAGGCGCTCACGGCCTACTACGGTGAGCTGATCGGTCCGCCGCTCTGGGTGTCGACCACCGGCTTCACGCCCAAAAGCAAGGCCCTCACCGAGGAGTTTGCCAAGGCGGGCGACTGGGGCCTCAATGCCTCTGATTTCCCGGTGCCGCAAGCAGGCACCAATCTCACGCCTGAGGCGGCGGCGGACGCCGAGATCAAAACGGCGGTCTCGGCCTTGAAGTACGCCCGCTACGCGCGCGGCGGCCGCGTCAATCCCATGGCGATCTCGCAGTTGATCGACCAGACGCCGCCCTTGCGCGAGCCCAAAGTGGTGCTCGCCGATCTCGCGGCCACGGATGCGCCCGACGCCTATTTGCGCGGTCTCCATCCCAAGCACGAGCAGTTCGAGCTTTTGCGCCAGGCGCTTCTCAAAGCGCGTGGCGGCACGCTCAAGGAGGCGGTCCCGCCGGTCCCGGCCGAGCAGCCGCAGGATCCCGCGCTTGCTATCCAGATACCGCCGGGACGCATCATCGTGCCCGGCGGCAAGGACCCGCAAGTCGCGCTGCTGCGCAAGCGGTTCAAGGTGCCGGCCGACGATGCCGCCGACGAAACCGTCTACGACGCCAAGCTGCAGGACGTCGTGCGCGAGTTCCAGCGTGCCAACGGTCTGCGCGCGGATGGCCAGATCGGTAACGGCACCCGCAATGCGTTGAACGCGGCCGGCAAGCCCAAGCAGGCAGCCGCCGCTCCGCCGCCCCCGCCCGCCACCAACGAGGCCAAGATCGAGCGCATCCTGATCAACATGGAGCGCTGGCGCTGGATGCCGGAGCAGCTCGGCAAGTTCTACGTCTGGGACAACGTGCCCGAGGCGCTGACGCGCATCGTCAAGGACGGCAAGATCATTCACACTGCCCGCATCATCGTCGGGCAGCCGACCTGGCCGACGCCCACGTTCTCGGCCGACATGAAAACGGTCGTCTTCCATCCGACCTGGGGCGTGCCCGAAGGCATCAAGGCCAAGGAGCTGGCGCCGATCCTGCGCAAGAGTGCCGGCGGCGTCTTCGGGTTCTTCGGCGGCGGCTACTCGGCTGAAGCCGTGCTCCAGGCCTACCAGCTGCGCGCCTACGTCAACGGGCACCCGGTCGATGCCAACTCGATCGATTGGGGCAGCATCGACATGCGCTCCGTCAGCTTCCAGCAGCCGCCCGGACCCAAGAACCCGTTGGGCGACGTGAAGTTCTTGTTCCCCAACAAGCACGACGTCTACATGCACGACACGCCGGAGCGGAACCTGTTCCCCAAATCCTTCCGCGCGTTTAGCCATGGTTGCATGCGTGTGCAGGATCCGGCCCGCTTCGCCGAGATCATCCTCGCCGAGGACAAGGGCTGGCCGGCCGAGAAGACGCGCAGCATGTTCGGCGGCGGCAGCCAGGACGTGCCGCTCGACACCCACATCCCCGTGCACGTGACTTACATGACGGCGCGCGTCAACGAGGACGGCAAGCTCGAGACCTACGGCGACGTCTACGGTCTCGACAGCCGCGTCGCCGCGGCGCTCACCGGCAAGGCGATACGCTTCGAGCAGCCGGCCTACCCGCAGGACGATGTCGTCGCCTCCGACGACGACTCCTCGCTTTCGGGTGCGCCCGGCCAGCGCAAGGGCCGCAAGAAGCAGCAGCAGGGTCCGCCGACGCTCGCCGACGCGATCAACGGCATCTTCTCGCCCTGATCTGACGGTAGGCCGCTACGGCCCTCACTCTAGCCGCGTACGAGCTCGCCGAGCTTGGCCGTCGCGCGCTCGCGGTCGGCGGGGAAGCCTTGCGCGATCCACCAGGTCTCGAAGGCAGAGATCACACGGCCGACCTCCGGTCCCGGCTCGGCCCCGAGCGCCAGCACATCGGCGCCGCGTACGGGCAGCTCCGGCGGTTGCCAGCGTTCGGCGAGGCGCACACGGTGTGCGCGCGCCGGATCGGCCGGCCCATCGCTGGAGGCCGCCCACGCCATCAGTGCGCCATCCGTGAAGGCCTGACTGCCGTGCCGGTAGATGAAGCCCTGCGCCTCGCGCTCGGCGCTCGAAGGGGAAAAGGCGGCGTGCCGTACGCCCGCTTGAGCGAGCCGCGCCGTCTCCGCCGCCGAGAGCTTGAGCCTTCCCTGCAGCGCCTCGGGCGCGGCACCGGTAGCCAAGGCCGCGAGCCGCAGCACCGGATCGGGGTCGCGCCCGAGCGCCGTCTCGATAGCGACGAGGCGCTCGAGCTTGCCCACGTCGCCGCGAACGCCGAGCAGCGGCTCGATGAGCTGGGCCTCCTCCATGATGCCGATCGCCTCCACTGCGCGCGGCGCGGCGAGCAGCAGCAGCAGCTCGGCGCGAATGCGCTCGCCGGAAAGCTGCACCAATCCAGCCTTCTCGCCGATGGCGGCGGCAAGGCCTTCGGCATCGGGCGCCGGCGCCGGATCGTAGCTGGCGAAAAAGCGAAAGAAGCGCAGGATGCGCAAATAGTCCTCGCGAATGCGCTCCCGCGCCTCCCCGATGAAGCGCACGCGCCGGGCGGCGAGATCGGGATATCCGCCTAAGGGATCGTGCACGGTGCCGTCGGACGCGCAGTAGAGCGCGTTCATGGTGAAGTCGCGGCGCCGCGCGTCCTCGCTCCAGTCCTGCGTGAAGGTCACGCGCGCATGGCGCCCGAAGGTCTCGATGTCCCGGCGCAAGGTCGTCACCTCGACCGGCACGTGCTCGGCGACGACCGTCACGGTGCCGTGCTCGAAGCCAGTGGGGACCGCCTGCAAGCCTGCGGCTTGTGCCAGCCGCATCACCTCGGCCGGCAGCGCCGTCGTCGCCATGTCGATGTCCTTGACGGGAAGCCCCATCAGCGCATTGCGCACTGCGCCTCCGACGACGCGCGCTTGCGCGCCCTCCGCCTCGAGCGCCGCGAAGACCGCGGCCGTCGCGGGCCGCTGCAGCCATTCGGCGTTTGCCAGGCTGGGAATGGAGCTCGCCATCGGCGCCCTGCTGCTAGTCGAGGTGGCCCGGCTCGATGCGGCCGTCCTTGAGGACGGGGGGCGTGTAGGTCTGTCCC
>JBLNBJ010000184.1:0-7005 GCA_050259835.1 Ignavibacteria bacterium | reverse complement strand
CTCCTTCGTTGGTGTAAGGGTCCGGCTCGTTTCGCAATCGCCGTGCCATTGCGTCGGCGGCGGCACGCGCTGCCCTTCTGCGAGGTCGATGCGCGCCGATGGCCGCAACGCCGACGTGGAGGCCGCCACACTGCGTTCTTCGGAAGTTCTTACGGCCTGCGTGAAGTTTCTACACGCCGCACCGTTCATGCGGACTATCCGCGCGTCATGGGTCGCGAAACTGAGCCTCGGCGACGGAGTCCAAGCAGAGGAACGGCGCTTGCAAGGGAGCGCAGAACGAAGGGCGGAAAGAGGAGAACGACCATGCCCCAGTCGAGGCATCGCAAACCCGCGCCGCCGGCGCCCGTCGGCACCGAGTGCAGCCGCGGCGCAGCGATCGGCGCCGCCAACGGCATCATCCTGGCGCTGCTGGGCGGCGCCACGCCGGCCGTGACGGTGATGGCGGCGGCGGGCGCCAGCGCGGTGGGGGCGCTGATCGCCCTGCTGCTCTGGAGCGCGTCCGCGGCCGCGCCGGAAGACCGGGTGCTGCCGCCGCGCGACAAGCGCTGAGGGGACGCACACATGGCCCGCGCCCTTTGGAAAGGGGCCATCGCCTTCAGCCTGGTCCACATCCCCGTCACGCTCTACCCCGCGGCGACGGCTGCCGAGCTCGACTTCAAGATGCTCGACCGCCGCGACTTCGCGCCGGTCGGCTATCAGCGCGTCAACAAGCGCAGCGGCCAGCCGGTGCCGCCCGACGAGATCGTCAAGGGCTACGAGTACGAGGACGACCAGTTCGTCGTCGTCTCGAACGACGACTTCCGCGAAGCCAATGTGCAGGCGACGCAGACCGTCGATATCTTTGCCTTCGTGCAGGCGCAGGAAATTCCCTCGTGGCATTTCGAAACGCCCTATTACCTCGAGCCCACCAAGCGCGGCGCGAAAGGCTATGCGCTGCTGCGCGAGGTGCTGCGGCGCAAGGAGCGCATCGCGTTGGCGAACGTCGTCATCCGCACGCGCCAGCATCTGGCGGCGCTGCTGCCCGTCGGCCGCATGCTGGTGCTCAACACGCTGCGTTTCTCCGACGAGATCCGCGCCTTCGACGAGGCCAACCTGCCCGGCGACAACCTCGCCGCGCTCAACATCTCGGAGCGCGAGATCGCGATGGCGGAGCGCCTCGTCGACGACATGGCGGAGCCGTGGCGGCCCGCGCAGTATCACGATACCTACCGCGACGACCTGCTGGCGCTGATCCACCGCAAGGTGGAATCCGGCGAGACCCACGTGGTCACCGAGCCGACCGAAGGCAAGACCGGTGCTGAAGCCGGCGCCGAGGTGGTCGACCTGATGGCGCTGCTCAAGCGCAGTCTCGAATCGCGCGGCGGCAAGGAAGCGCCGGGGCATCGGCCGCCGCGCAAGTCGGCGGCGCACGGCACCCGCAAGCGCTCGTAAGCCATGCCGCGGACGACGGCCGGCGCCGCGCTCGCGACGTACCGGCGCAAGCGCGATTTCTCCGCCACGCCGGAACCGCGCGGGCAAGCGGCGCCGCCGCCAGCGGCCGAACCCGCGTTCACCGTGCAGCGCCATGCGGCGCGGCGGCTCCACTACGACTTCCGGCTCGAACTAGACGGCGTGCTGAAGAGCTGGGCGGTACCGCGCGGGCCAAGCCTCGATCCCCACGAGAAGCGCCTCGCCGTCGAAGTCGAGGACCACCCGCTCGAATACGGCGAGTTCGAGGGCGACATCCCGGAAGGACACTACGGCGCCGGCGAGGTCCGACTGTGGGACCGCGGCACGTGGCGTTGCCTCGACCCCGATCCCGCGGCAGCGCTCGCGGCGGGGCAGCTGAAGTTCGAGCTCTATGGCTTCAAGCTGCGGGGGACGTGGGCCCTCGTGCGCATGACGGGCCGCGATGCTCGCGCCGCAGAGGATGCGACGGCCGCGGAACTGCGCGGCGCGCGCCGCAACTGGCTGCTGGTGAAGGAGAAGGATGCGGAGGTGCGCCACGGCCCCGAGGCCGAAGTCACCGTGCGCCTGCCGGGCAGCGTGAAGCGCGAGGTCGAGACGCTGGCGCGCACGTCTTCACCCCCCGCGTTTCTCGCGCCGCAACTGGCGACGCTGGTGGAGTCTCCGCCCGCCGGGGACGGCTGGTTGTACGAAATCAAGTACGACGGCTATCGCCTGCTGGCGCGACTCGCGGACGGCGGGGCGCGCCTGTTTACCCGCGCCGGCAACGACTGGACGGCCCGGCTGCCGGCGCTCGCGCAGCGTCTGACCGGCCTCGGGCTCGACGGCAGCTGGCTCGACGGCGAAATCGTCGTGCTCGACGCGCGCGGCATCCCGGACTTCCAGGCGCTGCAGAACGCCTTCGAGGGCGCGGCGGCACGCATCGCCTACTACCTGTTCGACGCGCCATGGCTGCATGGCCGCGACCTGCGCAGCCTGCCGCTGGCGGAGCGCAAGCGCCGGCTCGAAGCCGCCCTCGCCGGCGCGCCGGGCGGCGACGCGAACGCGGACGCCGCCTTCAGTGCGCACTTCGCCGGCACGTCGGCGCAGATCGCCGCGGCGCTCGAGCAGGCCTGCCGCCTGGGGCTCGAGGGCCTCATCGGCAAGCGCGCCGATGCGCCCTACTCGGGTTCGCGCTCGCGCAGCTGGATCAAGCTCAAGTGCCGGCTGCGCCAGGAATTCGTGATCGGCGGTTTCAGCGACCCGCGCGGCAGCCGGGCGGCCCTGGGCGCGCTGCTGCTCGGCGTGAACGAAGACGGGCGCCTGCGCTATGCGGGGCGCGTCGGCAGCGGCTTCGACGACGCGACGCTCGCGCGGCTGAAACGCCGCCTGCAGCCGCTGCACAGCGACGCGGCGCCCTTCGCCGACGCTCCGCGCGACAAGGACGCGCACTGGGTGCGGCCGGAGCTCGTCGCCGAAGTCGCCTTCCACGGCTGGACGCGCGAGAACCTGCTGCGCCAAGCCTCCTTCATCGGATTGCGCGAGGACAAGCCGGCCGCCGCCGTGACGCGCGAGCGCGCCGAGACCGCCGCAACGCCGGGCGACGGCGCTGGGCTCGGCAGCCGCGATGCGCGCATCGGCGGCGTGCGGCTGACGCATCCGGAGCGCGCGGTGTGGCCGGAGAGCGGCATCACCAAGAGCGACCTGGCGCACTATTACGAGCGCGTCGCGCCATGGCTGCTGCCGCATCTCGCACGCCGGCCGCTGAGCCTGGTGCGCTGTCCCGACGGCACCGCAGGGCAATGCTTCTTCCAGAAACACATCGAACGCGCGCGTCCGGCCGGCGTACAGGCCTTCGCGTGGACCGAGGCGTCGGGCGAAACGCGCGACTACCTGTTCGTCGAAGACGTCGAGGCGGTGATCGGCCTGGTGCAGCGGGGCATCGTCGAGTTCCACACCTGGGGCTCGCGCGTGCCGCACGCGGACCGGCCCGACCGCATCACCATCGACCTCGATCCGGCCCCCGACGTGCCGTGGACGCGCGTCGTCGAAGGCGCGCGGCTGGCGCGTACGGTGTTCGAAGAACTCGGCCTCGCCTGCTTCCTCAAGACGACCGGCGGCAAGGGACTGCACCTCGTGGCTCCGCTGGAGCCGACGCTGGGCTGGGACGAAGTCAAGGCGTTCACGCAGGCCATGGCGCAGCACCTCTCCGCTGTGCTGCCCGAGCGCTTCACCGCCAACATGGCGAAGCGCAAGCGCACCGGCCGCATCTTCGTCGACTACCTGCGCAACGGCGAGGGCGCGACCGCGGTGGCTGCCTTCTCGACGCGCGCGCGTCCCGGCGCGCCGGTCTCCGTGCCGCTCGCGTGGGACGAGTTGTCGCCCGGCCTGGATCCCGCCGACTGGAACCTGCGCAGCGTGCCGGGGCGACTGACGGGCCTGCCGGGCGACCCGTGGGAAGGTTACGAGCGGCAGGCGCGTGCAATCACTGCCGCGATGCGCCGGGCGCTCGGCATGCGCGAAGCGGAGGCATGATGGCGGGCAAGCGGCGCTTCTGGTCCCAGCACGTGACGCAGACGAGCCACGCGCTCGAGCTCGAGCCGCACGTCTTCTCGGGCAACGACCCGCGCGCGATCGCGTTGTCGCTGAAGAAATCGGCCGAGGAAAGCCGCCAGCGCAAGGCCGATCCCTTCCGCTCGGCGATGTCGATGCTGGTCTTCTACCTCAACCGCGCCGGCCGCAAGCTGCCGAACGAGCGGCGGCAGGTACTCGAGCGCGCCAAGGACGAGTTGCGCGCCGCCTTCGGCCGGCCGCGGCGCGGCGCCGCGCCTTCTCGGTAATCCTTTCCTGAAGCGGTAAGCCTTACAGCGGTTTCCGCCTTTGCTCCACGGGCGGCGCGGGCAGACGGCGGCGGCACGGGAGATGCACGCGTTGCTGCTTTGGAGGAACCATCATGCCGCGCATTCAGGAACACCCGAACGCCAAGTCGCGCAGCCGCGCACCGACCGGCAAGAACGCCAAGCCGCCCGCCGCCGGCCCCGCGTCCGACGACGCCGTGACGGGGCCGCGCGAGATCGTCAAGCAGGCCGCGCGCGACGTCAAGGCCGGCATCCTCGACGACGACCTCCGCCGCACGCCCGACAACGTGCCCGGCCCGCGCGACGAAGATCCGCAGCAACACACGCGCGGCGCGCGCGTGCGGCCGCAGGGCACCGACCGCAAGAGCAAGTAGGCGGCGCCTCCCGGCACGCGATATGCGAGAACCGCGTACCACGTCGCCCGAGCTCGGAGGCGCGGACGCACACATCGTTTCAACCCAGCAAGGAGATCAATATGGCATCCACATCCTATACCGGCAGCCAAGCCACCACCGGTTCCCGCATCGTCGGCGGATCCAAGGGCGAAGGCCCCGGCCCCGAAGTCATGGCGGCCGACACGCTCGAGGGCGATTCCGTGGTGAACACCGCCGGCGAGGAACTCGGCGACATCAAGGACATCATGATCGACGTGAAGAGCGGGCGGGTGGCCTACGCGGTGCTGTCGAAGGGCGGCATCCTCGGCATCGGCGACAAGCTGTTCGCGATCCCCTGGAGCGCCCTGACGCTCGACGCCGACCGCAAGTGCTTCATCCTCGACGTCAGCAAGGACCGCATGGACAAGGCGCCCGGGTTCGACAAGGATCATTGGCCGTCGATGGCGGACATGAACTGGGCGACGCAGATCCACTCGTACTACGGGCAGCCGAACTATTGGGAACCGCCGCCGGAGGTTTGAGCGGCAGCGTAGCGGTATGCAGTATGGAGCGGCTCGTGCCGCCGGGGGCGACCTGCTTCGTTGCGGGTTCCCTGGCGGCGCGGCCGGCTTTATGCGGCGCCCACGTTGTCGATATACAAGTAGCGCTGGAACCCGCTGAAGGCCTTCCCGATCTCGTCCGGCCTGCCCAAGTCGGCTACCGCATCGGCGATCGAATCGTGATACTTGAGTTTCAGCAACGGCGTCAGCTTGGCCTGGTCCAGTTCCTCGACGCCGACAGCGACGTAGTGGGACAGCACGAAATCCAGGAACACCTTCTGCCGGGGATTGAAGTTCTCTCCGATCAAGGCCATCGCGCGGTCCGCGCGTTCTTCGCGCGTTAGCGGCTCGAGCGCATAGGCCACGTGCGCCAGCACGTCGAACAGGTCGCTCTTCTCGGCGTCGATGATCTTCTGCATCTCGGCGAGTTGGTCCTTGCCGAAGCCTTTCTCCGCCAATCCGGTCAGCAGGCGCTTGCGGGTTTCGGGCTCGCTCCATAGCGTCCGCAGTTCCGCTTCGTCGTGGAAGAAGTCCGGCAGCTTGCCGAACAGCGCTTCCATGAACTGCTGGGCCGACATCGGCGTGCCGTCCGGATGCCAGAAGCTGGTAACGACCATGTGCTGGATGTGGCGCGACTTGCCATCCGCCAGCACCACCTTCGCTTTCCTTCTCTTGCACACGCAGGGCCGCTGACCGCACTTCTGGCAGGGGTCTTTCGTGCATTCGCACGGCGACTTGCCGCACAGATAGCAGGGTGCGGGCGGCTCCTTGATGCAGGCGCAGGGAAAGGAGTGGCACTTCTCGCAGACCTCGGGTTCGAGCGGTTCGCCATCCCATTCCGGATCGCTGAAATGGTGGTGCGCCTTCACGAAGTCGTAGATCGTGAAGTAGTCCTTGCCGTCGTAAAGACGGGTGCCGCGCCCGATGATCTGCTTGAACTCGATCATCGAATTGATCGGTCGCAGCAGCACGATGTTGCGCACGTTACGCGCATCGACGCCGGTGGACAGCTTCTGGGACGTGGTGAGGATGGTTGGAATGTTCTTCTCGTTGTCCTGGAAGTCCCGCAGGTGCTGCTCGCCCAGCGCACCGTCGTTCGCCGTCACGCGGTGGCAATAGTTCGGATCGGTGCTGGTCTTGGTCTGGTTGATGAGGTCGCGGATGGCCAGCGCATGATCCTGCTTGGCGCAGAACACCAGCGTCTTCTCCCGCTGGTCGATCTGGCTCATGAATATCTCGACGCGCTTCTTCTCGCGCTCCTTGATCTCGATGATGCGGTTGAAGTCGGCTTCCTCGTAGCGCCGGCCGGCCTCGATCTCGCCTTCCACCACCGTGTCGTCTGGCGTATAGACGTACTCGTCGAGGCTGGTGGTGATCTGCCGAACGCGGAAGGGCGTCAGATAGCCGTCGTTGATGCCCTCCTTGAGCGAATAGACGAACACCGGTTCGCCGAAGTAGGCGTAGGTGTCGACGTTGTCCCGGCGCTTCGGCGTCGCGGTCAAGCCGAGTTGCACCGCCGGCGCGAAGTAATCGAGGATGCTGCGCCAGTTGCTCTCGTCGTTGGCCCCGCCGCGGTGACACTCGTCGATGACGATGAAGTCGAAAAAGTCCGGCGGATACTCGCCGAAGTAGGGGGAAGGATGACCATCCTTCGGCGGCCCGCTCATGAAAGTCTGGAAGATGGTGAAGAAGAGGCTGCCGTTCTTAGGCACCTTGCCCTTCTTGCGGATGTCGGCCGGGTCGATGCGCACCAGCGCCCCGTCGCCCACCCGATCATCGAAGGCGGAG
>JBLNBJ010000183.1:0-22863 GCA_050259835.1 Ignavibacteria bacterium | reverse complement strand
AGCCTGTCGGGACAAGCGTGGATAGCGGCTTTTGCATTCACGCGGGACAGAACCCTGATGGGCGGCCGTTCTTCCCCTACAGTAGAACGTTGCTTCAGCACGTCGCCGAACAAGGCGGATTTGCGGCGAAGCTAAGCCTGATCGTTGTTCGTCCGTGGTGGCGAGGCGGCGACATCGAAAGAGAGATTGCCGCTGCTCCGATCGCAGGGACTCAAAATGGGGATCGCTTTTGCGTTTGGGCAGGTGAGGACCTCCACGTAAAGACTTCAATTCGGGGCTACTCAACGGAGAGTGTTCTCAAGGTCCGAGGCGAAGTTGTGGCCGTGCCATATCAGGAAGCGGCGGGCTATCAGGATCGGACACGGAGTGGCGGTGCCTTGATCTATCAAGGACAGCCGGGACGGGGAGATAGGCAAATTAAGTAGTGGGAGCACAAACCTACTGAAACACCTCGGAAGGCCCTGTCTCCGAGCCGCTTAAAATAGGAATGGCAAGGCTTTGATGAAATCGCCTCGCCAAAACGGTGGCCAAATGGCAAGGGCCGGCCATCGACAAGAGCAACAAGAGGCACCACCGTGTTCTGCAATCCCAACAACTACGTACGGATCGGCGTCGACCGCGTCGGCGGTCCAACGAAGGCCGCTCGTACCCTAAATGTCTCCAACTCTGCCGTCCACGAATGGATACGGCAGCGCCGTGTTCCGAACATTGACCACGCCCGAACCCTCTCGGGACTCTGCGGGCTCGATATCCAGAAGCTGAGGCCGACGCTATGACAAAGCGCTGCATATCGACGGCCAACTGCCACGAGGTCTTGACTGTTCAGGAAATCAGCGAAGCCGTAGCCGAGATGGTCAGGTCCTTCGGCATATCGGGCTCCGCTGGAAGCTTCGACCTTTACAAAGCAAACATCGCTTACCTACTCGATCCCGCAAAGCGAGATGCGATTAATAGGATTCTGGGAACTAGGACCGAGCGCTTGGCAGTCGATCCAGCTTAGCAATGAGGTGACCGGCCTGAAGATGGCTGTAGCGTTTCAGGCACTGCATGGTCTTATGGCCTGAGACCATTGCCACTTCAATGAGGTTGAAGCCGCCCTCGACAAGCGAGCTAATGCGCTCGTGCCGTAGGTCGTGAAAACGGATACCTCGCAGCCATGGATCGTCTTGCAGTTGTCGTTCGCTTGTGCCTGCGGCTTTCTGCTCCGTTTCGTACTTTTTGCGTGCTCGTTGAACTGCACGCTGAAACGCCCCGGAGAGGCTTGTGGGGTTTTTCGAGAAGACGGCGCCATCTTCTCGGCGTGGCAAGGAAGCGAGTTCGTCTCTTGCCCGGCAGGTGAGAGGTACTGTCCTCGATTCACCGTTCTTGGTAAGCGGGAGGAAGATGACTCGGGCACCCAAGTCGATTCGAGACCATGCAAGTCCAAGAATCTCCGAGCGGCGCATCCCGGACTCTATGGCGAGCATGATGATCGTTTTGAGATCCGGCGCGTACGCAGCGGCCTCAAGTATCGCGTCAAGCTCACCGGGTGCAATCCTGCGATCCCGCGGTCTGCCGTTTTCCGGCTTTCGGATTTTGAGTGCTGGATTTTCTTCGATGAGGTGCCAGTCACGAACACAGGAGGTGAGGACCGATGACAAGGCATCTAGGTATCGGCGTACGGTTGCCGTGGCGCGGCCCCCCGTGGCGAGTCGATCTCGTTCAGTAGCAACTTGGAGCGGGGTTAAGTCTGTTAGCAAACGGTCGCGCAGTCCAGACTGCTTCCAGTAAGCCAGAAGGTAGGCTACCGATACCCGCGCTCGCTTGAGGGGAAGTACCTCCCGCTCGTACTTAGAAATGGCGTCGGTCAAGGTGATCGAGGAGGGGGATCGCTTATAATCCCCTTTTTCCATCGCTACTTTCTGGTGCCGGCACCACTTCTCGGCATCAGACTTTAGCGTGAATGACTTGGTGACCGAAACACCGTTGACCGTGACACGGCCCTGGAACTTCTTTCCATGAACTCTTACGTTTTGGCTCATCGTGGCCCCCCATTTGGACAGGGCTTGGACAAGACAACGACAGATCAGGGAAGAACGCTGTGCTAAGGGCTTTCGGCAAGGTCTCGAACCGCATCATCAACGAAGTACGCGGCATCAACCGCGTCGTCTTCGACATCTCGGGCAAGCCGCCCGCCACGATCGAGTGGGAATAGTCCAGACGGACTAGTCTGTCGGGGGGGGGAGACAGTGGAGGTTTTGCGTTGAAAACGACATGCTTCGGGCAGTCCAAAATGCTCTTGGGGAGCGTGCCGTGCTGAAGAAGAATCTGCTTGCCGCCGTACTGATCGGCACCATGGCGTCGGCTTCGGCCGCGCCCCTTCTATCGAAGCACGTGCTGGTGGTCGAGGACGACAGCGGCCAGGTGCTGTACCAGCGGAATGCGAACGCCACCGTGCCGATCGCTTCCATCACCAAGCTGATGACCGCCATGGTCGTGCTCGATTCCAATCCCGACATGGACGAGCTCATCAGCATCGACAACCCGGACATCGCCACCCGCATGCGCAGCCATTCGCGCCTGCCCGTCGGCGCCATGATGCCTCGCCGCACGGTGCTGCAGCTCGCGCTGATGTCGTCGGACAATCGCGCCGCGCAGTCGCTGGCGAACGCCTATCCGGGCGGGATGGATGCCTTCCTCGCCGCCGTCGCGGCCAAGGAGCAAGAGCTGGGCATGACCCAGACCCATATCGAGGAACCGACCGGGCTGTCGCCGAACAACCGTTCGACGCCCTCGGATCTCGTCAAGATGGCGCGTGCCGCGGCCGAGTATCCCGACATCGCGCGCATCACCACCGACAGCGGCGACGTCGTCGACGTGAACGGACGTCCGCTCGAATACCACAACACCAATCGCCTGGTCGGCAAGAAGGGCTGGGAAGACATCCTGCTCTCGAAGACCGGCACCACCAACGCGGCCGGGCGCTGTCTCGTCATGCGCATGCAGGCTGCCGGCAAGACGGTGACCATGGTGCTGCTCAACGCCCGTGCCGGCGCCGCGCGCTTTCTCGACGCCATGAAGCTGCGCAGCCTCGTGTCGGGAGAAACGAGCGTCGCGATGCTCGACACGCCGTCCGCATCCCCGCGCCACTCGCGCGCCACGACGCGCTACGTCAAGGGCCACAAGCGGGCGCGGCTGACGCTCGCGTCGCGCACCGCCTGAGCAGCTAGCGCTGCGGCGCCACCGCGCGCCAACCGCCGGGGCATTCCTTCACGTAGGGATAGTAGGTGCCGCTCGCATCGCAGTAGTACCAAGGCTGCGCCTGTGCCGGGGCGCCGGCGTCGGCGCGCTCGATGTACACCGGCGGCGGCTCCGTGGCTTCGGGCATCGGCGCCCTGAAGAAAGGGTCGTCGAGCGGCGGCGCGAACAGCGGCGCGCCGAACAGGATCACCGCCCCGCCGTGATGCGGGTGCCAGCCGTGATGCCCGCCGCTGCCGTGCCACTCGTGCGCGCCGAAGCCATGTGCCCCGGCGTGACCCGCCAGCAGCAGGGCCGCGAGGGCGACCAGGATCTTCGAGAGTTTCACGATCGCGCTCCTGTCCTCGGTGTTGACAGGAATTCGACCGCGCCGCACGCGCGCCTATCCCCCGCGATGCAAATTGTTACGCACTGGCCGCGCGTCAGGGCGCGCGCGTGAGCCGGGCTGCAATTTCCGCGACGTGGCGGCCCTGGAAGCGGGCGATGGCGAGTTCGTTCTCGCTCGGCTGGCGCGCGCCGTCGCCGCCCGCCATGGTCGCCGCGCCGTAGGGACTGCCGCCGCTGATCTCGGCCAGCGTCATCTGGCGCTGCTCCGAGTACGGCACGCCGACGATCACCATGCCGTGATGGAGCAGGGTGGTGTGGAAAGTGAGGATCGTGGACTCCTGGCCGCCGTGCTGGGTCGCCGTGCTGGTGAACACGCTGCCGACCTTGCCGATCAGGCTGCCGCGCATCCAGAGGCCGCCGGTCTGGTCGAGGAAGTTGCGCATCTGCGCGCACATGTTGCCGAAGCGCGTCGGCGTGCCGAAGATGATGGCGTCCGCCTCGGACAACTGGTCCACGGTGGCGACGGGAACCTGCGCGAACGCGGCACGCGCCGCCTTGGCGCCGCTCTTCTCGAGCACGTCGTCGGGCACCAGTTCTGGCACCTGCCAAAGCGACACCTCGGTGTCCTGGATTTCGCGCGCGCCCTCGGCCACGGCCTCGGCCATGCGGTAGACGTGCCCGTAGGAGCTATAGAAGACGACCTGAACGCGGGTGGGCATGCGGCTCTTCCTCCTGGCTAGCTTCGCCGCGCCACGCAGCGCGCCAGGCGCGCGTCGCTGTGCAGGGCATTGAGCAGGGCGATGTAGGCGCTCGTCACGGCGGGCGTCAGCGTGGCGCCCGCGCGGCGCGCCTCGGTGGCGGCGGCGGTCGGCGCGACGATGCCGAGATACGCGGCCCAACCCTGCAGCAGCTTCGCTTCATGCTCCGTGTCGAACGGCCCGAAATAGCGCACTTCGCGGTCATACACCTTCGCGTATACCCGGGTCGGCCAGAGGGCGAAGTAATAGCCGGGTTCGAGCGGGCGGCCGTCGGCGGTCTCGTAGCGGCACGCCATCATCGCGGAATTGACCAGGAACGCCGGCTGCACGACCCGGACAACTTCGTGGGTTGCTTTCATGCTCATCAATCGTCTCCATCGCTCGCGCCGACGGCGACGGAGAAAGGGCCGCCGGGCATTGCTCTGCGAAAGATCATAGGAAGCAGTGCCGTGCGCCGAAATACCGGCCCGCGCTTATATTCCGTACCCGGATTCGAGTAGCGGCCGCGAGCGATCGCTAGGCGATGGTGATCGTGTCGGAAAGGTAGACGTCCTGGATCGCGCGCAGCAGCGCAACGCCTTCCGCCATCGGCTTCTGGAAGGCCTTGCGTCCCGAGATCAGCCCCATGCCGCCGGCGCGCTTGTTGATCACCGCCGTGCGCACGGCCTGCGCCAGGTCTCCCTCCCCGGTCGATTCGCCGCCCGAGTTGATCAGCCCGGCGCGGCCCATGAAGCAGTTGGCCACCTGATAGCGCACCAGGTCGATCGGATGGCCGCTGGTGAGGTCGGCGTAGACGGCGGGATGCGTCTTGCCGAACTTGAGCGCGTTGAAGCCGCCGTTGGTCTCGGCCATCTTCTGCTTGATGATGTCCGCCTCGATGGTCACGCCCAGGTGGTTGGCCTGTCCGGTCAGGTCCGCCGACAGCGAATAGTCGACGCCTTCGTGCTTGAACGCGCTGTTGCGCAGATAGCACCAGAGCACCGTCGCCATGCCCAGTTCGTGAGCGCGCCGGAACATCCGGCTCACTTCGAGGATCTGCCGCCGCGATTCCGGTGCGCCGAAGTAGATCGTGGCGCCGACCGCGGCCGCGCCCATCTCGAACGCCTGCTCCACGTGGGCGAACAGGGTCTGGTCGTGGCTGTTCGGATACGATAGGAATTCGTTGTGGTTGAACTTGACGATGAACGGGATGCGATGGGCGTAGCGACGCGCTACCGCGCCCAGTGCGCCGAGCGTCGAGGCCACGGCGTTGCAGCCTCCCTCGATGGCCAGCCGCACGATGTTCTCCGGATCGAAGTAGATCGGGTTGGGCGCGAACGAAGCGCCCGCCGAATGCTCGACGCCCTGGTCGACCGGCAGGATCGAAAGGTAGCCGGTGGTCGCGAGCCGGCCGTGGCCGAACAGCGCGGCGAGGTTGCGCAGCACGCCGGGCTTGCGATCGGAATCGAGCGCCACGCGTTCGATGAAGTCGGGGCCGGGCAGATGCAGGCCTTCCTTGGGAATCGTCTCGCAGGTGTGCTCGAGCAGGCTCTGCGCCTCGTCGCCCAGCAAGGATGCGATGTCGTGCATCAAGGTTCTCCTCGGCGCCGTGAATGGCCTTTGGAGCGCATGACTCCTGGCGGAGTTGCATCGGCCCGCTTACCCGGATTCGGGTATGGCAAATACCGGGTTCCCGGCATTCTTCTGGCTCGTGCGCCCCCCTAGTATTCGACGACGGTGCATGCACCGCACGGCTGCCGCAACGAGCCGCGCCGCAGGCGAGCGGCGGAACCCGTGCGACCCCAAGCGCTGTTCCCACGTTCCTACTCTGGAGACGACGATGTTGCAATCCAATATGATCATCCCCGATATTTATTTCTCCGCGTTTCGTTCGATGGTCGACGTCATGAACGTCTATCTCGGGGGGCTGGGGCGGTTGCAGGCTTACCAGATCGACGCCATGCAGAAGCTGCGCGCGGAGGCCTCCGACGCGCGTCAGGCCGACCCGAACGCGGGCGACCAGGCCGAATTCGCGCGCGGCCAGATGGAGCGGATGGCCAAGTACTGGGGCGGGCTCTACACCACCGCCTACCAGAACCAGATCGACGTGATCAAGGAAGCGCAGTCCAAGGCGCTCGCCCTCACCAGCGACATCCGCCAGCGGCTCGATTCCGCGCCGCAGGGCGCCGAGCCGATGATGTCGGCCATGCGCCTTGTCTTCGACGCCGCGCAGTCGACGTGCGCCGCCGGCATGCGCGCCACCGAGGAAGTGGAGCGCCTGACGGCCAACCAGATGGAGAACACCGCGGCCACTGCGAAGAGCGCCGGCAACAAGGCGAAGCGGGCGGCATGATGAAGAAGGATGCGGCCGCCGCGCGCACTCGCACCGAGCGGCACGCGGTCGCGGCCGGAGCCGAAGGGGAAGGACGGCGGCTTCCGGCGGCATCGGACGCCGCCGCCGACGCGCTGGTGCGGTTCTGCATCGACCAGCGCAGCGCCTTCGAGCCGGCCGCCTGGCTGGCGAAGTTCGAGGAGGTCGGCGAGCCGGTCGCGCTGGCGGCGAAGTACCTGTCCATGACCAGCTGGTACGGGCACGAAGCCGAACTCGAGCGCGTCAGCGCGGCGATGCCGGTATTCGCGGACAACAGCAACGGCCTGCACGTCGAGACGCGCGCCATGGAGTTCAACCTTCATGCCTTTTCCCTGCGCGTGCGCCTCGGGCTCGCGCATGCGCGCCGCGTGCCGCGCGACCCGGCGCGGCACGCGCCTTTTCCCGGCGAATCCTGAGCAGCGGCAAGGAGAAAACGATGGCGATCACCGTCAAGAAGATCGAGCTCTGGAACATCATCGTCGACAACAGGCCCGGTGCGCTGGCGCAAGTGCTGGATCCGCTCGCCGAAGCGGGCGCGGACCTGGAAATCGTCATGGGAACGTCGATCCCGGGCGGCGACGGCAAGGCATCGATCGGCGTCTTTCCCGTCAAGGGCCGCAGGGCGATGGCCGCTGCGAAGGAGGCGGGGCTGGCACCGGCTTCCTCGATGCCCTCGCTGCTCGTCTCCGGCGACAATCGCGCAGGACTCGGCAATGCGATGTCGGCAGCGCTCGCGCAAGCCGGAATCAACATCGGCGTGGCGGTGGCGCAAGTCGTCGGCGAGAATTTCTCGGCGCTCTTCGGTTTCGCCAACGAGAATGACGCCGCCAAGGCCACGGCCTTGCTGAAGAAGCTGGGCGGCCCGAGCCGGGCCGCGATGGGCGGGAAGGGAAAGCCGGCCGCAGCGAAGAAGCCTGCGGCGGCAAAGAAGACGGCAGCGGCAAAGCCATCCGCGGCGGCGAAGAAGTCGGCCGGCGCCGCCAGTAAAGGAACGACTGCCGCGAAGGCCAAGCCGGGCACGAAGGCCAAGAAGCCCGTGGCCGCAGGGCGCGGCAAGACGCCCGCGCGGCGCGCCTCCTAGCGGCTGGTCCCCGGGTTGCCGAAGTAGTAGTAGCCGTCGACCGGCACGCTGTCGCGCGCCGTGTCCTCCATCATCTTGAAGTCCGCCGGCTTGTCCCACCAGATGGCGCGCCCGCGGTACTGGTCGGCCACCACTTCGGGGTGCCGGTCGAGGTATTCCTTCATGAACTGCCCGAATTCGGATACGTAGGTCGGGTCGTACTTGGCCATTGCCTGTGTCCTCCTGTTGTCGTCCTCATCTAGCTCGCCGCCGTGGTGCCCAGCCTTACGATGCCGTCCTGCACGCGCACCGGAAACGTCGCCACCGGCTCATAGGCGGGCGGCGACAGCGCCGCACCGGTGACGAGCGAAAACCGCGCGCCGTGGCGCGGGCAGACCACCTCGTGGCCTTCGAGAAAGCCGTCCGACAGCGTGGCTTCCGCGTGGGTGCAGGTGTCGGCGATGGCGAAGTAGCTGCCGTCGACGTTGTAGACCGCGACCGGCACGCCTTCGATCTCGAGCGTGCGGCGGCTGCCCGGCGGGAAGGCCTCCACCGCGTCGATGGCTATCCATTCCATCACAGCATCCCGAGTTGCAGGCGCGCCGCTTCGCTCATCCGCTCGCGCGACCACGGCGGGTCCCACACCAGCTCGACTTCCACCTCGGTGACGCCGGCCACGTCGCGCACCGCGTTCGCGACCACGCCGGGAAAGGTCTGCGCCACCGGGCAGCCCGGCGCCGTGAGCGTCATGCGGATGGCGACATAACCGTCAGAGGCGACGTCGAGCTCGTAGATCAGGCCGAGGTCGTAGATGTTCACAGGAATCTCGGGATCGAACACGCCGCGCAGGGCCTCGATCACGCGCGCCTCGAGCTTCTCGCGCTGCCCCTTCTCGTCGCCCTTGAACCAGTCGGCGAGGCTCATGGCTCCTCCTCGGTCGACACGGTCGTCGCCTCGTCATGCAGCGCCGCGTCGAGCGTATGCCAGGCCAGCGTCGCGCACTTCACGCGCGCCGGGAAGTCGCGCACGCCGCCCAGCACCTCGAGCTTGCCGAGCGCTGCCGCGGCGGGCGACGGCACGCCGGTGACCAGGGCATGGAAGCCCGCGAACAGCGCTTCGGCCTGGGTGGCAGTCTTGCCCTTCAGCGCCTCGGTCATGAGCGAAGCCGAGGCGGTGGAGATCGCGCAGCCGACGCCCTCGAAGCGCGCGTCGGCGATCAGATCCCCGTCCATCCTCAGGTAGAGCGTGAGGCGGTCGCCGCAAAGCGGATTGAACCCGTCGGCGCGCCGGTTGGCCGCGGGCAGCGGGCCGAAGTTGCGCGGCCGCCGGCCGTGATCGATGATCAGTTCCTGGTAGAGCTCGCGCAGGTCGGGCATCAGGCGAAGATCCTCCTGGCCTTGACGAGCGCGCCCATCAGCGCATCGACCTCGTCCATCGTGTTGTACATGGCGAACGAGGCGCGCACGGTGGCCGGCACGCGGAAGCGCTCCATCAGCGGCATCGCGCAATGATGGCCGGTGCGCACGGCCACGCCTTCGCCGTCCAGGATCGTGCCCACGTCATGCGGGTGGATGCCGTCGAGCACGAACGACATCACGCCCGCCTTGCGCGGCGCGGTGCCGACCAGCCGCAGGCCGGGCATCTCGGCGGCGCGCGCCGTCGCGTATTCGAGCAGCGCCTGCTCGTGGGCGCCGACCGCGTCGAGCCCCTGTCCGCACAAGTAGTCGATGGCCGCGCCCAATGCGATGCCGCCGGCGATGTTCGGCGTGCCGGCCTCGAACTTGTAGGGCAGTTCGTTCCAGGTGCTGGCCTCGAAGCCGACGCTGCGGATCATGTCGCCGCCGCCCTGCCACGGCGGCATTTTGTCGAGAAGCTGGTGGCGCCCGTACAGCACGCCAATGCCGGTGGGGCCGTAGGCCTTGTGTCCCGAGAAGGCGTAGAAGTCGCAGCCGAGAGCGCGCACGTCGACCGCCATATGGGGCACCGCCTGCGCGCCGTCCACCAGCACGACGGCGCCGTGCGCGTGCGCCAGTTCGGCCAGCTCGCGCACCGGATTGATGGTACCCAGCGCGTTGGAAACATGGGCCAGGGCCACGATGCGCGTGCGCGGCCCGAGCAGGCGGCCGAAGGCTTCCGGGATCAGCGCACCCGCATCGTCGATCGGCGCCACCCGCAGCACGGCGCCGCTGCGCCGGCACAGCAGTTGCCAGGGCACGATGTTCGAGTGGTGCTCCATGGCGGTGATGAGGATTTCGTCGCCGGGCGCCAGCCCTGCGCCGTAGCTGGAGGCGACCAAATTGATCGCCTCGGTCGTGCCGCGCACGAACACGATTTCCTCGCGCCTTGCGGCGTTGAGGAAGTGCTGCACCCGGGTGCGCGCCGCCTCGAAGGCGTCGGTGGCCTCCTGGCTCAACTGGTGCACGCCGCGATGGATGTTGGCGTTCGTCTGCTCGTAATAGCGCGTCTCGCAGTCGATCACTGCGCGCGGCTTCTGGCTCGTGGCGGCATTGTCGAGATAGACCAGCGGGCGGCCGTGCACGCTGCGCGCCAGCACCGGGAAGTCGCGGCGCAGGCGCTCGACGTCGAGCGGGGCCGTCACGGCCTGGCGCAGTGCGCCGGCGGCGCTCATTGCATCACCCCGCGGCCATGCGGCAGGCGGCCGCGCAGCAGGCCCTCGAGCCGGCGGCGCAAGCCTTCGACGGCAATGCGCTCGACCACCTCGGCGGCGAAGCCGTAGATGAGCATCGAGCGCGCCGCCTGCGCGTCCACGCCGCGCGAACGCAGGTAGAAGATCTGGTCGTCGTCGAGCTGGCCGACCGTGGCGCCATGGCCGCACTTCACGTCGTCGGCCCAGATCTCCAGCTGGGGCTTCGTGTCGGCTTCCGCCTGCTCGGACAGCAGCAGGTTGCGGTTGGTTTGCTGGGCGTCGGTCTGGTTGGCGCCCGCGCGCACCAGCACGCGTCCGTTGAACACGGCGCGCGAGGCGCCGTCGAGCACGCCCTTGTAGAGCTCGCGGCTGGTGCAGCGCGGGCGCGCGTGGTCGATGGCGGTGTGGTGGTCGGCATGCTGCCGCCCGTCGGTCAGGTAGAGGCCGTCGAGCGTGCACGAAGCGCCTTCCGCACTGAGGCCCACACCGATGCCGGTGCGCGAGAGCGCGGCACCGAAGGCGAAGGAGCTCGACGCCAGGCGCGCCTCGAAGCCCAGGTCGGCGGCGATGTCCGCGATATGGAAGGCGAAGGGGCTTTCCTCCTGCAGCTTGTGATGCTCGATGACGGCGCCGCGTCCCACCGTGAGCGACGTGACGACGTTGCTGAAGTAGGGGGCGTCCTCGACGCAGACGTGGTGCTCGATGATGCGCGCGCGACTGCCGGCACCGGCAACCACGACGTTGCGCACGTTTGCGGCGACATTCGGCGTGGCGGCGACGAATAGCAGGTGCAGCGGCTCTTCGAGGTCGGCGCCGGCCGCCAGCTCGATGTAGGCGCCGTCGCCGAGGAAGGCCGCGTTGAGCGCGGCGAAGCCCGAGGCGTAGCCTTTCGCCGGCGCGGCCAGGGCACCGCGCAGCCGCTCGGGCTCGCGGTCGAGCAGGGTCGCCATGCTGGCCGCGGTCACGCCCGCGGGCAGGCGGCCGAGGCGCGAAAGTTCCGGCGCATGGCGGCCGTCCACAAACACCATCAGGCGTGCGCCCGGCAGCGCCTGCACCCCCACGCAGCCCAGGTCGGAGCACACCTCGGCGGCCGCCGGGCTGAAGACGAAGCGGGCCTTCTCGATGGCGGCCACGCCGGTGTACTTCCAGTCCTCCTGGCGCGTGCTCGGGAAACCCTTGTCGAGGAAGTCGGCGAAGGCCTCTTCGCGCAGTTCCTGCACCCACGGCACGTAGCGGCCGGCCAGCAGCGGCCTGGTGCGCGCGAAGGCGGCGACGAAGTGGTCGGCGACGAAGGCGTTCACGGCATCGCTCCGATGCGTTCGTCGCGACCCGGGTCGACCCAGCCGTAGCCGCGCCGCTCGAGCTCGAGGGCCAGTTCCGGCCCGCCCGAGCGCACGATGCGGCCCTGCGACAGCACGTGCACGAAGTCGGGCACGACATAGTCGAGCAGGCGCTGGTAGTGGGTGACCATCACGATGGCGCGCTCCGGCGCGCGCATGCTCTGGATGCCGTCGGCGACGATCTTGAGCGCGTCGATGTCCAGGCCCGAATCGGTCTCGTCGAGAACCGCCAGCCGAGGCTGCAGCAGCGCCATCTGCAGGATCTCGTTGCGCTTCTTCTCGCCGCCCGAGAAGCCCTGGTTGACCGGGCGGTAGAGCAGGGCCTCGTCCATGCCCATGAAGGCGAGCTTCTCGCGCACCAGCGCGAGGAAGTCGACGGCGTCGAGCTCCGCCTCGCCGCGATGGCGCCGCAGCGCATTCAAGGCCGCCTTCAGCAGGTAGATATTGGCCACGCCGGGAATCTCGACCGGATACTGGAAGGCCAGAAAGATGCCCTCGCGCGAGCGCTCCTCCGGCGCCAGGCCGAGCAGGCTGCGGCCCAGGTAGCGGATGTCGCCCCCCGTCACGCGATAGTTGTCGCGGCCGGCCAGCACTTGGGCCAGCGTGCTCTTGCCCGAGCCGTTGGGGCCCATCACCGCGTGCACCTCGCCGGCGTTCACCGTGAGATCGATGCCGCGCAGGATTTCCTGATCCTCGATGCCCGCCCGCAGGCCGGCGATTTCAAGCAGGCTGTCCATGGCCGCTCCTATCCGACGCTGCCTTCGAGGCTCACGCCGAGAAGCTTCTGGGCTTCGACGGCGAACTCCATCGGCAACTCCTTGAAAACTTCCTTGCAGAAGCCGTTGACGATCATCGAGACGGCGTCCTCGACCCCGAGCCCGCGGCTCTGGCAGTAGAACAACTGGTCCTCGCCGATGCGCGAGGTGCTCGCCTCGTGCTCGACGCGGGCGGTCGCGTTCTTCACCTCGATGTAGGGGAAGGTGTGCGCGGCGCAGCGGTCGCCCAGCAGCAGCGAATCGCACTGCGTGTAGTTGCGCGCATTGGCGGCGCCCTTCGCCATGCGGACGAGCCCGCGATAGGCGTTGCGCCCGCGCCCGGCCGAGATGCCCTTGGAGACGATGGTGCTGCGGGTGTTGCGGCCGAGGTGGATCATCTTCGAACCCGTGTCGGCCTGCTGGCAGTGATTGGTGAGCGCCACGGAATAGAAGGCGCCGACGCTGTCGTCGCCCTGCAGCACGACGCTCGGGTACTTCCAGGTGATCGCCGAGCCGGTCTCCACCTGGGTCCACGAGATGCGCGAGCGCGCGCCGCGGCACAGGCCGCGCTTGGTCACGAAGTTGTAAATGCCGCCGCGGCCATCGGGGTCGCCCGGGTACCAGTTCTGCACGGTCGCGTACCTGATCTGCGCATCGTCGAGGGCCACCAGTTCCACCACGGCCGCATGCAGCTGGTTCTCGTCGCGCATGGGCGCCGTGCAGCCTTCGAGATAGCTCACGTAGGCGCCGCGGTCGGCGATGATCAGCGTCCGCTCGAACTGGCCCGTGTTCATGGCGTTGATGCGGAAGTAGGTGGACAGCTCCATCGGGCAGCGCACGCCGGGCGGGATGTAGCAGAACGAACCGTCCGAGAAGACGGCCGAGTTGAGCGCCGCGTAGAAGTTGTCGGTGTAGGGCACCACCGAGCCGAGGTATTGGCGGACGAGATCGGGGTGCTCGCGCACCGCTTCCGAGAACGAACAGAAGACGATGCCGAGTTCCGCCAACTTGTCCTTGAAGGTGGTGGCGACCGACACGCTGTCGAACACCGCATCCACCGCCACGCCGGCGAGCATGGCGCGCTCCTCGAGCGGCACGCCGAGCTTCTCGTACGTGCGCAGCAGCTCGGGGTCGACCTCGTCGAGCGAGCGGGGCCCGTCCTTCTTCGACTTGGGCGCCGAGTAGTAGGAAATGTCCTGGTAGTCGATCGGCGCGTGGCTCACCGTCGACCAGCGCGGCTCGGTCATGGTCAGCCAGTGCCGGTAGGCCTTGAGGCGCCAGTCGCGCATGAATTCGGGTTCGCCCTTTTTCGCCGAGATGAGGCGGATGATTTCCTCGTTGAGGCCGCGCGCGATGGTGTCTGCCTCGACGTCGGTGTAGAAGCCCTGGCGGTAACCGCGGTCCAGCAGCTTCTCGAGTTCGACGACTTCGGATGGCATGGTTTCTCCTGTCTCTATTCCGCGGCGGCGGTTTTGCCGGCGGCGGTCGGCGCGGGCAGCGGACGGCTCATGTCGAGCACGCTGACGCCGGCGAGCACGCCGCTCACCAGATGGTTCAGGCGCCGCCAGTTGTCGCGGCTGGGGCAGCTCGCTTCCTGCGCGCAGCGTCCCGAGGGCACGCCGCATTCCGTCACCGCCACCGACCCTTCGAGCGCTGCGATCACCTCGGCCACCGAGATGCGCTCCGGCGGGCGGGCCAGCACGTAGCCGCCCTTCGCCCCGCGCACGGAGCGCAGCAGGTCATGGCGCGCCAGCGTCTTGAGGATCTTGCTGGCCGTGGCCAGCGACAGGCGCGTCGCAGCGGCGACTTCGGCCGCGCTGAATATGTCGAGCGGACGGGCCGCCATCTGCGCCATGATGACGGTCCCGTAATCGGTCATCTTGCTCAGTCTCAGCATGCCGCACTCCTGTCCGAGGTTGCATGTAGGACTGAAACGGTCCGGTATGGTTCCAGCGAACCATCCGGCGCCGCGGACCGCAGCCTCAGGTCTGGGCGAAAGCCGCGACCTGGCCGGGATCGCGCAGCATCTTGTTGATCTCGCTGGCGTGCGTCTCTTCCTGCGTGATCAGGTCGCGCGCGTAATCCTCGATCAGCACCGAGCGGTCTTCGGAAAGCTGGAGCAGTTCGTAGTACAGCTTCAAGGTTTCCGTCTCGTGCGTCAGCGATTCCCGCAGGATGGCGCCGATCTCGTGCTGGTGGCTTTCGAGCAGCGGCCCGATGGCCAGCGACGGATGGCCGCCGAGCAGCGTGATCAGCTCGCCGGCCTTCTGCGCATGGGCCAGCCCTTCGTCGGCCTGCTCGCGCAGCCACTTGACGATCGGGATGCGGTTGTAGCCGTAGACCATCAGCGAGTAGTGGGTATAGCGGACGACGCCGGCCAGCTCGAACTCCATGATGCGGTTCAGCGTCCCAATGGCCTTGTCCTTGTCGAAGGCTTCCATGCTCTTCTCCTTGTCGGGTTGCGGCGAGGGGTTGGACTGTCAGCGGCGCGATGAATTCAGCCGCACTGCGACGCCGGCGGCGATCAGCGCGAAGATGAACCATTGCACCGCGTAGGCCAGGTGGCGATCGCCTCGGCCGTCGGGCGGCCGCCATTCGCGCCGGTAGCCGTCCGGCGCCTCGGGCGCAAGCAGCACCGTGAGCGGCGCGACGGGCTCGCCGATCCACCGCGACAATTGCGGTGCATCGAGCCGTTGCACGCGCAAGACCGGACCGACGGCTTCGCCCGGCCCGGGCGACAAGCCGAAGCCGGCGGCCGGCGGCGGCGCCGCGATGCCGCGTACCTCGCCGCCCGCCGGCGTGAACGCCACGTCAGGGATTTGATCGCGCCGCGGACCTGCCGGCACCCAACCGCGATTGACCAGCACGGCGCAGCGGCAGTCGGGCAGATGCAAGGCCGTATAGACGAGGTAGCCGGCTTCGCCGTGCGACACCTGGTTGTCGAGCAGCACTTGCCGCTGCGTCAGCCAGCTGCCGCGCGCTTCGACGGGACGCCAGTGCAGCGCGGACGGATCGCCGGCCAGCGTCTCGCCGTCGAGCGCGACCCGCGCTGCGCCGAGCCGGGCTTCGGCCGTGGTGCGCAAGGCCTGCGCTTCGTCGGCGCGATGCAATTGCCACACCCCGAGCCGCGCGAACAGCACGACCGCTGCAAGGGCAGCGAGCGGCGGCAGCAGCGATCTATAGTGGAACGTGATCACAGCGGAGCCCCGCATTCATGCATACGGCCCTGATCGTCCAGTGGTTGATCGTCGCCGCACTCCTCGCAGTGCTGGCGAGCCTCGGCGTGGCGTTGTTTGGCCTGGTACGAGACCGGGGCCGCAGCACGCGCATGGTGAAGGCGTTGACGTTTCGCATCGCGCTTTCGGTGGGGTTGTTCGTTCTGCTGATGATTGGTGTCTTCACCGGTGTCGTGGTTCCGCATGGCGTGATGCCGTAGTTGTCGGTTCGGTGCGATGCGGATCGTGGCGTTGGTGGCGCTCGGGCCGACGGGGTGCCCTGCTGCGCTTCGTGTCCCCCGGCCGACAAGATCGAAAAGGCGTCCGCCTCCTCCTTTACCTACGCGCAGCAGGGCACCCCATCGGCCCGGCGTGGCACCGTACGAGAGTCGAAGCGCCAAAACACACTAAGCGTGGAGCCGAGGGGGATGGGTGGTCGTCGACGCGTAGGTAAAGGAGGAGGCGGACGCCTTTTCGATCTTTTCCGCCGGGGGACACGAAGCGGCGACGACCACCCGTCGCCCTTGGCGGTAGCGGTCGCAACCCATGGACCGATTGCTCCCTAGAGCAAATAGACGAACACGAACAACCCCAGCCAAACCACATCCACGAAGTGCCAGTACCACGACACCGCCTCGAAGGCGAAATGATGCGTCGGCGTGAAGTGTCCCATCACCGAGCGCATCAGGATCACGAACAGCATGATCGCGCCGATGGTGACGTGGGCGCCGTGAAAGCCCGTCAGCATGAAGAAGGTGGAGCCGTAAATGCCCGACGTCATGCGCAGGTCCTTCGCGGTGTACGCATCCCAGTATTCGTGGCCCTGCAGAAACAGGAACAGCACGCCGAGCGCCACCGTCAGCGCAAGACCGGCGATCAGCTGGCGACGGCGATCGGCCTTGAGGCTCCAGTGCGCCCACGTCACCGTGACGCCCGAGGAAAGCAGGATCAGCGTGTTGATGGCCGGCAGGCCCCAGGCTTCCATGGCTTCCTTGGCCACCGTGAAGTGGCGCGCGTCGGGCAGCTGGAGCAGCGGCCAGGCGGCGACGAAGGAGGGCCACAGTTCATGGGCAACACCCTTGTCGCCGGCGCCGCCGAGCCAGGGCACGGCGAAGTGGCGCGCGTAGAAGAGCGCGCCGAAGAAGGCGGCGAAGAACATCACCTCCGAGAAGATGAACCAGCCCATGCCCCAGCGGAAGCTGGCGTCGACCTGGTCGTTGTAATGGCCGCTGCGGCTCTCGCGCACCACCGTGCCGAACCAGCCGAACAGCATGCCGACGAAGACCAGGAAGCCCACGCCGCAGGCGTAGCCGCCGGCCAGGCCGGCATCATCGAGCAGCAGGGCGAAGCCGCCGAGCAGGCAGAAGAGGCCGAACGAGCCGACGATCGGCCAGTAGCTTGGCGCAGGCAGGAAGTAGCGTGATTCGCCGTGATCCATGGTCATGCCTCCGAATAGCCTTCCCGGCGGTTCGTGCGCCGCGCTGCGGGCGGGAGCGAATGGGCGTGAGCGCCGGGCGCCATGTCTGTTCAGCCGGGCCGGCGCGCGCCCGCGTCGTCGGCGGGCGCCTCGAAGAAGGTGTAGGCGAGCGTCAGCGTCGAGACGTCGGACGGAAGCGCGGCATCCACCTGGAACTGCACCGGCATTTCCTTGGCTTCGCCCGGCGCCAGCGGCTGGCGGGCAAAGCAGAAGCATTCGATCTTGTGGAAATGCGCGGCGGCCGTGCCCGGCGTGATGGTCGGCACCGCCTGTCCGACGATGGGCCGCGCGCCGATGTTGCGGGCGTAGAAGCGCGCCAGCACGAGGTCGCCCGGGTGCACCTGCAGGCGCGGCGACTCTGCGCGGAACTCCCACGGCAGCGTGCCGCTCGTCGTCGCGACGAGTTCCACCGTCACCCAGCGGGCGGTGTCCACCTTCTCGCGCGCCGCGTCGCCGTAGGCGAGGCGGCGGATGGTGGTGTCGTTCTGGCCGGTGACCTGGCAGTAGACGCGGTAGAGCGGCACCAGCAGGAAGCCGAACGCGATCATCGAGATGGCGGCGGCGGCGAGGCGGCGCGCCAGGCGGCCGTTGTCGGCGGCAGTCGTCATCGCGGCAGGTGGTCCACGATGATCGCCGCGAACACCGCGAAGGCCGCAGCGGCGAGCGTGAGGGCGACGCGCACGTTGGCGCGCGCGCGCGACGCCGGGGTGGATGAGGCGGCCGGATGATGGCGCATGGCGAACCTAGCTGTGCGCCTGGGTCTCGTCGATGCGCGGCGGCTCGACGAAGGTGTGGTGGGGCGCCGGCGACGGCAGCGTCCATTCGAGTCCGTGGGCCCCTTCCCAGACCTGCGCGGTCGCCTGCGGGCCGTGGCCGCTCGCGGCGCGCAGGATGTTGTAGAGGAAGATCAGCTGGGCGAAGCCGAACACGAAGGCGCCGACCGTCGAGATGGCGTTCCACTCCGTGTATTGCACGGCGTAGTCGGGAATGCGGCGCGGCATGCCGGCCAGCCCGAGGAAGTGCTGCGGGAAGAACAGCACGTTCACGAAGATGGTCGAGAGCCAGAAGTGGAGCTTGCCGAGCCGTTCGTCGTACATGCGGCCGGTCCACTTGGGCAGCCAGTAGTAGACGGCGCCGATGATGGCGAAGACCGCGCCGGTCACCAGCACGTAATGGAAGTGCGCGACGACGAAGTAGGTGTCCTGGTACTGGAAGTCCACCGGCGCCAGGCCCAGCATCAGGCCCGAGAAGCCGCCGATGGTGAACAGCACGATGAAGGACAACGCCCACAGCATCGGCGTTTCGAAGGTAAGCGAGCCGCGCCACATGGTGGTGATCCAGTTGAACACCTTGACGCCCGTCGGCACGGCGATGAGGATCGTCGAGTACATGAAGAACAGTTCGCCGGCGAGCGGCATGCCGACTGTGAACATGTGATGGGCCCAGACGATGAAAGACAGGAAGGCGATCGCCACGACCGCGTAGATCATCGAGTGGTAGCCGAACAGCGGCTTCCTCGAGAACGTCGGCACGATCTGCGAAACGATGCCGAAGGCCGGCAGGATCATGATGTAGACCTCGGGATGGCCGAAGAACCAGAACACGTGCTGGAACATCACCGGGTCGCCGCCGGCGGCGGCGTTGAAGAAGCTGGTGCCGAAATACTTGTCCGTCAGCAGCATGGTCACCGCGCCGGCCAGCACGGGCATCGCGCCGATCAGCAGGAAGGCCGTGATCAGCCAGGTCCACACGAACAGCGGCAGGCGGCCCCAGGTCATGCCGGGCGCCCGCATGTTGAAGATGGTGGTGATGACGTTGATGGCGCCCATCACCGACGAGATGCCCATCAGGTGGATGGCGAAGATCACGAACGGGAAGGCCATGCCGGTCTGCAGCGAGTTGGGCGGGTACATCGTCCAGCCGGTGGTGGGCGGCCCGCCCGGCATCGCCCAGGTGGACAGCAGCATCAGGAAGGCGAACGGCAGGATCCAGAAGCTCCAGTTGTTCAGCCGCGGCAACGCCATGTCCGGCGCGCCGATCATGATCGGGATCATCCAGTTGGCGAGTCCGACGAAGGCCGGCATGACGGCGCCGAAGATCATCACCAGCGCGTGCAGCGTCGTCATCTGGGTGAAGGTGGTGGCGGTCACGATCTGCAGCCCCGGCTGGAACAGCTCGGCGCGCACCACCAGCGCGAAGGTGCCGCCGATGAAGAACATGGTCAGCGAGAACGCCAGGTAGAGCGTGCCGATGTCCTTGTGGTTGGTGGAAAACAGCCAGCGCGCGAGGCCGTGCGGGTGGTCGTGGGCGGCGTCGTGCAAGGCGATCTCGGCCATGGCTGTCTTCCTTACTTGCGGGCCGCCTTGACCTGCGACGGCTGGACGACGTCGCCGGTCTTGTTGCCCCAGGAGTTGCGCTCAAAGGTGATGACGCCGGCGAGTTCGGCGTCCGACAGCTGCGTCGCGAAGGCCTGCATGGCAGTGCCGGCCTTGCCGTTCATGACGCGGTCCATGTGGCCGGCCACCGGCCCCTTGACCAGCGGGCTGCCGTCCAGCGCCGGGAAGGTGCCCGGGATGCCCTTGCCGTTCGCCTGGTGGCAGGCGGCGCAGATGCGGCCATAGACTTCCTCGCCCGTCTTCATCAGGTCGGCGCGCGACCATTCGCGCTCGGCGGCCGCGGCTGCCGCCGACTGCTGCGCCTTGGTCTTGGCCAGCCAGGCGTCGAAGTCGGCCGGGCTCATCGCCACGACGACGGCCGGCATGTAGCCGTGCCCGACGCCGCACAGTTCGGCGCACTGGCCGCGGTAGGTGCCCGGCTGGTCGATGCGCGTCCACGCCTCGTTGATGAAGCCCGGGTTGGCGTCGACCTTGTAGCCCAGGTCGGGCATCCACCAGGAATGGATGACGTCGGTGGAGGTGAACAGCAGGCGCACCTTGCGGCCGGTGGGCAGAACCAGCGGGTTGTCGACGGCGCGCAGGTAGTTCTCGACGGTGGCCGGCTCGATGCCGGAGCGCAGCTTGGAGGCGTCCGAACTGCGCGCATCGAGGCTGCTGAAGAAGCCGACGCCCTGGCCGATGTAGTCGTAGCGCCAGCGCCATTGCTGGCCGGTGACCTTGACCGTCAGATCGGGATCGCTGGTGTCCTTCATGCGTATCAGCGTCGCCGTGGCCGGCACGGCGAGCACGATGAGGATCAGCAAGGGCACGACGGTCCACACGATCTCGAGCCGCGTGTTGTGGCGAAACTGCGCCGGCACGGCGCCGCGCGACTTGCGGTAGTGGAAGATGGCCCAGGCCATGGCGCCGTAGACCACGACGCCGATGGCGACGCAGACCCAGTAGGCCAGGCCGTGCAGCCAATGGATTTCGCGGCTGATCGAGGTGACGCCGGGCGTCAGGCTGATGGCGTAGTCCGCGCGCGCCGGAACGGCCGCGATCGCGATCGCCGCCACGGATGCCAGGCAGAACCTCCTGTTCGCCGCCATCGCGCCTCCTGTCTCGGCGGCGGCCGAAATCCGACCCCGCCGGCTGTCCTGGCAATTCAGACGCGGCGACATGCCGGATAGTTCCTGCTGCGGCATGCGCCGGGCGGGCGAGGCTACGCGAAAACCTGTAGGCAAATTACCGGCAAGCAGGCATTCAGGTTTCGCGGGGCGCCATCTACGATGCGCCATCCCGTACGCCGGCAGGGCGTGCCCCGGAGCTTCCTCAACCCCTCAGGAGATACGCGTTATGAACAAACTGCTTGCTGCATTGATTTCGTCGGTGATGCTGGCGACGGCCGGTCAGGCCCTCGCGCAGGGCTCGGCCGGGTCCACCTCGGGCGACACCTCCAGTTCCATGAGCAAGGACCAGTCCTCGAGCGACAGCGGCATGTCGAAGAAGAGCAAGAAGAAGCGCGCCCACAAGGCGAAGAAGAGCGGCAGCATGAGCAAGGACCAGAGCGGATCGAGCAACGAGCCGACGTCCAGCGGCGGCGCCAGCAAGTCGCAGTAGCTCCTCGCACGCCCGCGCCGCGCGGCGCGGGCGCCGCGCTCCCCTTCCTCAGCGGGAGCGCCGACGATCCACCACGATCTCCTTCACCAGCTTGACGTGGCCGTGCTCGTCCTGTTCCTCCAGGCGCACCGGGAATCCCCATAGATAGGCGACGTGCGCCAGCATCTGGTCGCGCGTCTCGCTCAGCGGACGGCGCTGATGGTGGAAGTAGCGCAGCGTCAGCGAGCGGTCGCCCTGGAAGTCGACGTTCCACACCTGGATGTTCGGCTCGCGGTTGCCGAGGTTGTACTGGTCCGACAGGCGCTGGCGCAGCGTGCGGTAGCCCTGGTCGTCGTGGATCGCGTCCACCACGATGTTGCTGTAGCGGTCGTCGTCCACCACGGCGAACATGCGGAACTCGCGCATCAGCCGCGGCGACAGGTACTGCGCGATGAAGCTTTCGTCCTTGAAGTTGCGCATGGCGAAGTCCAGCGTCTCGCGCCAGTTGCCGCCGGCGATCTCCGGAAACCACTCGCGGTCTTCGGCCGTCGGGTCCTCGCAGATTCGGCGGATGTCGCGCCACATGGCGAAGCCGAGCGCGTAGGGATTGATGCCCCCATAGTACGGGTGGTTGTAGCCCGGCTGATAGAGCACGTTGGTGTGTGACTGCAGGAATTCCATCATGAAGCCGTCCGACAGCAGCCCCTCGTCGTAGAGATGGTTGAGCAGCGTGTAGTGCCAGAACGAGGCCCAGCCCTCGTTCATCAGCTGCGTCTGGCGCTGCGGCAGGAAATACTGGCCCACCTTGCGCACGATGCGCACCACCTCGCGCTGCCACGATTCGAGCAGCGGCGCGTTCTTCTCGACGAAGTAGAGCAGGTTCTCCTCCGGCTCGCGCGGGAAGCGCTTCGCCTCCGGCTCGTCGCCCGGCTCGGCGTCGGCGCGGCCGGGCAGCGTGCGCCACAGCTGGTTCACCTGCGTCTGCAGGTATTCTTCGCGCTCGCGCTGGCGCTCCTTCTCCTTGTTGATCGACAGCCGCGGCGGGCGCTTGTAGCGATCCACGCCGATGCTCAGCAGCGCATGGCAGCTGTCGATCAGGCGCTCGACCTCCTCTTCGCCGTAGCGCTCCTCGCATTCGGCGATGTAGTTGCGGGCGAAGATCATGTAGTCGATGATCGAATCGGCCGAGGTCCAGGTGCGGAACAGGTAGTTGCCCTTGAAGAAGGAGTTGTGGCCGTAGGCCGCATGCGCGATCACCAGCGCCTGCATCATCATGGTGTTCTCTTCCATGAGGTAGGCGATGCAGGGATCGGAGTTGATCACGATTTCATAGGCCAGCCCCATCTGCCCGCGCCGGTAGCCGCCCTCGGTGGCGAGGAAGTGCTTGCCGAACGACCAGTGGTGGTAGTTCACCGGCATGCCGATGGAGGCGTAGGCGTCCATCATCTGCTCGGCGTTGATGATCTCGAGGATGTGGCGGTAGGTGTCGAGCCCGTAATGCGCGGCTACGCGCCCGATCTCCTGGTCGTAGCGCTCGATCAGGTCGAAGGTCCAGTCGGACTGGGTGGAGATGGGCTTGTTCTTGCGTTTTGGCATGTTGTGCTATCCGGGCAGGGACAAACCAAACCGGGGGCTTCGGCCCGCCGAGGGCGACGGGTGGTCGTCGCCGCTCCGTGTCCCCCGGCGGACAAGATCGATAAGGCGTCCGCCTCCTCCTTTACCT
>JBLNBJ010000182.1:0-13329 GCA_050259835.1 Ignavibacteria bacterium | reverse complement strand
CGAGGAGATCCGCGGCGAGATGCTCATTGCGCGCCTGCGCGAACGCGAGGTCGACAGCCGCGTGATGATTTCGGAAGGCGAGATCGACAACTTCATCGACAACCCCAAGAACGCCGGCGGTGAAGAAGTGGTGGTCAATCTTTCGCACATCATCGTGCGGGTGCCCGAGCAGGCCGACCCGGGGCAGCTCATGCGGCTGGCGGCGCGCGCCAAGCAGGCGCTCGACCAGATCAAGGCCGGCGAGGAGTTCGGCAAGGTGGCAGCCGCCTTCTCGGATGCGCCGGACGGCCTTTCGGGCGGCGCCATGGGGCCGCGGCCGCTAGAGCGGCTGCCGACGCTGTACGCCGAGGCCGTGCAGAAGATGAATCCCGGCCAGGTCAGCGACATCCTGCGCAGTCCCGCCGGCTTCCACATCGTCAAGCTGGTAGAGCGCCGCGGCGGCGCTGCTGCTCCGCGCGCCATCAAGCAGACGCATGCCAGCCACATCCTGATCCGCATCAACGAGCTGGTGTCCGAAGCGGAAGGCGAGCGCAAGCTGATCGACATCCGCGAACGCATCATTCACGGCGCCAGCTTCGCCGAGCTCGCCCGCCTCTATTCGAACGACCTGTCGGCCGCCAAGGGCGGCGACCTCGGCTGGCTCTACCAGGGCGACACCGTGCCGGATTTCGAGCGACCCATGGACGCGCTCAAGATCGGCGAAGTCAGCCAGCCCGTGCGCTCGCCGTTCGGCTGGCACCTGATCGTCGTGCATGAGCGCCGCACCGACGAGGTGTCGCCCGAGCGCCGCCGCCTGCTGGCGCGCCAGGCGCTGCGCGAGCGCAAGAGCGACGAAGCCTACGAAGACTGGCTGCGCCAGATGCGCGACCGCGCCTATGTCGAGTACCGCCTCGAAGACCGCTGAACGGCCGGTCGTCGCCGTCACCAGCGGCGAACCGGCGGGCATCGGCCCCGACATCTGCCTGGCGCTGGCGCGCGCCGAGCTGCCGGTGCGCGTCCGCGTGCTCGGCGACCGCAGCCTGATCCTGGCCCGCGCGGCGCTGCTCGGCGTCGATGCGGCGGGCCTCGATATCGAGCATGTGCCTCTGCGCCGGCCCTGCACCCCGGGACAACTCGATCCGGGCAACGCGCCCTACGTCATCGAACTGCTCGACCGGGCGCTGGCCGGCTGCCGCAGCGGCGAGTTCGCGGCCATGGTGACGGCGCCGGTGCACAAGGGCGTGATCAACGCCGCCGGCATGCCGTTCACCGGCCACACCGAATACCTGGCCGAGAAGACGAACACGCCGCGCGTCGTCATGATGCTCGCCGGCACGGGGGCCAATGCCGGCCTGCGGGTGGCGCTGGCCACCACGCACCTGCCGCTCAAGGACGTGCCGGCCGCGATTACGCAGCCCGAGCTCGAGACGACGCTTCGCATCCTGCATGCCGACCTGCGCACGAAGTTCGGCTTCGAACATCCGCGCATCCTCGTCGCCGGCCTCAACCCGCATGCGGGCGAAGGCGGCCACATGGGCATGGAGGAAATCGACGTCATCATCCCCGTGCTCGAAAAGCTGCGCAGCGAAGGCATGGACCTGGTGGGGCCGCTGCCGGCGGACACGCTGTTCACCAAGCGCGTGCTGGCCGGTTCGCACGCGCAACTCGCCATGTACCACGACCAGGGCCTGGCGGTGCTCAAGTACGCCGCCTTCGAGGACGGCATCAACATCACGCTGGGGCTGCCGATCCTGCGCACCTCCGTCGACCATGGCACCGCGCTGGATCTTGCCGGCATCGGCAAGGCCGACGCGGCCAGCCTGTTCGCCGCCGTCAATGCCGCCGCCGAGATCGTGGCGCGCCGATGAAGCACATTCCACGGCGCCGGTTTGGCCAGAACTTCCTCGTCTCTCAAGGCGTCATCCGCAACATCGTCGACGCGATCGCGCCCAGGCGAGATGACATACTCGTCGAGATCGGACCGGGCCTCGGCGCGCTGACCGAACCGCTACTCGAGCGCCTCGACCATCTGCACGTGGTCGAGATCGACCGCGACCTGATCGCGCGGCTGCACCAGCGCCATGCGCCCGACCGGCTCACCGTGCATGAGGGCGACGCGCTCGAATTCGACTTCGGCACACTGGGCGCCGGCCTGCGCATCGTCGGCAACCTGCCCTACAACATCTCCACGCCGCTGCTGTTCCACCTGGCCGGCATTGCCGACCGGGTGCGCGACATGCACTTCATGCTGCAGAAGGAGGTGGTCGACCGCATGGTGGCCGAGCCGGGCAGCGGCGACTATGGCCGGCTCTCGGTGATGCTGCAGTACCGCTTCGAGATGGAGCGGCTGTTCGTCGTGCCGCCGGGCGCCTTCAATCCGCCGCCCCAGGTGGACTCCGCCATCGTGCGCATGCTGCCGCGGCCGGCGGAAACGCTGGCCGCTCGGGACGAAGCCGCGTTCGGGCGCATCGTGCAGGCGGCCTTCTCCCAGCGGCGCAAGATGCTGCGCAACACCTTGCGCGATCATTTCGGCGAAGGAGATTTGGCCGCGCTCGGCATCGCGCCGACCGCGCGCGCGGAGGAATTGCCGGTGTCCGCCTACGTGGCGCTGGCAAACGCGGCGGCTAAGTCCTGAAACGAAAACGGCAGGCCTTGCGCCTGCCGTTTGTCTTGAGGCCGGCCCGGTCTTACTTCTTGGCCGGGCAGGTGTTCATGCCGAGCAGCGGATAGAGCGGGCAGAAGCCGACCGCGCCGGTCGCCAGGGGAACTAGCCCGATCCAGGCCCACACGGGACCGCCGAGCACCGCCCAGGCGACGAGCGCCAGGCCGAGCAGGACGCGCAGGACACGATCGATACCGCCGACGTTGAATTTCATGGCAAAGCTCCTTGGTGGGAAAGTGAGCCCATTCAACCACCAACCGCCGCGCGGGTATGTAACCAACATCACACACCCGCCGGGCAGGCGTCTAGCCGGCGATCTTGCGCAGGCCGGCCGGATCGAGGATCTCGACCTGCTCGCGTCCCAGGCGCACCAGGCCTTGCTCGGCGAAGCCCTTGAGCAGCCGGCTCACCATCTCGCGCACGCTGCCGAGCTCGTCGGCCAGCTGCTGGTGGGTCGCATGCAGCAGCTTGCCCTTGCCGAGCAGCAGGTTCGCCAGGCGCTGGTCGAGCTTGCGGAAGGCGACTTCCTCGATGAGCTGCATAAGGTCTGCCATGCGTTCCGCGAACAGACGGAAGACGAAGTCGCGGAAGGCCGCCTGGGCAAGGAGTTCGTCGAACAGCGGACGCGGCAGCAGCACCAGCGTCGTCGGCCCTTCGGTGACGCCGCGCGCATTGTAGTCGGCGTGGCCGAGCAGGCAGCTCGAGGTGATGATGCAGGATTCGCCCGGCAGCACGCGGTAAAGCGGCAGTTCGCGGCCGTTGGCGGCCGGCTTCACCACCCGGATGCCGCCGCCGAGAATGAACGGGAAGCCCTGGCAGGGCTGGTGTTCGTCGAACAGCACCGTGCCGGCCGGCACCGTTACCGTCTGCGCCTGGCGCAGCGCTTTCTCGCGCAGCTCCGTCGGCAGCGCGCCGAGCACCGGGTAGAGGGCTTCGAGCGCCGCGTCGCTCATGCCAGTTCCGCCACCACGGGGGCATGGTCGGACGGCCGTTCCAGCTTGCGCGGGCCGTCGTCGATGCGGCAGGCGCGGCAATCGGGTGCCAGCGCGGTCGAAAGCAGGATGTGGTCGATGCGCAGGCCGCGGTTGCGGCGGAAGGCCATCATCCGGTAGTCCCACCACGAGTAGCGCTTGTCCGGCTGCGCGAACAGGCGGAAGGCGTCGGCGAGGCCGAGGTCGAGCAGGCGCTTCCAGGCATCGCGCTCGGGGATCGAGCACAGCACCTGGTCCTTCCACGCGACCGGATCGTAGACGTCGCAGTCCTCGGGCGCGATGTTGAAGTCGCCCAGCAGCGCGAGCCGCGGATGCCGCTGCAGCTCGTCCTTGAGCCAGGCAGCCAGCGCCGCCAGCCACTTGAGCTTGTATTGGTACTTGTCCGAGTCGACGCTCTGGCCGTTGGGAAAATAGGCGCTGACGACCCGCACGCCGCCGAGCGTCGCTGCGATGATGCGCCGCTGGGGATCGTCGAAGTCCGGAATACCGCGCAGGACCTCGGCCGGTTCCTCGCGCGACAGGATGGCGACGCCGTTGTAAGTCTTCTGCCCGGCATGCACGGCGCGGTAGCCGGCGGCCTCAAGCTCGGCGAACGGGAAGGCCTCGTCCTCGAGCTTGGTCTCCTGCAGGCAGAGCGCATCGGGGCGCTCTGCCGCGAGCCAGTCGAGCACGTGCGGCAGGCGCACGCGCAGGGAGTTCACGTTCCAGGTGGCGAGCTTCATCGGTGTCATGGGCGTTCAGCCGCGCGATGATAACCCGGCGCGGCGCGGACCTATAATGCAAGCGGAGGTCGCCATGTTCGACTCGCCGTTTGCCTTCTGTCCGAAGTGTGAGCAGATGGTCCTGCTGGACCAGACGCAGCGGGAGTGCAAGGCCGAGCATGCGTGCGGCGACATCGCCTGTCCGCTGTTGAAGCACTTCAGCGGCTACGACTTCAAGCAGCAACCTGCCGTGAACCAGAAGGCAAGGAGGGGAAGGGGCCATGAACCAGCCTAACGAACGACGCAAGTTCTGGCGCGCGGCATTCAGCGCGCCGGTCAAGCTCGTCAGCGACACTGCCGCCATCGACGCGACGCTCGACGACATCTCGCTCAAGGGGGCGCTGCTCGAAGTGCCGCCCGGTTGGCAGGGCAAGCCCGGCGAGCGGTGCCGCCTGCATCTGCGCCTCGGCGGCGAGCGCAACGAAGAGATCGCCATGTGGGGCCGCATCACCCACGTCGAGGGCGTCAAGATCGGGCTTGCGTGCGAGAACATCGATCTCGACAGCATCACCCACCTGCGCCGGCTGGTCGAGTTGAATTCCGGCGACCCGGAGCTGCTTGAGCGCGAATTGTCGGCGCTGCTGCAGCCCTGACTATCTGGCCGGCGGATAGCCGGCGTCGTCGAGCAGGCCGTTCCAGGCCGAGTCGAGGAAACCCTTGCTGACCTGCGTGCCGACCGTCAGTGTCGGCACGGTGTCCGACTGCGTCGCCTGCGTGAAGGCGGCGACCTGTTCGGGCGTGGCAAGCGACTTTTCGGAAAAGGGAATGCCGCGTGCGGCGAGGAAGCTGCGCGCGTCCGCGCAAGCCTGCGCGCAGTCGGGCGTGACGTAGAGCGTGACCGGGAAGTCGGCCGCGGCGCGGCGGGTCTCGTAGGGCTGCTTGTCGCCGCCCACGACGCTGGCGTCGAGGCGCTTTTCCTCGACCTGCCGCGCCTCGGGCGGAGGCGGCGCGTCGGAGTAGTGCACCGCGCCGTCCTTGCCCACCCAGCGGTAGGCGTCCTGCGCGAAGGCGACGGTCGCCGCCGTCGCGAGCATGGCGAGCGCGCTCTTGTTCATCCCATCCTCCCCGTTGCTAGGCTGTCGTCATGCCATTATGGCGCAGCAGAGCGTCGGGGCGGGGAGCGCGGCCGCGGAAGGCCTTGAACGATTCGATCGCCGGACGTGAGCCGCCGACCGCGAGGATCTCGCGCCAGTAGCGCTCGCCGGTCTGCGGGTCCAGCGCGCTGCCGCGCGCCTGGGCGGCTTCTTCGAAGGCCTCGTAGGCGTCCGCGGACAAGACCTCCGCCCACTTGTAGCTGTAGTAGCCGGCGCCGTAGCCGCCGCCGAAGATGTGCGAGAAGCTTTGCGGGAAGCGGTTCCACTCGGGCGGAAAGATCACCGCGACTTCGCGCCGCACGCGATCGAGCAGGTCGAGCATGCGCTCGGAGCCGTTGGGATCGAATTCGCTGTGCAGCAGCAGGTCGAACAGCCCAAACTCGATCTGCCGCAGCATCTGCATGCCACTCTGGAAGTTCTTGGCGGCGATCATCTTGTCGTAGAGCGCGCGCGGCAGCGGGTCGCGGGTGTCGACATGGGCGGTCATGGCTTCCAGCACGTCCCATTCCCAGCAGAAGTTCTCCATGAACTGGCTCGGCAGTTCGACGGCGTCCCATTCGACGCCGTGGATGCCGGAGACGGGCAATTCGTCGACTTGCGTCAGCAGGTGGTGCAGGCCGTGGCCCGTTTCGTGGAACAGCGTCAGCACGTCGTCGTGCGAGAACGTGGCGGGCTTGCCGCCGACGGGGGCGGGGAAGTTGCAGTTGAGATAGGCCACCGGCGTCTGCAGGCCGCCGCTGATGCGCCGGCGCGTAATGGCTTCGTCCATCCAGGCGCCGCCGCGCTTGGTGTCGCGCGCGTAGAGGTCCAGGTAGAACTGCCCGACCAGGCGGCCGTCGCGCACGATGCGGAAGAAGCGCACCGTGGGATGCCAGATGGGAGCGGTGTCCGGCTCGAGCTTGACGCCGAACAGGGTTTCGATGACGCGGAAGAGGCCGGCGATGACCATCGGCTCGGGGAAGTACTGCTTGACCTCGTCGTCCGAGAAGGCGTAGCGCGCGAGCTTGAGCTTTTCCGAGGCCCAGGCCAGGTCCCAGCTTTCCAGCTTCTCCATGCCGAGTTCGCGGCGCGCGAAATCGCGCAGCTCGGCGACGTCCTTCTCGGCGAAGGGCTTGGCCTTGGCCGCCATGTCGCGCAGGAAGTCCGCTACTTGCGCCGGCGAATCCGCCATCTTGGCCACCAGCGAGACCTCGGCGAAGTTCTTGTAGCCGAGCATCGCCGACTCCTCGGCGCGCAGCTTGAGCATCCGGTCGATCAGTGGCCCGTTGTCCCATTCGGGTTTGCCGAACTCGGAGGCGCGGGTGGCGTAGGCGCGGTACATGCGAGCCCGCAGTTCGCGGTCATCGGCGTATTGCATGACGGGAATGTAGGACGGCGCGTGCAGGGTGAACTTCCAGCCCGGCTTGCCGTCCTGCTCGGCGGCGGCACGGGCGGCGTCCTTCACGTCTTCCGGCAGGCCGGCGAGGCCGGCTTCGTCCGCGACCCACTCGGCGTGAGCGTTGGTGGCGTCGAGCAGGTTCTCGGCGAACTTCGCCGCCAGCGAGGCGAGTTCCTCCTGGATCTCCTGGAAGCGCGGCTTCTTGTCCTCGGGCAGCTCGGCGCCCGAGAGGCGGAAATCGCGGATCTCGTTGTCGACGATGCGTTGCCGCGCCGGGGACAGCCGCGCGTATTCCTCGCTCTCGCGCAGCTTCTTGTACTTGGCGAACAAGGCGAGGTTCTGGCCGACCTCGGCAAAGAAGCGCGAGACTTCCGGCAGCATGCCGTTGTAGGCGTCGCGCCAGGCGGGCACGTCGTTCACCGAGTGCAGGTGGCCGACGATGCCCCAGGCGCGGCCGAGCCGCTCGCCGCCGTCGATCAGCGGCTGGGCGAAGCCGTCCCAGCTGGCGGGGGTTTCGGGTGCGGCGATGCGTTCGACCAGCGCGCGGTTTTCGGCAAGCAGCTGGGTGATGGCGGGGGCGACGTGGTCGGGCTGGACGGCGTCGAAGCGCGGCAGTCCGGAGAAATCGAGCAGAGGGTTCATGTTGCCGATCGGGGTGCGGAAATATGCAATTGTGCCCTATCGCGCGCGTGGCGCAGGCAAGAGAACGGCGCCGCTGAGGGCGCCGTTCGGAGGATGCATCGCAGGCGGCGGCAGGGTTCGGGCGCCGCCGCGGAGCAGGCTCAGGTGAGCATCGTGCCCGTGAGCCGATAGAGGGCTTCGCGGTACTTGGCGCCCGTCTTCTCGATGATCTCGGGCGGCAGGCGCGGTCCCGGCGCCTGCTTGTTCCAGTCGAGCGTCTCGAGGTAGTCGCGCACGAACTGCTTGTCGAACGAGGGCGGGCTGATGCCGACCTGGTACTGGTCGGCCGGCCAGAAGCGCGACGAATCGGGCGTCAGCACTTCGTCGATCAGGTGCAGCTTGCCTTGCGCGTCGAGACCGAACTCGAACTTGGTGTCGGCGATGATGATGCCGCGCACGCGGGCGAAGCCGGCGGCCTCCTTGTAGAGGCGCAGCGAGACGTCCTTGACCTGGCGCGCCAGCTCGCTGCCGATCAGCTTTTCGACGGACGCGTAGTCGATGTTCTCGTCGTGCTCGCCCATCTCGGCCTTGGTGGCGGGCGTGAAGATCGCTTCCGGCAGCTGCTGCGCCAGCTTCAGTCCGGCCGGCAGTTCGATGCCGCACACCTTGCCGGTCGCCTGGTAGTCCTTCCAGCCGGAGCCGATCAGGTAACCGCGCACCACGGCCTCGATCGGCAGCGGCTTCAGGCGCTTGACCACCAGCGAGCGGCCGCGCACCTGGGCGCGCTCCTGGTCGTTGGCGACGACGGATTCCGGATCGATGCCGGTCAGCTGGTTCGGGATCGCATGCGCGAGCTTGCCGAACCAGAAGTCGGCGACTTCGGTGAGCACCTCGCCCTTGCCCGGAATCGGGTCGGGCAGGATGACGTCGAAGGCCGAGAGGCGATCGGACGTGATGATCAGCATCTTGTCTTCGCCGACGGCGTAGATGTCGCGGACCTTGCCGCGCGCGATCAGCGGCAGGCTGGAGATGGAGGATTCGAAGAGGGGAGGATTCATATCGTGCTTATTCGCGAACGTAGGGTTTGTGGCCGGCTTTTTCGGCGTCTTCGTCGTAAGGGAAGCGCACGTGGCCGTAACGGATGATCAGCACGCCGAGCGTGATCAGCAGGATCGCGGCTGCAACGGCAAGCATGCGGAGTTCGGTCAGTTCCTTGAGGTCGAGCACCAGGTAGCGCGCCAGCGCCACCATGGCGATATAGAGCGGGTAACGCACCGGCAAGTGCCCGGATTTGAAGTACTGGCCGATCATCGCCAGCACCTCCAGGTAGAGGAACATCAGCAGCAGGTCGGCCAGCGCCACCCACTTGGCCTCGAACATGGCCGTGATCTCGTGGTACATCGCGGCCGTCGTGGCGAAGGCGATGACGAGCAGGCCGGCGTATTCGACGATGTCGAGCCCGGTGCCGAAGAAGCGGCGGATGCGATCGAAGGTGTGGGAGCGGATGTCCATTCCGGCGGTGGGGCCGAAGTCTGCCGTTAGTGGTAGCGAAGCGCGGATTATCGCAGGCTTCCTGGCTTCGTGGGTATAGGGCCACCCCGAGGCCGGGAGGCCCGCCGGCACGGGCCTTCCGGGCCGCCGGCTCCTGCCCGGTTAGGACGTTGTGATAGCATCCGCGTCCTCATGGATGCCGCCCGCCGCCGCTTTGTCTTCGCCTCGTTGGGGGTTCTTGCCGCGGCCGGATGCGCCACCGCGCCGCCGCCCGCGCGGCCGGCACCCAGGATCGCGCTGGCGCTGGGCGGGGGCGCCGCCCGCGGCTTCGCCCACATCGGCGTCATCAAGGCGCTCGAAGCGCAGGGCATCGTCCCGGACATCGTTGTCGGCACCAGCGCCGGCTCCGTCGTGGGCGCGCTCTACGCGGCCGGGCACAGCGGCTTCGAGCTCCAGAAAGTGGCCCTGCAGATGGAGGAAGCGCAGGTCGGCGACTGGTCGCTGCCCGATCGCGGCGTCTTCAAGGGCGAGGCGCTGCAGAACTTCATCAACCGCGCCGTCGGCAATCGGCCGCTCGAAAAGCTCGATCGCCTGTTCGCCGTGGTCGCCACCGACCTGCACAGCGGCGAGCCCGTGGTGTTCCGCACCGGCAACACCGGCATGGCCGTTCGCGCCTCGAGTTGCGTGCCGGGCGTGTTCCAGCCCGTGAGCATCAACGGGCGCGAATACGTGGATGGTGGGCTGGTGAGCCCCATCCCCGTGCGCACGGCGCGCGCGCTCGGCGCCGATGTCGTCATCGCCGTCGATATTTCGGCCAGGCCCCAGAACGGCAAAACGCAAAACACCGTCGGCGTGCTGCTGCAGACGTTTTCCATCATGGGGCAGACGCTCGGCCGCTTCGAACTGGCGGAGGCCGATGTGGTGATCCGTCCGCAACTGTCCGAAGTCGCGGCCACCGATTTCCAGGGCCGGCATCTCGCGGTGCTCGAAGGCGAAAAGGCGGCGACCGCCGCGCTGCCTGAGATCCGCCGTTTCCTGGGGACGGCCGGCGAGCGGCTTCCGCGCCGCTGAGCGGCGCGTCTCAGAAGCCCGATTCCTTGATCAGCAGGCCGGCGGCGGCTCGCAGGTAGCCGCCGAGCAAGGTGGCCGGCGCGCCGCGGATCACCACCTGGCCGCGCAGGAAGGGCGTCTCGGCGGGCACCGGTTCCAGTACTCGCAGAGACACGCGATAGACGGCCCGGTCGGGAATCACCTGGTTGCCCGACTGTCGCGCCGGAATGGCGCCGCCGTGGGGACTCGCGAGCAGGCCTTCGGGAAGCGCCCGCGTGGCGTCGTGGTCGACCTGCTCGACCCGCAGCGAGAGCGCGCCGCGGCCCGCGGCTTCAGGCAGGAAGGTCGCGCCGTCGCCCACGCTCACGCGCTCGACCGCTTCCTCGCTCAGATAGGCCTCGACGCGCCATTCGGCGGGATCGATCAGGAGGCCGAGCTTTTCGTTGCGCGCCACCCAGTCGCCGGTGCGCAGGTCGGGCGGCACGTCGACCAGCGTGCCGGCGAACGGCGCCGCCGGGGCCAGCCGGCCGGCTTCGCGCTCGTCGCCTTCCAGCGCGGCCTGCGCGGTGATGCTCTCCTGGCGCAGCACCAGGAGGCGCGGCTGCAGGTCGGTATCCAGCGCGGCTGCGGTCGCGGCCCAGCCCGATGCGGCGCTGCGCGCGGCGTTGGTCCGGCGGCGCCATTCGAGTTCGGGCGACTCGACGCGCATCAGCAAGTCATCGGGCGCAAGCTGCGCGCCGCCGGCCGCCGGCGCCGCCACCACTTGGCCGGCCCGCGTCGCGATCAGCGGAAAGCTGCGCCCGGGCTTGAGGACGCCTTGCGCCTGGATCTGGAAACTCCACGGCACGGCGACGAGGGCGAGCGCGGCGCCTGCCAGCGCCGCGCTGCGCCGGCTGCGTTGCGTCGCACGGATGGCCGGCCACTTGTCGCGCAGCGCGCGCAGCTCGCGCCAGACCGGCAAGGCGATGAACCAGCCCACTTCGATCGCGCCGAGGAAGATGCCGAGCGCCTTCGCGAACATGTGATAGACGATCACCGCGATGCCGAAGAACACCACCAGCCGGTAGAGCCAAGTGGCCCAGGCGAAGGCGACGACCGCGCTGCGCCGCGCCGCGGGCAGGAATTCGGGCGGCGCCTCGCCCAGCCCGAACAGCAGTTCGCGCAGTCGCCAGCGCGCCAGGGCGAAGGCGCGCGCATGCAGGTTCGGCATCTCGAGCGCGTCACACAGCAGGAAGTAGCCGTCGAACCGCATGAACGGGCTGGCGTTGATGGTCAGCGTGGCCATCCACGTCGACGTGGCGAGCACGAAGGCCATGCCGCGCAGCAGGCCGTCGGGCAGCAGCGCCCAGGCGAGCGTCGCCCAGGCGGCCAGCGCGAGCTCGACGGCGATGCCGGCGGCGCCGACCGCGAGCCGGGCGGGGCGCGCGCGCAGCTTCCAGGCGTCCGTAACGTCGGTGTAGGCGAGCGGCCACAGCACGATGAAGGCCACGCCCATCACCGGAACGCGGCAGCCGTGCCGCTTGGCGGTGAAGGCGTGACCAAACTCGTGCAGGGTCTTGGCGAACACCAGCGCCGCGCCGAAGGCCAGCATGCCCGGCAGCGTGAAGGTGTCGACGAGAGTGGCGACGAAGCGCTCCCACTGGCGCGCCACCTCGATGCCGCCGAGCAGCAGCGCCGCCAGCGTCAGCATGGCGAAGCGCCGCGAATAGAGGAAATCGAGACGATGCTGGTGCCGCGCGAGCCAGGCGTCGGGACGCAGCAGCGGCACGCGGAAGAACAGGTAATGGTGGAGCAGCCACGACCATGCGCCCGGGCGGCGCCGCCTCGCCTTGTCGGCATACCAGGCGGTTCCCGCGGCTCCGCCGAGCTGGAGCAGTTCGTTCTCGAGCATGAAGCGCAGCACGGCCGCGACGTCGTCGGGCGTTGCCGCCAGCGTCGTCTCGCGCTCGACCGCGGCGGCGATGAGCTCGCCATCGCCGAGTTGCCAGCGCGACAGGATCTCGAACGGCAGCCACTCGATGCGGAAATAGCGGTGCCGGACCGGGTCCTGCAAGACCCAGGTGGGCGCGCCGTTGTCGGCCACCGGGCCTTCGTGGAGCGAGAGCTCCTGGCGCAGCGGCGGCAGCGCGTCGCCTGCGGCCATCAGAAGCCCGCGAAGCTGCGCGCCGCGGCCAGCGGCTTGCGCAGCACCCAGTAGATAAGCGGCACGAAATGGCCGGAAACCTTGGCCGAGCCCTTGAGCCCGATGCGCGGGGCGGCTTCGTCGGGCGGCAGCTCGGCGCGCCGCCGGGAGGCGTAGCCGCCGGCCGGCTGCACCAGCGCTTCGTGCGCGACGTAGCGCACGCGGCCGTCGACCGGCGAAAGCGGCCGCGTGTTCAGGTACAGGGTGACGGGAGCGGCCTCCGGCAGGTCGATCATGTCGGCCGGCCCGAGCCAGGCTTCTATCTCTGCAGCATGTTCGTCGGCGATCATCATGATGCGCTCGCCCGCCGCCACCGGGCGTCCCGCCCATTCGGCGGGCTCATCGAGCAGGGCGATGCCGTCGCGCGGCGCGATGAGCACCGAACGCTCGTTGAGCGCGTCCAGATAGGCGGCCTCCGCGCGCTTCTCCTCGATGCGGCCTTGCAGGGCGGCCATCTGGCCCTTGCTCTTGGCATCCGTCACCGCCTGCTGCGCAAACTGGCGATACTCGGTTTCGGCCGTCGCCAGCGCCTGCTGCGCGACTTCGAGCCGGCTGGAAAGGGCGATGCGGTCGAACTCGAGCAGCGCATCGCCTGCCTTGACCCGCTGGTTGGGCTGCACGACGATGTGGTCCACCACGCCGTCCATCGGCGAACGGATGACGGCCGGGTTCGCGGGCACGAGTTGCCCGGGCGCCAGCACGGAGAGTCGCACCGGGAACAGCGCGATGGCGGCGACGCCGAGGACGATGCGTCCGCGGCGCGTGGTCCAGAGCCAGCGGCCCAGTTGGCGCCACGCCTCGCGTCGGCGCAGCCGTCGCGCTTGCTGCAGCAATCCATCCAGATGCTCGCGCCGGGGCCGCCAGGCGAGCACTCGCGCGATGCGCGCCTGCCACTGCGCATGCGGTGTTCCTGCCTGTTGCAGCGCCCATGCCTGTGCCCACAAGCCGAGCCATTCGGACAGCAGTGCGACTTCCGCCTCGTTCCAGGCGTCGTCGCGCGCCAGCAGCCAGCCGCCGCGGCAGCCGGCCACATCGAAGGGTAGCCAAAGCGCGTGGGGTGGCAGCCAGTCGGCCCATTCGTCGGCCTCGTCGTCGGCAAGATCATGCGCCTGGAACAGG
>JBLNBJ010000181.1:0-6976 GCA_050259835.1 Ignavibacteria bacterium | reverse complement strand
CACCTGGTCATCGACGCAGGGCTCGCACGGCACGCCGCGAGCCGCCGCCAGCGCCAGGCGCGCGGCAAAGCCCTGCGCCGCACCGCACACGGCATAGAGCAGCGGGAGCATCCGAACCGCTTCGTCGGCCTTGCGCCCGCGCAGCAGCGCCGCTGCGTTCGGACGCACCACGCGCACGGTCGCGTCACGCACATGGCCGTCGCTCCAGCGCAAGCTGACGTGAACGGCACCGGGATCGAAGGCGGGGGCGGACATGGCGGCATTATCGCCGCAAGGCGAGGGAACGAACGCTAGCGGTTGCCCGCGATGGCCACTGCACCGGCACGCGCCAGGCGCAGGGAGACGAGGAAGCTCCCCGCGATGACAGCCACCAGCAGGCCGCCGAACAGGAGTTCCTTGCCGTCGCTCCAGGTCTCCACCACGGGCAGCGAGAGCTTCATGACACCGAAGGCCCCCACGGCCAGACTGACGCCGCCGACGACGAGGCTCATGATGCGCGAGGCCAGCACGGCGACTTCGTCGGCGCGCCGGATCAGGCGCGAGATCCAGAAACCATTGATGCCGTCGGTGACCAGCATGCCGCCCATGAACAGCAGTCCGAGCATCAGCGCATGCTGCCAGCCGCCGAATTGCGAGGCCGTCAGCGCGAACAGCGCCGCCTGGCTGACCGTGTCGAAGGACAGCGCGAACAGCGCGCCGACCAGCGCGATCCAGCAAGGCCTCGAAGCCTGCGCCAGGCGCCCGAGAAAGCGGCCCTTGAGCCCTACCGGCCGCACGATCTGGCCCGGTTCGCTGCGCAGCACGGCATGCACATTGACGAAGCCGAGTGCCAGCAGGAAGGCGATGGACACCCAGGCGCCGAACGTTTCGAGCCAGGCCGGCGTCTGCCAGTGCGTCGCCAGCAGGCTGACCGCCAGCGCGATGGCGACGACCACCGCGCCGTGGCCGAGGGAGAACAGCACGCCGCAAAGCCGCGCCAGGCGCGGATTGCCCGCCGCGTTGAAGCGCGTCAGGCCGTCGATCGTCGCCAGGTGGTCCGCGTCGAAGCCATGCTTCATGCCGAGCACGAAGACCAGCAGGCTCAATGCGACGATGTCTTGGGGCAGCGCGTCCATGGGGCGTCCGGAAGGATACGGTATGAAGTCTATCTCAATTCCTCCTACCGGGCACCCGCCGTCGTCACATGGTGTAAATTCCCGTCGCATGTCGCCCGAAATGAGCCTGTTTGCGGACTTCTTCCTGGTGCTGGCGCTCGGATTCTTCTTCGGCTTGGCCTTCGAGGACTTCTATTCGCGCCGCGGCGGCAAGGAGCGGCCGGGCGGCGTGCGGACCTTCCCACTGCTCGCCTTGGCCGGCGCCCTGCTCTACCGCGCCGATGCCGGCAACCTGCTGCCCTTCAGCGTCGGCCTGCTGATCCTCGGCGCCTGGCTGACGGCCTACTACTGGAGCCAGGTGGCCGAAGCGGGCAGCGAAGGCCATTCGAACGCCGGCCTGATGGTGCCGATCTGCAACGTGCTCGCCTACCTACTGGGTCCGGCCGTGCTGATCGGGCCGCCATGGGTCGCCATCGCCGTCACCGTCGGCGCCGTGCTGCTGCTGGCCGCGCGCGAACGATTGCATGAACTCGCGCGGCGCATCGAGCTGGCCGAGATTGTGACCGCCGGCAAGTTCCTGATCCTCACCGGCCTCATCATGCCGATTCTGCCCGACGAGCCGGTGACCAGCCTGACGCAGATCACGCCGCACCAGCTGTGGCTCGCCGTGCTGGCGGTGTGCACGGTGTCCTACGCCAGCTACCTGCTGCAGCGCTACGTCGCGCCGCAGGGCGCCGGCTGGTGGGTCGCCCTGCTCGGCGGCCTCTATTCCTCGACGGCGACCACCGTGGTGCTCGCCAAGCGCGCCGGAGCAGACCCGGAAGCGCTGCGCATGGCGCAGACCGGCATCGTGCTTGCCACGGCCGTGATGTACCTGCGCCTGCTGTTCATCATCGCGCTGCTCAATTGGTCACTTGCCGTCGAACTGGCGGCGCCGCTGCTGGTGCTGGCCGCCGCGGGCACCGCGCTGGCAGCCTTCCGCGGCAATCCGGCGTCGGTCGGCAAGACCCAGATCGGCTCGGCGACCCCGGCCAACCCGCTCGAACTCAACGCCGCACTGCTGTTCGCCGTGATGTTCGTGGTCATCTCGGTGGCGTCCAACTGGGTGAACGCGCACTTCGGCGCTGGCGGCATCTACGGCCTGGCGGCCGTCGTCGGCTTCTCCGACATCGACCCCTTCGTGCTCAGCGTCGCCCAGGAGCGCGGCGGCACGGTTTCGGTCGGCATCGGCGCCGCCGCGGTGCTTATCGCCGCATCGTCCAACAATCTGCTCAAGGCGGCCTACACGGTTTCGCTGATGCGCAGCGGCGGCAGCTTTGCCCCCGCGGTTGCGCTTTCCCTGCTCGGCGTCCTGGGTCTCGGCGCAGCGGCCTGGACGACCGGCCTGCTCTAGGCGGCCTGCCGGCCGGCCAGCGGCAGCACCAGGGTAAACACTGCGCCGCCCTCGGCGTGGTTGTAGGCGGAGAGCTTGCCGCCGTGACGCTCCACGATGCCGTAGCTGATCGCCAGCCCCAACCCCGTTCCCTTGCCGACCGGCTTGGTCGTGAAGAAGGGATCGAAGATGCGCCCGAGGTTCTCGGCGCCGATGCCGGGCCCATAGTCGCGGAAGTCGATGACGACCCACTCGTCGTCGCTGCTGCCCGTCACCGTCAGGCGCGCTTCCGCCTGGCCGGCCGCCGCATCGACGGCGTTCTGCGCCAGGTTCATCACCACCTGCTGCATCTGCCCCGACGAGCCGACCACGAACAGCGGTCCCGTCAGGTCGAGCTCGACGCGGAAGCGCTCCGGCGCCGCTTTGGCGACCCAGTTGATGGCGCGCTCGATGACCGGCACGAGGTCGAAGCGCTCCGGCTCGTCGCGGTCGACGGCCGAGAAGCGCTTGAGGCCGTCGACGATGTCGCGCGTGCGCTCCGCCCCTTCGGCCGTGCCGTCGAGCAAGGACGGCAGATCGGCGACGATGCGGTCGATGCGCAACTCCTTGCGCAGCTTCTCGCGCTCGCCGGCCGGCATGCCCGCATCCACCGCCGCCAGGTACTCGCCGATGCGCTTGCCGTACTTCTTGAGCGCCACGGCATTGCCCAGCACGAAGCTGATCGGGTTGTTCAGTTCGTGGGCGACGCCGGCGACGAGGCGGCCGAGGGACGCCATCTTCTCCGAGTGCAGCAGCTGCTGCTGCGTGTGCTTGAGTTCCTCATGCGCGCGGCGCAAGGCCTGGTAGGCGCGCTGCAGTTCGCCCACCGGGCGCCCGGTCACGACGACGCCGAGCAGCTTGCCCAGCGCGCTGTAGCGCGGCGTGAAGTTCATGGACACCGGTACCGCGCTCCCGCCGGCCGCGATCAACTGAAGTTCGACGTCGACGAGTTTCTCGCCGGGGCGGCCCGTGAAATGGCGCTGCGCCGACTGCCGCGACGCCTCGTCGGCGAACAGGTCGAAGATCGGCCGGCCGCGCAACTCCTCTTCGCTCCTGCCGGTCGCCGTCAGCATCGACTGGTTGACGCTCTCGATGACCCCGGCGCGGCTGCAGACCACCAGCACGTCGGACATCGAGGTCAGCACCGAGGAGATGAACTGCTGCGAGTCCTCGAGCGCGGCGTTCTTCTCCTCGAGCGCAACCTCGTACTTGAGCAGGTCGTTATAGACCTCGTCCATCTTGTGGATGACGTCGAGCCACACCGTGTCTTCGGCCGCCGCGCCGCTGGCGGCGGCCAGGGTTTCGAGCATCGACGAGGTCGGCTTGTCCGGCATGGAACTTACGCCTTCGGCTTGAGATGCAGATGCGAGTGCGCGCGGCCGCCCTTCGGCGCATAGCCGTGGCTGTGGGCGCCGCGATCGACATCCACCGAGACGAGGTTGATGCTGCCGTGGCGCACGCCGCGCTCGGCGATCAAGGCGTCGGCGAAGCTGCGCACGGCCGCGGTCGGCCCGCGCAGGATCACGTTCTCGAGGCAGTTGTCGTGGTCGAGATGCGCGTGCATGGTGGCGACCGTCAGGTCGTGGTGACCATGCTGGAGCTCGGTCAGCCGCTCCGCCAGTTCGCGCTCATGATGGTTGTAGACGTAGGACAGGCTGGCCACGCAATGGCGCGCCTCGTGGGTGCCCTGGCGCGCCTGCTCGAGGTGCTGGCGCAGGAGATCGCGCACGGCCTCCGAGCGGTTGCTGTAGCCGCGCTGCTCGATCAGGCGATCGAACTCGCGGGCGAGGTCCTCGTCGAGTGAAATCGTGATGCGTTCCATGGGCCCATCCTCTTGTTCTTCAATGTACGGTGCAGACCATGCAGGGATCGAAGCTGCGCACGACGTGCTGGACGGCGGCCGGCGTGGCGCCGGCGGCACCGGCCGCGACGCCTGCCAGCGCCTGCTCCAGCGCCCCGGGCGTTTCGCGCGCGTCGCGCGGCGAGAAATTCCAGGTCGTCGGCGCGATGATCTGGTAATTGTGGATGCGGCCGTGGCGCACCGCAAGCCAGTGGCCGAGCGAGCCGCGCGCGGCTTCCACGAGGCCGACGCCGACGGCGTCGTCCGGCATGTCGCCAACCAGGCAATACGGTTCGCCCGGCGCGAGTTGCTCCACCCAATGCTCCATCTCCGGCAGCACGCGCGCGAGTTCCACGACGCGCATCACCACGCGGCTCATCACGTTGCCGCCGTTCGCGGCGACCAGCGCGCGCGCCAGCGGATGGCCGGCGACCACCTGGCGCGCCAGCGCGCCGACTTCGACCACGCGCCCGCCCAGCCGCGGCGCCTTGCACCACGAGTAGGCGCCCGGCTTGTCGGCCAGCGGCAACGTCGCCGCGACCGCCGGCTCCTGCGGCGCTTCGGCCTCGGCGTACCAGGAATGATGAACGTCTTCGCGGATGGCGGCGAGATCGAGATCGGCCGGCTTGCCGTCCCAGACGCCGGCGGGAAACAGGCGTCCATGGTCCTGCACGAAGCTGCCGTAGCTCATGAAGACGTCGCTCGCCCGGCCCAGCTTGTGCAGCGAGAGCGAACGGCAGATCGTCAGGAAGCGGCCGAAGTCGCTGCGGGCATGCGCCTCGCCCCAGGAAGCCAGTTCATCAGTGCTCGCCAGCGCAGCGACATTCTCCAGCGTGTCGTCGAACAGCGCCGACTCGAGGAAGCCGCGAAACTCCCGCAGGATCAGGCGCAGGCGGATCTTTTCGGAAGCCTGCAGCGGCCGCGAGGAGCCGCCCGGCTGCAGCGCCAGGGTGTGCGGCCACTTGCCGGCGATCAGCCCCATGGTGCGCAGGAAGGCCGCGCGCGCCGGCAGCATCTGCGCCGGCGCCGAACCGCGCATCGACTTGAACCGCGCCTCGACGTCGCCGAACCAGCGCCGGCTGCCGTACTCGGCGCGCGCGAAGTCCGGCATGAAATAGAGGTAGAAGTGCGTCAGGTGATCGGACAGGTTCTCCGTCGCCAGCATCAGGTTGGCGGCGATGCGCCCGTTGGCGGGCGGATGCCAGCCGAAGGCCTGCGCCAGCGCCTGCGACGCGGCCGCCGACTGGGCCACCGAGCAGATGCCGCAGATGCGCGGCACGAACACCAGCGCATCGAGCGGCGCCTTGCCGAGCAGGATCTGCTCGAAGCCGCGGTAGAGCGGCGAATTGACGTAGGCCGCCTTGACGCGCTCGGCCTCGATGTCGAGCGTGATCTCGAGGTCGCCCTCGACGCGGTTGAAGGGACCGACGATACGGCGCGTCATCGCTTGATCAACCTCGTTCCCGGCGCCTTGAGCGTGTGATCGGCGCGCGCGTTCTCGCGCACCCGCGCCGGCGTCGCCGACTTGGACAAGGCGGCGAGCGCCACGAACCAGGCCTTCGGCATGTCGGCCGGCAGGCCGATCGGGATGCCTGCCACCTTGGGCGTGAGCGCGAACGGATGACCGGGCTCCTCGAAGCCCGGCTCGGTGCAGCGCACGCACGGATAGCCGCCGCGCAGGCAGGAGCCCTGGCCGTTCCACGGCCGCAGGTTGCAGTCGGCGTGCGCCTGCGTGCCCTTGCAGCCCAGGTGCTCCATCAGGCAGCCCTGGTCGGACAGCTTGGCCGCGCTCGCCTTGAACTCGTAGTACTCGTTGCGCGGGCAGCCGTGGTGCACCAGCTGATCGGCGAAGAAGCGCGGCCGCCCGAATTCGTCGAGCGCCTCGCGCGTGAGTTGGCCGCGGGCCAGCGCGATCAGCGTCTCGCTGATCCAGTCCGGATGCGGCGGGCAACCCGCGACGTCGATGACCGGCAGGCCGCCGGCCGCGCGAAAGTCCGGCCCGAGCAAACCGCCGGCGACGTTCGATTCGTATTGCAGGCCGCAGGCGTCCGTGGGGTTGGCGCCCGCCGAGACGATGCCGCCGAAGGCCGCGCAGCTGCCGATGGCGACGACGTGCCGGGCACGCTCCGCCAGCAGCTTCACCCATTCCGTCATCGGCGCACCGCTGCCCGCCATCAGGTGAAAGCGGCCGCTGCCCTGCGGACCGCGCAGCAGCGCGCCCTCGATGCAGAGGACGTCTAAGGCGCGCGTGCCGCCCGAGCATTCGGCGATGATGGCAAAGGCCTCCTCGGCGCTCGCCTCCGACAGGCTCGGATGCCAGAGGATCTCGATGCCTTCGTCGGCCAGCAGCGCGAACAGCGGCGCGATCTCGCTGCCCAGCCACGACATGGTGCAGCCACCGCAGCCGCCCGACTGGAGCCAAAGGACTTTCACAATTTTTCCAGTCCGAACCGATTGAGCTTCTGGCGCAGACCGACGCGCGACAGGCCCAGTTCTTCGGCGGCGCGCGTCTTGTTCCAGCGATGGCGCACCAGCACTTCCTTGATCAGCCGCGCCTCGAGCTGCTCGATGCGTTCCTTGAGGCCGCCGCCCAGGCCGGAGAGCAGCGCCAGTTCCTGTTCCTGGTGCTCC
>JBLNBJ010000180.1:0-4721 GCA_050259835.1 Ignavibacteria bacterium | reverse complement strand
GCTGCTGCGCTGGCGGAACCGGCCCGAAACGCGCCGGGTGATGTTCACCGACCACGAGATCACCGCGGACGAGCACCGCGCATGGTGGCGGGCCGTGGCCGCGGACGCGTCGCGCAAGGTGCTGCTGTACGAGGACGAGGCAGGCCCCGCCGGCGTCGTCAATTACTTCGACATCGACGCCGCCGCCGGCACTTGCCATTGGGGCTTCTATCTCGGCGATCGCGTCGCGGGACCGGGCGTCCTGCAGACCTGGGCGGGCCTCGAGCGGGCAGCGATCGATCATGCCTTCGGCACGCTCGGCTGCCGCAGCCTGCGCTGCGAGACCTTTGCCTTCAACGAAGCCGTGCTCGACATGCATCGGCGCTTCGGCTTCGAAGAAACCGGGCGAACGACGCGGATGAAGGACGGCAACCCGAGCGAGGTTGTCCTGATGGAGTTGCGGCGCCCCGCTGCGGACGACGCGGAGTGCGTCGCCTTGCTCGGCAGCGCAAACTGGGAGATCTTCGCCGACGACCTCGCGACCGAACTTGCCGGCAAGCTGGGCAAGCCGTACCGGGCCCTGGTGCCGCCTTTCGGCCAGTATCGGATGCTTCTCGCCGATCCCGGCTCCACCCTGCGCCGGGAAGATCCCAAGATCTGCGTGTTCTGCGAACGCTTCGAGGACCTGCTCGAATCGCCGTTCGCGATCTTCGACGCATCGCAGCAGGAAGGCGTCGCGGCGCGGCTGGAAGAGTACATCGCCACCCTCCGCGACGCGCGCGCCAGCCTGCGCGGAACCTTCCTGGTGTTCGACTTGGTGCCGGTGCGCCCCGTATCCCGGACGCTTCAGGACAGCGATCACGACGGCTCCTCCGCGACCGACGCCTTCCTCGGCTGCCTCAATCGCCGCCTCGCGCAAGCCTGCGCGGAACTTCCGGATTGCCATCTGCTGCCGCTGGCCGAAGCGGCGAGAAACTACGGCCGCCGTCGCGCAAATCCCGCCAAGTACTGGCACCTGGGCCGGCTGCCGTATTCGAGCGGCTTCTTCTCCGAAATGGCGAGGATGACGGCAGGCGCGCTGATGGCCCTCGCCGGCAGGACCGCGCGTGTCGTCGTGCTCGACCTCGACAACACGCTCTGGGGCGGGGTGATCGGCGACGACGGACTGGACGGCATCCGGATCGGCGGCGACTATCCGGGCAGCGCATTTGCGGAGGTGCAGAATGCCGTCCTCGCCCTGCGCGATCGCGGCATCGTCCTCACCATCTGCAGCAAGAACAATGAGGAAATCGCCCTCGAGGCGTTCCGCCGGCACCCCGGGATGCGCGTGAAGGAGAGCGACTTCGTCGCGCGCCGCATCAACTGGCAGGACAAGGCGGACAACATTCGCGCGCTGGCCGAAGAGATCGGCGTCGGTCTCGGCGCCCTCTGCCTGATCGACGACAGCCCGTACGAGCGGGCGGCCGTGCGAAACGCATTGCCCGACGTGGCCGTGCCGGATCTGCCGGCCGACATCGCCGACTGGCCCGCCTTCCTGCTCGAGCTGCCCGCCTTTGCTTCCTTCCGCCTTACCCAGGAAGACCGCGAGCGGCAGAGCCGCTACGCGGCACGGGCCACCATCCGCCGCGAACAGGCGCAGTACGGCAGCCGCGAGGACTACTGGCGCGGCCTGGCGATGCAGTTGTTCTTCACCCCGCTGCGCGACACCAATCGGCAGCGCGTGCTGCAACTGCTGGCCAAGACGAACCAGTTCAACATGACCACGCGTCGCCATACCGACGTCGATCTCGCCGGCATTGCGGCACGCGGCGGCGTCACGTTGGCGGTGGGACTGGCCGACCGGTTCAGCGGCCGCGAAACGGTCGGTGTCTTGGTGCTGGTGCCGGACGGACAGCGCCGCGACGTGCTTGCAATCGACAGCTTCGTGCTCTCCTGCCGAGTCCTGGGACGCAGCGTCGAGACCGGGATTCTCGGCTGGTTGTGCCGCTACGCGATCCGGCAGGGCTTCACGAAACTCGAGGGCGAATTTGTCGCCACGCCGCGAAACGATCCGGCACGATCCGTATATCCCGACCACGGCTTCGCCGCCGTCGGCAACGGCGTATACGAACTCCCACTCGGGGAGCGCGCGGTGCCGTGCCCCGATTGGTTCACAATTACGGAAGAGATCGAGAACATCCCGCTATGAGCCCCAGCCTCCTCGCCAGCATCGGCGTCCAATATGTGGACCACGTCGCGGTCACAACGCCCGACCTTGCGCAAACGCTTGCCGATTTCTTGTCGCTGCCGGACGCGCGCCTGCTGCGCGGCCCGGCCGTCAACCAGCGGCAAAAGGTGGCCTATGCGTTCGTCCAGATCGCGCCGGGCAACGTCGTCGAGATCCTGGCGCCCGAGCCCGATTCGCCGATCAGGCGCCACGTCGAAGGCGGCGGCGGCGCCTACCATTTCTGCTATGCCGTGGCGGACATCGAACGCGCCGTCGCCTCGGCGGCCGCCGCCGGCGCCCGCTGCATCGTCGAACCGATGCCCGACGTGGCGTTCGACGAGCGGCGCGTCGCCTTCTTCATGCACCGCGCTCACGGACTCCTCGAGGTGGTGGAGGCCCTGCCGCAGCACCTTGCGGCAGCGCCCATCCAGCGTTCGCCGGCCCAATTCCGGGCGCCGGCGCCGGAACGCTCCGGCGGTGATAGGGAAGCGCGTTTGCGCGCCCTGCTGAGAAGGCTGTTCCCGTCCACAGCCGGCAAGGAAGCGGGGGCGGCCATGAACAGCACCCGGGAATGGGATTCCGCGCGGCACCTGAAACTCATCATGGAACTGGAAGACGAATTCGAGATCCGGGTGTCGGCCGAGAGCGTCGGCATGCTGACCGACTATTCGCGGCTGCTCGACTACCTGGTCCGCGACGCGGGAGAGCGGAAATGAGCGCCATGCGCATCGGCGGACGCGAGATCGGGCGGCACGCCACCCCCTTCGTGATCGCGGAAATGTCGGGCAACCACAATCAGTCGCTCGACCGCGCCCTGGCGATCGTGGAGGCCGCAGCCGAGGCCGGCGCCCATGCGATCAAGATCCAGACCTACACGGCGGACACGATGACCATCGACGTCGCCGAAGGCGAGTTCTTCATCTCGGACAGCAAGTCGCTGTGGCAGGGCAAGTCGCTCTACGAGCTCTACCGCCTGGCCCACACGCCGTGGGAATGGCATGCGCCGATCCTGCAGCGGGCACGCGAACTGGGCCTGATCGCCTTCTCGACGCCCTTCGACGAGAGCGCGGTGGATTTCCTCGAGGACCTCGATGTCCCCTGCTACAAGATCGCCTCGTTCGAGAACACGGACCTGCCGCTGGTCCGCAAGGTAGCGGCGACCGGAAAGCCGCTGATCGTTTCCACCGGCATGGCGACGCTGGCGGAACTGGACGAACTCGTGCAGACCGCGAGAAGCGCCGGCTGCCGCGACCTGGTGCTGCTCAAGTGCACGAGCAGCTATCCCGCTTCGCCGCACAACTCCAACCTGCGGACGATCCCGCATCTGCGCGAGCTGTTCGGCTGCGAAGTCGGGCTGTCGGACCACACCATGGGTGTCGGCGCGGCAGTCGCCGCGGTGGCGCTCGGTGCCAGCGTGATCGAAAAGCACTTCACCCTGGACCGCAAGGACGGCGGGGTGGACTCGGCCTTCTCGCTAGAACCCGGGGAACTGCGCGCGCTGGTCGTGGAAACCGAGCGCGCGTGGCAGGCGCTGGGGGAAGTCCGCTACGGCCCCACCGAAGGCGAGAAGGCTTCGCTCGCGCATCGGCGTTCGCTCTACGTGGTGCGCGACGTCAAGGCCGGGGAGCCCTTCAGCGCCGAGAACGTCCGGGCCATCCGTCCGGGGCTCGGCCTGGCGCCCAAACATCTCGAGGCGGTCCTCGGCAAGATCGCATCGCGGGACATCCGGCGCGGGACGCCGATGTCCTGGGACCTCCTCTGATCCGTCACCCCCACCGGCAGAACATCACATGACCCAAACCAAGTTCAAGACAGCGCAGGAAGCCTTCTGGGCCGGCGAGTTCGGCAACGACTACATCGGGCGGAACGATGCGCCCGAAATCGTCGCCGCCAACCTGGCCCGTTTCGGAGAGATCCTCGGGCATACGAGGGGCATCGGCTCGGTGATCGAGTTCGGCGCCAACATCGGCAACAACATGCGGGCGCTGCGGCAGCTGCTGCCGCACGCCGATCTGTCGGCCATCGAGATCAACACGAAGGCGGCCGAAACGCTCCGTTCGCTGGGCTACGTGAACGTGCATGAGGGATCGATCCTGGAATACGCGCCGTCGGCCACCTACGACCTGGTGCTCATCAAGGGCGTTCTCATCCATATCAACCCCGAGCACCTGGACAAGGTGTACGACGCGCTCCATGCCAGCAGCAAGCGCTACATCTGCGTCTGCGAGTACTACAACCCGACGCCCGTGACCGTCCCTTATCGCGGGCACGACGAGCGGCTGTTCAAGCGCGACTTCGCCGGGGAGCTGATGGACCGCCACCCGGACCTCAGGCTGGTCGCATACCGCTTCAACTACCACCGCGACCCATCCTTCGTGTTCGGCGACGACACCTGGTTCCTAATGGAAAAGCAGGGCTGACGTCTCCTTCCTGCGATGTTCGCCCAGTTCGGCAGGTTCTTCTCCGCGAAGCCCGACCGTCACGCGTCCGATCGCGATGCGGCGGACGGTCATCCCTCCGCGCCGGCATGCAAGGA
>JBLNBJ010000179.1:0-17064 GCA_050259835.1 Ignavibacteria bacterium | reverse complement strand
GATGCGGTTGAAGTTTCACCCGCGGCGCGGTAGCGTGCCGCATCGACGAGAACGAGGAGAGACGCCATGACGCACGCGATCCGCTTTCACCAGGCCGGCGGTCCCGAAGTGCTGCGCTGGGAGGAGGTGGATGTGCCGGCGCCGCAGCCGAACGAGGCCACGGTGCGCCATCACGCGGTGGGCCTGAACTTCGTCGACATCTACTACCGCACGGGCCTCTATCCGGCGCCGCTGCCTTCGGGCATCGGCCTCGAGGGTGCTGGCGTCGTCGCCGCGGTGGGCAGCGGCGTCACGGACCTCAAGCCCGGCGATCGCGTCGCCTATGCCGGCGGGCCGCTCGGCGCCTACAGCGAAATCCGCAACATTCCGGCCGACCGCCTGGTGAAGCTGCCCGAGAACATCTCCTTCGAAACCGGCGCTGCGATGATGCTGCAAGGCATGACGGCCCAGTACCTCCTGCGGCGCACCTACCGCGTGCAACCGGGCGACACCATCCTCATCCATGCCGCCGCCGGCGGGGTCGGCCTGATCGTCTGCCAGTGGGCGAAGGCGCTCGGCGCCACGGTGATCGGCACCGTGAGTTCCGACGACAAGGCGGCGCTCGCCAAGGCGCACGGCTGTGATCACACCATCATCTACACGCGTGAGAACTTCACCCAGCGCGTGCGCGAGATCACCGGCGGCGCCGGCGTGCCGGTCGTCTACGACTCGATCGGCAAGGACACCTTCATGGCTTCGCTCGACTGCCTGCGGCCGCTCGGCATGATGGCGAGCTTCGGCAGCGCCTCCGGGCCGGTGCCGCCCTTCGACCTGGCGGAACTCTCCAAGCGCGGCTCGCTGTTCATCACGCGGCCGTCGCTGTTCGCGTATTCCGCGAAGCGCCAAGACCTGGTGCAAATGGCGAACGATCTCTTCGAAGTCGTCGGCAGCGGTAAGGTGAAGATCGAGGTGCACCAGAAGTACGCGCTGAAGGACGCCGCGCAGGCGCAGACGGACCTCGCCGCCCGCAAGACGACGGGCTCCACCATCCTCGTGCCCTAGCGGGGCAAGACCCCATCGCCGGCAGGGCGGGTGGTAGACTCGCCCGCCATGCGAAGCTCATTCCTGATCGCGAACCCGAAGGGCGGCAGCGGCAAGAGCACGCTGGCGACGAACCTCGCCGGCTGGTTCGCGCGGCGCGGCCATCGGACGATGCTGGGCGATATCGATCGCCAGCAGTCCTCGCGCGAATGGCTGCGGCTGCGGCCGCCTGCGCTGCCCCACATCGCGAGCTGGGAGATCGAGGCCGACAAGCCGGCCCGTCCGCCCAAGGAAACCACCCACGTCGTGCTCGACACGCCGGCCGGGCTGCACGGCAAGAAGCTGGCGCAGGTGCTGAAGGTCGTCGATCGGGTCATCGTGCCGCTGCAGCCGTCGCTGTTCGACATCCTCGCCACGAAGCAATTTCTCGACGCCCTGCTCGAGGAGAAGGAAGTGCGCCGGCACCACGCCTTCGTCGGCGTCGTCGGCATGCGCGTGGACGCCCGCACGCGCGCGGCCGCCGAACTCGAACGCTTCCTGCAGGACGCCGGCGTACCGGTGCTCACCTACCTGCGCGACACGCAGAACTATGTGCAGGCGGCCGCGCATGGCATGACGATCTTCGAGCTTTCGGCCTCGCGCGCCTCGCAGGACTGGGAGCAATGGCTGCCGCTGATCGCCTGGGCGGAAACCGGCGAAGCCGAAGCGCCGGCCGCGGCCGCCGGCTAGAACAGCTCGACGTCGGTGTGCAGCACCTGCTGGCGCCTGGTCAGGACGCCGGCGCCCACCAATTCCTCGTAGCAGCAGACCCGGTTGCGGCCGTTGCCCTTGGCGTAGTAGAGCGCTTCGTCGGCGTCGTCGAGGATGATCGACGGCGTGTCGTAGAGGCCGATGCGGGTGAAGCCGATGCTGATGCTCACGTGCCCCACCTGCGGGAAGACATGCTCGTCGATCGCCTTGCGGTAGCGCTCGAAGATGGCGCAGGCGTTGGCGAGGTCGGTCGGCTTCAGCAACACCACGAATTCCTCGCCGCCGAATCTGAACAGCTTGTCCTGCGAGCGGAACGCGGCCTTCATCATGTTGGCCACCAGGATCAGCACCTCGTCGCCGATCAAGTGGCCGAAGCCGTCGTTGATCGACTTGAAGTGGTCGACGTCGATCACGCCCAGCCAGTGGCTTTGCGCGTGCTGCGAAGGCTTGCGCCGGCGCGGGCCGTGGCGCGGCGCCGCCATGTCGCCTTCGTTGGCGACGCGGGACAGGATGTTGATCAGGTATTCGTCGAAGGTCTTGCGGTTGAGCAGCCCGGTCAGCGTGTCGATCTCGCTGTAGTCAAGCAGCGCGACGCAATTGCGGAACAGCGTGACGAGGCCGGCGACGATGGCGGACTGCGCGGCGTCGAGCGGTTTCGCGCATTCGAGCGTCGCCATGCCGAAGGCCTGGCGCGCGATCCCGTCGATGGCGAAGGCATGGCGCGGCAGGCCGCGCTCGGGCTCGACGTCGTCGAAGCGCCCGTCGGCGAGGCAAGCCTGCAGATGCGGGAACTGGTCGAGCGACCCGGTGCCGGCCGGCCAGGAGATGCCGTCGTCGAGCATGCGCAGTTCCGCGCCGGCGGCTTCGGCCGCGAGCCCGACCATCAGGTCGCCCGGCGGCGCGAACAGCTTGTAGAGGCGCACGCGCTCGGCACCCGTGAGCTCGTGCAGGGCCTCGACGAGGCCGGCTTCGAGCTGGGCGCGGTTGCGCTGGCGCGAGATGAGGTCGATGTGCTGGAGCAGGCGTTCCATGGTCGGGGGAGCGTCTCTTGTTCCTTGCGGTCCGGAAGTATACCGGTCCCGGGCAGGGTCATGCGCCTTGCCAGTCCGCCAGCAGCCGTTCGCGCCATGCCGCGGTGTCCAGCGTCCGCACGAACCAGGCGAGCGCCTTGCCCTTGTGGTCGGTGCGCCAGGCCAGGTTGCGCATCACCGGCGGCATCGGGTCGGCCAGCCGCTTGATCGCCAGCCGGCCGTCGGCGGCCAGCCGCTCGGCGGTGCCGCGCGGCACGTGGCCGACGCCCAGCCCCGCCAGGATGGCGGCCAGCTTGAGGCCGGCCTCGCCGACCGTTAGCGTGTCGCCGTCCGAGGAGAGCCCGGCCGTGCGCGCGAGCAGCTGGCGCGAAGTGTCGGCCAGCACGACGACGCGGTGCGGCGCGACGGTCTCGGCCGTCAGCGGTTCGGGCACGGCCGCCAGCGGATGACCGGGCGCCACGGCAAAGGCGAACTCGAGCGGTCCGAGCGGCCGCAGGCTCCAGCCGCCGCCCGGCGGCGGTTCGCCGGGCGCGCCGACGGCAAGGTCGGCGCGCCCCGTGGCCACGGCGTCCCAGGTGCCGCCCAGCACCTCGTTCGTCAGGCGCAGCCGCGTGCCGCCGTTGTCGCGGTCGAACTGCGCGATGAGCGGGAACAGCGCTGCGGCGTTGATGCTGGCGTCCACCGCGATGGTGAGCGCGCTTTCCCAGCCGGTGGCCACGCGCTTGACGCGGCATTCGAGCTCGCCCGCGGCGCGCAGCAGGTGGCGGCCCTCTTCGAGCAAGGCGCGTCCGGCCGGCGTCGGCACCGCGCGCCGGCCTTCGCGGTCGAACAGCGCGACGCCGAGGTCTTCCTCCAGGCGCCGGATCGCGTGGGTGACGGCGGAGGGCACGCGGTGAAGTTCTTCCGCCGCCGCCGCGAAACTGCCGCGCACGTCGATGGCATCGAGGAGTTGCAGGGCTTCGAGCGTCAGTTTCATATTGAATGGTATTGAATGATTTATTCGAAATATGTCGGTTGTCTTGGTCTGTGCGCCGCCGTACATTGACAACCGTAGATGAATTGATTTCATATTTCAAGCGAGGAGTCCGCCATGATCCGTCCCCGTCCTGCCGAAACGCGCGGCCACGCCGACCACGGCTGGCTGAAGACCGCGCACAGCTTCTCCTTCGCCGACTACTACGATCCGGCCGAGATGGGCTGGAGCGCCCTGCGCGTGATCAACGACGACTGGATCGCGCCCGCCCAGGGCTTCGGCCGCCACGGCCACCGCGACATGGAGATCGTGACCTACCTGCTCTCCGGCGCGCTCGCCCACGGCGACAGCATGCAGAACGCGACGACCTTCCGGCGCCCCGAGGTGCAGCGCATGAGCGCCGGCCGCGGCGTGATGCACAGCGAGTTCAATCCGTCGGCCGACGAGACCACGCACCTGCTGCAGATCTGGATCGAGCCCGACGAGCGCGGCATCGCGCCCGAGTACGACCAGAAGGTTTTCGCCGACGACGCCAAGCGCGGCAAGTGGCTGCCGATCGCCACGCCCGACGGCCGCGCCGGCAGCATGAGGATCCACCAGGACGCGAGCCTCTACGCGACGCTGCTCTCGCCCGGCGAGACGCTTGCGCATGCGCTGGCGCCCGGCCGCCGCGCCTACCTGCATGTCGCCAGCGGCGACGTCGCCTTGAACGGCGTGCCGCTCAAGACCGGCGACGGCGCCAAGATCGAAGAGGAATCCGAGCTTTCGCTCACCGCCAACGGCGACAGCGAAGTGCTGCTGTTCGACCTGCCTTGAACCGACCAACCACGAGGGAGAAACAGACCATGACCAAGATCGCAATCGTCCACCACAGCGGCTACGGCCACACCGCCCGCGTCGCGCAAGCCGTGCTCGAAGGCGCGCAAGCCGTCGCCGGCGTCGAAGCGAAGCTGCTGTCCGTCGCCGACGCCAATGAAGCTTTCTGGGCCGAGCTGGCGGCTGCCGACGCCATCGTCTTCGGCGCGCCGACCTACATGGGCAGCGCGTCCGCCAAGTTCAAGGAGTTCATGGACGCCAGCTCCAAGTCCTGGTTCGCGATGGGATCGAAGGGCTGGAAGGACAAGCTCGCCGCCGGCTTCACCGTGTCCGCCTCGCAGTCGGGCGACAAGCTCGGCACGCTGATGGAGCTCATGATCTTCGCCAACCAGCACGGCATGATCTGGGTGAGCCTGGGCCTGCCGCCGGGCAACAACTCGAGCAAGGGCTCGGTCGACGACCTCAACCGCCTGGGCAGCTTCAGCGGCGCCATGGTGCAGGCCAATGCCGACCAGGGCGCCGACGCGATCCGCGACAGCGACCTGAAGACCGCGGCGCACCTCGGCCAGCGCGTTGCCGAGCAGGCGCTGCGCTTCGCCGGCGCCAACTACCGGTAGCCTCGAGCGAAGCGAGCAGAACAGTCGCCTCCCCCGCGAGGGAGGATGGGAGGGGGCGGGCCTGCTTATAGCCAGCGCATTGCTCGTCGCGCTGTTGCGAGGGTAGCCGCCTCAATCCCTACTCGGAGGCAATCTATGAATGCTGCTCTTCGCCAGCGTGATCTCGCGCAGGAAGCAGAGCAGCGCCATCACCAGCGCCAGCATCGCGGCGATGAACAGCACGGCGACAGGCGTCGACAGCTCGACGCCGGTGATCGAGCTGACGAACAGCGCCACGATCACCATGCAGACGAACAGCGCGCAGCTGGTGGCGAGCCCGATCGCCCAATGGATCAGGCGGGCGCGGCGGGAAAGCTGGCGCATCTCGGGCGCCGCGTCGTCGGCCCTTTCGTGGCGCTCCAGCGCCCGGAAGCGGTCGACCACGCGGCCGAGCCGGTTGACCAGCACGCCGAGGATCGCGCCGACGCCGGTGAGCAGGAACACCGGCGCCACCGAAAGCTGGATCACGTGGGCGACGCCCGAGACGTTGGTCAGTTCATGCATGGAGAAACCCCGCGGCGGAAGTGCGGCGCCATCATACTGCCGCGCACGTTACTTCATGCGTGACTTCGACTTGATCGTCTCGCCGGCGACCATGAAGCGGCCGTTGCCGCGGTGGTGCAGCGTGCGCGGGTCCTTCCATGCCGGGTCGGTCCACGCCTGCACCACCTCGAGCACGAACAGGCCGTAGCGATTCACCATGCGCGTGTCGATGACGCGGCATTCGAGGTTGGCCCAGCACTCCTCGATCAGCGGCGCGGCAACCTGCCGCGCGTCCGCCGCCGTGAGCCCGAAGCGGGCGAACTTGTCCACCTTGCGGCCGGAGGTGTTGCCGCAGCCGACGACGGCGTCGAGCAATTCGACCGTCGGGATGGCGATCACGCACTCGCGCGTCGCCTTCAGCATGTCGTAGCTCGCACTGAGGTTGCCGATCACCACGGCAATCTGCGGCGGCTCGAACTCGAGCATGGTGTGCCAGGACTGCGTCATCACGTCGATCCGGTCCTGCTGGCGCGTGGTCAACAGCACGACCGGCCCGGGCTCCAGCAGCCCATAGACCTTCGCGAGCGGAAAGCTCCTGCGCGTCATGGCGAATCTCCCTGTTGCGGCGGATGCTTTCTGTATAGCGCGCGGGCAGGCGAGCGTCAGCGGCGCCCGGAACAATCGCGGTGGGAACCCTGTCCAACCGGTGCAAATCCCTGATGCGACTGAAGCAATCCCGAGGCGGCCGTCCTGGCCGGGCGGCCGGTGAGTCGAACCAAACAGAAGAAGGAGAGCGCGATGTCGAACAAGATCATCCTTGCCGTGGCGGCGGCTTCTTTCGCCCTGGCCGCCGCGTCGGCGCAGGCGCGCGGCAACATGGGCGGCGGCATGGGGACGGGCGGCGGCATGTCCTCGGGCCACATGAGCGCCGAGGGCATGGCCAACACCAACGGCCCCAACGCGGCAGACCGCGACAAGGGCTTGGCGCGCGCCGAGGATCGCCAGAACGCCATGGCGGCCAGCCATGAGAAGGCGCAGAAGCACCGCAAGGCCAAGGGGACCGAAGCGGCCGGCACGCCGCGCTGATCTGAATCCCCCCGAAAGGAGATCGCCATGAGAACGGCCAGGCAGTTGCTGGCGGCGAGTCTCGTACTCGCCGTCCTGACGGGATGCGCGGACATGAGCGCGCGCGACCGCAACACCATTTCCGGCGCCGCCATCGGCGGCGTGGCGGGATCGATCCTGACGGACGGCAGCCCTGCCGGCACGGTGGGCGGCGCCGCCGTCGGCGGCTACATCGGCAACCAGCTCAAGCGCTGGCGCTGAAGCCCGCGGCGCGCAGACGCTATCATGGCGGGCGCGGCGTCGCCGGCGCAGTGCCGGCGACGGCCGCAGGGAGAGACAACGCCATGCTCGTCAACTGCGTCGCATACCAGGGCGGCCGCAAGCTGGCCGACATCCAGGTGGCCGACATCAGCGACTACCTGGGACGGCCCGACTGTTTCGTCTGGGTCGCGCTGCGCGACGCGGATGATGCCGAACTGCGGCAGATGCAGGAGGAGTTCGGCCTGCATGAGCTTGCCATCGAGGACGCGCGCCACGGCCACCAGCGACCGAAGATTGAGGAATACGGCGACACCCTGTTCGCCGTCATGCACCTGCCGGAAGCCGACGGGAACGGCCAGTTCGAGGTCGGGGAAGTCCACGTCTTCATCGGCCGCAACTTCGTGCTCTCGGTGCGCAACCGCAGCCGCCAAGGCTTCCTCGGCGTCCGGACGCGCTGCGAGCGCGAACCCGAACTCCTGAGGCTCGGCGCCGGCTTCGTCTTCTATGCGCTGATGGACGCGGTGGTCGACCGCTACTTCCCGCTCGTCGACGAGCTCGAGTCCGAACTCGAGCTGATCGAGGCGCGCATCTTCGAGAAGGGCATGGCGCGCGCCAACATCCAGCACATGTACGAACTGAAGGGCCGCGCCCTGTTGCTCAAGCACGCCGTCGCGCCGTTCATCGAGGCGGTCGGCAAGCTCGCCAGCAGCCGCGCGCCGGCCGTCTGCGCCGGCATGCACGACTACTTCCGCGACGTCTACGACCATCTGGTGCGCATCGACGCCTCGATCGACAGCATCCGCGACACCATCGGCACGGCGGTGCAGGTGAATCTTTCGATGGTGACCATCGAGGAGAACGAGACGACCAAGCGGCTCGCGGCCTGGGCCGGCATCTTCGCGGTGGCGACCGCCTTCGCCGGCATCTGGGGCATGAACTTCCACCACATGCCCGAGCTAGAGTGGCAGTACGGCTACCCGGCCGCGCTGTTCGTCATCGCGGCCGTCTGCGGCTACCTGTTCCGGCGCTTCCGCAAGGCGGGCTGGCTCTGAGGCGCGCGCCGCGCGCTCACTGCGGGACGATCACCATCCAGCCCACGCCGTAGCGGTCCACGACCATGCCGAAGCTCGGCGAGAAGAAGGTCTTCGCCAGCGGCATGCGTACTTGGCCGCCGGCCGCCAGCGCCTGGAAGCGGCGTTCCGCCTCGGCCGCGTCGGCGACTTCCAGCGAAAGCTGAAAGCCCTCGAAGCGCTTCGACGCGCCCGTACAGTCGTCCGACGCCATGATGACGCTCTCGCCGACGCGGAAGCTGGCGTGCATCACCTTGTCCTCCATGCCCGGCTGCATGCCGCCGGGCGGCGGCGCCTGCGGCGCATCCTTGTAGCGCATCAGCGTCTGGACATCGGCGTCGAGCGCACGCCGGTAGAACTGGACGGCCTCTTCGCAATTGCCGTCGAAGAACAGGTAGGGCTGGATCTGCATGGCGTCTCCTTCGCGTCTTCGGATGCTTCGTACTCTAGGACGGCGCATCGGGCGGCGAAATCCCGGCGCGCGTGAGGGACGCCGGGCGAGCCGTCCGGCGTGCGTCGATGGAACCTCCCGGCAGCACCGGCGCATCACGGCCCCGGCGCACAGTCGACGCGAGGAGGCACCCATGAACTGCACGCGTCGGACAACGAAGATCCTTGCCGGAGCCGGGCTGGCGTGCCTGGCGGGGCTAGCCGCGGCCGAAGAACAGGCCGTGCTAAGCAACATCTCGGACGTGAGGTTTGCGCCCTTCCCGGACTTTCCCACCTGCGCCACGGGTGCAGTGCAGAAGGGCGACCCGGCCACGCAACCGAGCATCATCATCGCCAAGATGACCAAGGGCTGCACCGTGCCCTGGCACTGGCACACGCCGAACGAGCATCTCATGATGACGGCCGGCGAGGCGCGCCTCGCCACCCGTGACGGCGGCAAGGCGCAGCCGCTGCGCGCCGGCGGCTTTGCGCTGATGCCGGCCAAGCACGTCCATCGCATCGAGTGCGTCAGCAAGGTGTGCGTGCTCTTCGTCTATGCCGACGCGGCGCCGTTCGACATCCATTATGCCGATGCCCAGGGCAACGAGATTCCGCCGGGCGAGGCGCTGAAGGCCGTGAAGGAAACAGCGGCCAAGTAGCGTCGTCGGGCCACGGGCGGCCGGACGTTACCCCGGCTGCTATGCGCGCGTCGCCGTGTCGGGCGATGCTTCCGACCATGCGCTGGCGAGCGATGCGCGCCTTCACACCTGCCGCGCGCTGAACGCGCCGGCGCAGGCGCCCGTGTGTTCCCATTGTGCGCCTCCTTCCCGCGCGCGGGATCGCGCGACATTTGCCCTTGCTTGCGCATGCGGCTAGCATGTCGCCGCATCGAACCAGGAGGGCAAGCGCATGTTCCGCAAAGCAATCACCGCGTGGCTGGTCTGCATTCTCATGTCGAGCGCCGGCCCGCTGCAGGCGCGTTCGCCGCGCCACCACAGCACGGAGCCGCCGCCCGCGCAGACTGCCGCGGGATTCGACTACTACCTGCTGACGCTGTCGTGGTCGCCGACCTACTGTCAGACGCACGGCGACGACGTCCATCAATGCGGCAGCCGCGGTTTCGGCTTCGTGCTGCACGGGCTGTGGCCGCAGTACGACGGCGGCGGCTATCCCCAGGAATGCTCCGCCGCCCGATTGACGCCCGCGGCGCGGGCGCTGGCGGAGTCAATCTTTCCCAATCCCAGGCTTGCGGCCCATGAATGGCAGAAGCACGGCACCTGCAGCGGGCTCGACGATCTCGGCTACTTCAAGGCCGCCGACCGGGCGCGACGCGGCGTCGCCGTGCCCGGCAGTTTCGATCGGCCGGTCCGCGCGTTCTCGACGACGCCGTCCTCCATCGTCGCCGAGTTCACGGCGGCCAACCCCGGCATGCCGGCCGCAGCGGTCGTGGTGGCCTGCAGCGGGGCGGAGCTGGCGGAAGTCAGGGTTTGCCTCGACCGCAACCTGGCGCCCCGGGCATGCGGGCGCGGCATCAAGAGCCATTGCCGTGCGCCGGAGGTCCGCGTCCCGGCGGTGCGCTGATCCTCAGCCGGCCGCCGCGCTCAGCTTCGACCAGGTTTCGTCGTCCAGGCGGCCGCTTGCCGCCATCCCGCTGTCCGACTGGAACTTCCGCAGCGCCGCGACGCTGCGGCCGCCGAGGACGCCGTCAATCGGGCCGACGTCGTAGCCGCGGAACATCAGGAACATCTGCGCCGCCCGCGCGCGCAAGTCGGGCAGCGGGCCGGCGGCGTATTGCGCGTAGAAGGCGGCGAGCTTGGTGTCGTAGGCGTTCTCGCGGAACCGCGGCCCGTTGTAGCCGGCCGCAAACCCGGCCCAGTCGCGCTTGCGCAGTGCGGCGCCCAAGCCCGCCGCGAGGATGAAGGCCGCCATGCAGGCGAGCTGTTCGGCTTCGCCGGCGCACATGCGCCCGACCATTTCTTCCGCGCTGCGGCAGTTCGCGGCCGCAAAATTCTCGCCCATGATCTGGCCGATGCCCCAGGATGCGCTCTGGAGCGCCGCGTCGCGATCCAGCGCCAGGGCTTCCTGCAGCCGCACGTACTGGTCGGCGCTCGGCGACTGGTAGCCGCCGGGCGCGGGATTGCTGATGGCCGGGTGGGAAGCGTCATAGCGGCCGCCGGTATGCCGGCTGAACTTGTGCCGCTCGAACAGGATGCGCGGCCGGCGGTCGGCGAGAAAGCCGCAGCCGGAGGTTTCCACGGAGAGCACCGACCATAGGACCGGCGGCGCCACGTCGAGCGCACTGCAGGCCTGCGCCAGGCCGTCTTGCATGAGGGGGCGCGCCGCGCCGGCAAACGAGTCTCCCACGATGACCTCCCGAACCGTGTCACAGGGCGCGCCGATTCTACATCGTCATATCGCCGCGGTCAGGAGAAGGCGGGCAAAGCAAGCACCCTCGGCAGGGGTAAAATCGGCGTCCCATGCCTGCCCCCCGCTTCGTCCATCTCCGGCTCCACAGCGAGTATTCCGTCACCGACGGCATCGTGCGCCTCGACGACGCGATCAAGCGCGCGGCCGCCGACGGCATGGCGGCGATGGCGCTCACCGACCTCGCCAACATGTTCGGCATGGTCAAGTTCTACACCTCGGCGCGCGGCGCCGGCGTCAAGCCCATCGTCGGCTGCGACGTCTGGGTGGCGAACGACGGCGCGGCCGACAATTCGCGCGACCCCGCGCGCGACGAAAGCTGCCGCCTGCTGCTGCTGGCGAAGAACCGCGCCGGCTATCTGCGCCTGTGCGAACTGCTTTCGTCCGCTTATCTGTTGCCGCGCCGCCACGGCCGCGCCGAGATCCCGCTGGCCGCGATCGAGAGCGGCGACAACTCGGGGCTGATCGCGCTCTCGGGCGCGCACTGGGGCGACGTCGGCCAACAGCTGCTCGCCGGCAAGCCGGAACGGGCGCGCGAGCGCGCGCATGCCTGGGCCGGGCTGTTCCCCGGCAGCTACTATCTCGAGATCCAGCGCTACGGCCAGCCGCACCAGGAGCAATCGATCGCCGCCACGCTGGCGCTGGCCGGCGAAACCGGACTGCCGGTCGTCGCCACGCATCCGATCCAGTTCCTCGATGCCTCCGACTTCCGCGCGCACGAGGCGCGCGTGTGCATCGCCGAGGGCTACGTGCTGGCGGATACGCGCCGGCCCAAGGGCTTCACCGAGGAGCAGCGCTTCAAGACGCAGGACGAGATGGCGCAACTGTTCGCCGACCTGCCCGAAGCGCTGGAGAATTCGGTCGAGATCGCCAGGCGTTGCAGCCTCTCGATAGAGCTGGGCAAGAGCAAGCTGCCGATCTTTCCGACGCCGGAAGGCGTGTCGCTCGACGAATACCTGGCGCAGGAGTCGCGGCTGGGGCTGGAGAAGCGCCTCGAGCAGCTGTTCCCCGATGCCGCCGAACGCGACAAGCAGCGGCCGCGCTACGCGGAGCGGCTGGAGTTCGAGATAAAGACCATCCAGCAGATGGGCTTCCCCGGCTACTTCCTGATCGTCGCGGACTTCATCCAGTGGGCCAAGCACAACGGCGTGCCGGTGGGGCCGGGGCGCGGCTCCGGTGCGGGTTCCCTGGTTGCCTATTCGCTGCTGATCACCGACCTCGACCCGCTGCACTACGAACTGCTGTTCGAGCGCTTCCTGAATCCGGAGCGCGTGTCGATGCCCGACTTCGACATCGACTTCTGCCAGGAAGGCCGCGATCGCGTCATCCAGTACGTCAAGGACAAGTACGGCGCCCACGCCGTCTCGCAGATCGCCACCTTCGGCACCATGTCGGCGAAGGCGGTGATCCGCGACGTCGGCCGCGTGCTCGACCTGCCTTTCAACTTCGTCGACCAGTTCGCCAAGCTGATTCCCAACGAGCTCGGCATCACGCTGAAGGATGCGCTCGAGAAGGAGCCGCAGATCGTCGACCGCATCGAGCGCGAGGAGGAGATCAAGGAGCTCTGGGCGTTGGCAGAGAAGCTCGAGGGCCTGACGCGCAACGTCGGCATGCACGCGGGCGGCGTGCTGATCGCGCCGGGCAAGCTCACCGACTTCTGTCCGCTGTACTCGGCCGACGGCGGCGCCACCACGGTGTCGCAGTTCGACAAGGACGACGTCGAGAAGGCCGGCCTGGTGAAGTTCGACTTTCTCGGTCTGCGCACGCTGACGATCCTCGCTGAGGCCGTGCACTTCGCACGCACCGTGGACGGCGCCGACGTCGACCTCGAGAAGCTGCCGCTCGACGACAAGGCGACTTACGACCGCATCTTCAAGAACGCCAACACCAAGGCGGTGTTCCAGTTCGAATCCGGCGGCATGCAGGACATGCTGAAGCAGGCGAAGCCAGACCGCCTCGAGGATCTGATCGCGCTCAATGCGCTCTACCGCCCGGGCCCGATGGACCTGATCCCGAGCTTCATCGCGCGCAAGCACGGCCGCGAGCGCATCACCTATCCGCACCAGAGCCTCGAGAAGGTGATGGCGGAGACCTACGGCATCATGGTGTACCAGGAGCAGGTGATGCAGGCGGCGCAGTTCGTCGCCCGTTACACGCTCGGCGGCGCGGACATGCTGCGCCGCGCGATGGGCAAGAAGAAGCCCGAGGAGATGGCCAAGCAGCGCGAAATCTTCGTCAAGGGCGCCGCCGAAAACCAGATTTCGGAGGACAAGGCCAACGAGATCTTCGACCTGATGGAGAAGTTCGCCGGCTACGGCTTCAACAAGTCGCACGCCGCCGCCTACTCGCTCGTCGCGTACCACACGGCGTGGCTCAAGTGCCACCACCCGGCCGCCTTCATCGCCGCGACGATGTCGTCGGAAATGGCGAACACCGACAAGGTGCAGTTCTTCTTCAATGATGCCAAGGACAACGGCATCGCCTTCCTGCCGCCCGACATCAACCACGGCGGCATCCGCTTCCAGCCGGTCGACGCCAAGACGATCCGCTATGGCCTCGGCGCCATCAAGGGCACCGGCGAATCCGCGCTCGGCGCCATCCTCAAGGCGCGCGAGAGCGGGCCCTTCAAGGACCTGTTCGACTTCTGCGCGCGCATCGACAAGCGCGTGGTCAACCGCCGCGTCATCGAGGCGCTGGTGCGCGCCGGCGCCTTCGACGCGCTCGACGACAATCGCGCCCGGCTGCTGGCATCGGTGGGCATCGCGTTGGAAGCGGCCGAGCAGGCCGAGCGCAACGCCCTGCAGGGCGGGCTGTTCGACATGGGCGGCGGAGGCGCGCCGGCGGCGCAGTACGTCGAGGCGCAGCGCTGGGCCGAACGCGAGCAGCTGCTGCAGGAAAAGCAGGCGCTCGGCTTCTTCCTCTCGGGCCACCCGTTCAACGCCTATCGCGCCGAGCTGGCCACTTTCGTCAAGCGCGGGCTCGATCGGCTCGAGGCGAGCAAGGAGCCCCAGCTCCTCGCCGGCGTGGTGCTGTCCACGCGCACGCAGATGACCCGCCGCGGCAAGATGTGCGTGGTGATGCTCGACGACGCCACCGCGCAGCGCGAAGTGACCGTGTTCAACGAGCTGTGGGAAGCCGAGCGCAACAAGATCAAGGAAGACGAGCTGCTGCTGGTCGAAGGCAAGGTGCAGAACGACGACTACAGCGGCGGCCTGCGTGTCAGCGCCGACCGGCTCTACACGCTCGGCGAGGCGCGCAGCCGCTATGCGCGTGCGCTGCGGCTGTCGCTCAACGGCGGTTCGCGCGCCGAGACGGCCGAGCGGCTCAAGACGCTGCTGGCGCCGTTCCGCAGCGGCGCCTGCCCGGTGCGTCTGGCCTACCGCAACGGCAGTGCCGAAGCGGAATTGATGCTCCCGGAAGCCTGGCGCGTGCGCCTCGACGACGCCCTGCTGGCCTCGCTCGCGGAGTGGCTGTCAGCCGAAAACGTCAAAGTCCTCTATGACAATCGGGCGCCTTGATCTCCGTTAAGTTCGGCCGCAGATATTTCGTACCCGCGGAACGAACGAAGTCTTATAGTTGCCCTGCCGCTTCAAGATCACTGGACGTCTGCTGCCCGGGAGCGGTCGCCATCATCGGACCGGCTGCAGACTGTGAGAGCAAGGGAGAAGAAATGAAGTCATCCAATCGTTCCGTCGCGCTGAAAGCGCTGTCGATCTGCGCTGCCGTCGCCTTCGCTTCCGGGGCCTACGCCGCGGTCGACGCCGAAGCCGCCAAGCAGCTGGCCAAGCAGAACAACTGCTTCAAGTGCCACGCCATCGAGAAGGACAAGGACGGCCCCGCCTACAAGAAGGTGGCGGAGAAGTACAAGGGCAAGGCCGACGCCGAGAAGCGCCTGATCGAGCACATCACCTCGGGCGAGAAGGCCAAGTTCCCGGACGGCCACGAGGAAGAGCACAAGATCGTGAAGACCTCGCCGCCGAAGGACATGGAGCAGATCAAGAACCTGGTGCAATGGATACTTTCGCAGTAAGCCTGCGGCAAGCCGCAGCAACAAGGAATCGAGCGTGATGTTCCGGGGCCGGCAGCAGCGGCCCCGGCTTTTTTTTTGCAGGAGTGGAGTAAATGGATAACGATAGGCAGAGCGCGCTCAAGCGCGCCTGGGTTGCCCTGAACCGGCCGAGCGCCAAGTATTCGCTGCTGGCGCTGCTGTTCGTGGGCTTCGTCTCGGGCATTGTGTTCTGGGGCGCCTTCAACACCGGCATGGAAGCGACCAACAAGCTCGAGTTCTGCATCGGCTGCCACGAGATGCGCGACACGGTGTACCAGGAATACAAGGAAACGATCCACTTCCAGAACCGTACCGGCGTGCGGGCCATCTGCTCCGACTGCCACGTGCCGAAGGACTGGACGCACAAGATGATCCGCAAGATCCAGGCGAGCAAGGAAGTCTGGGGCAAGATCACCGGCTACATCGACACGCCGGAGAAGTTCGAGGCCAAGCGCATGGAGCTGGCGACGCACGAGTGGGAGCGCATGAAGAATGCCGGTTCGCGCGAATGCCTGAACTGCCACAACTTCGACGCCATGAGCCCCGAACTGCAGAAGCAGACGCCCTACAAGAAGCACATGAAGGCCAAGGCCGACGGCAAGACCTGCATTGACTGCCACAAGGGCATCGCGCACCATCTGCCCAAGGAATACGAAGAGCCGGAAGACGAATAGTAGGCAAAGGCCGCCGTCAGGCGGCCAGGGGAGAGGCGCCCGGCGGCGGCGACGCCGCCGGGTCGACCTGTTCCAAGCCCCATCCCGGTACGCCCAAAAAAAACGCCGCCCGGAGGCGGCGCATCCCTGTTGGGGTCAGGGGAGGGGAAAACCTTAGAGTTCCTTCGAGTGCTCGGCGAGGTACTTGGCGACGCCCTCGGTGCTCGCCTTCATGCCGGCCTTGCCCTTGTTCCAGCCGGCCGGGCAGACTTCGCCGTGTTCTTCCGTGAATTGCAGCGCGTCGACCATGCGCAGCATCTCGTCGACGTTGCGGCCGAGCGGCAGGTCGTTGACGACCTGGTGGCGCACCGTGCCCGACTTGTCGATCAGGAAGGAGCCGCGGAAAGCGACGCCGGCGGCGGCTTCGACGTCGTAGGCCTGCGCGATCGTATGCTTGACGTCGGCGACCAGCGGGTAGCCGACCTGGCCGATGCCGCCCTTTTCGACCGGCGTGTTCTTCCAGGCCAGGTGGGTGAATTGCGAGTCGATCGAGCAGCCGATGACCTGCACGCCGCGCTTCTTGAATTCCTCCAGGCGGTGGTCGAACGCGATCAGCTCGGACGGGCAGACGAAGGTGAAGTCGAGCGGGTAGAAGAACAGCACGACGTAGTTCTTACCCTTGTAGTCGGACAGCTTGAGTTCCTTGATCTCGTTGTTGCCATAGACGGCGACAGCGGTGAAGTCGGGGGCGGCTTTGCCTACCAGTACGGCCATGTCGATCTCCTTCTTGGATGGGTTGGTTTGCTTTGACTGCGTCGGCTCCGAACCGTGTTCCCGACGACGTTGAAAAAATTGTACGTCAGGGAAATGCTATTCAGCCTTGCGTGCCGATTGCATTTCACTATAGACGCGATAGCCGCAGCCAATCACCCGGAATGCCATTGCGGGCGTGGAGTATGATCCTGCCCGCAACGAGGCATATCGAGGTCGGACGCCATGAACCTGCTTTCCTTCCAGTCGCTCGCGGCGTACTGGTCCATCACCGAAGTCGAGACCAACATCATCGTCTTCATGAACCTGCTCGGCGCGATGCTGCTCGGGCTGGTGGTGGGGTACGAACGCTCCTATCACGGGCGCGCCGCGGGAATGCGCACCTACGGGCTGGTCTGCATGGCGTCGGCCGCGCTGGTGGTGATCGTCGGCTATCCGAACTACTGGTACGGCGGCCACGTGACCGCTGCCACGGCGACGGCCGACCCCACTCGTGTGATCCAGGGCATCGTCACCGGCATCGGCTTCCTCGGCGCCGGCGTCATCATGAAGGACGGCTTCAGCATCAGCGGGCTCACCACGGCGGCATCGATCTGGGCGGCGTCCGCCATCGG
>JBLNBJ010000178.1:0-14840 GCA_050259835.1 Ignavibacteria bacterium | reverse complement strand
GCGCGGCCGCGACTCGGCCGACGACGCCGGATGGCTCATGAAGCCGCCGAGCATGCCGGCCAGCGCCCCGCCGGCGGCCGACGTCGCCAGCATGACGCCGATCAGCATCGCGGCACACCAGGCGATCACGCCATGCAGCACGCCGTCCTGCACGCGGCGCATGCCGGAGGCGCGGGCGGCGACATAGCCGCCCAGGATCGCCGCGACGATCATGCAGAAGGTGTCCCAGCCGCTCACGGCGAGCACCAGGGTCGACTCGTCGGTCTGGCCACCGGCGCTGAACATGGCAAGCCCGGCCGCCGCGCCGAGCAGCAGCAGCACGAGGTTGGCCGTGATGCCGACCGCCAGCCCGGCAAAGACGGCCGTCCAGCGCAGGTTCTGGAACGGCGGACGCAATGCGCGCGGATAGATCTCGGTGATTTCTGCCATGGGATGCTCCCGGTCGCGTGGTTACTTCGCCTGCGCCTTGTTCTTCTCGGTCAGGCTGCGCAGCAGGCCGTCGATGCCCGACTGGCTGACGGTGCTGTCGAACTGGCTGCGATAGTTGGTGACGAGGCTGACGCTATCCACGGTGACGTCATAGACTTTCCAGCCGTCGGGCTTCTGTTCCATGTAGTAGTCGATGGCGATGGGCGGCTTGCCGGGTTCCACCGCCTGCGTGCGCACGATGGCTTCGCCGCCTTTCGGCGCGCCGGGCGAGGGCTTCATCTGGATCTTGGCGTTGCCGTGCGTGCCGGCGGCCATCGCATTGGTGTAGGTGCGCACCAGCAGTTCGCGGAACTGCTCCTGCAATTGCCGTTGCTGGTCGGGGGTCGCCTGGCGCCAGGCGCGCCCCACCGCAAGCTGCGTCATGCGCTGGAAATCGAAATGCGGCACCACCTTTTCCTGCGCCAGCTGCTGCAGCTTCTGGCGGTCGGTGGTCTGGCGGATCACGCTCAGCACCTCGTCGCTGGTGGACTTGACGAGGTCTTCGGGGCTTCCCGACTCGGCGCTGGCGGCGAACGCCGCGAACAGCGCAACAACGGACAGCAGGCTCTTCATCAGCATGGCGATCGTGCGCATGGCGTCATTCCTTGTATCCGGAGTACTGTGCCCAGGCCTTCTTGAAGCGCGGCAGGTCAAGCTTGCCCGTATGGTCGGTGTCGGCTTCCCGGAAGGCCGGCTCGAAGCCTTCCAGGCCGCTGGTGTCCTGCAGCGTGACGTAGCCCTTGCCCGTGGCGTCGAGCTTCTTGAAGGCCGACTCGGCCATCTCGGCCTTGTTCGGGATGACGGGCTTCACCACCTCGGCCGGCGCCATGCGCTCGTTCGCCGGAGCGGCCGGCGGCGCCGCGGGCGCGGCGCCTTCGGCAGCCGCCGCGGTCGTGCAGGTGACCGCCGCTGCGATCGCCGTCAGCATCGAAAACAAGAACGACCTGGCCGTCGTCGGGCGCAACATGGGTCATCTCCTCTCGACATCGCTCGCCGGTCCGGACGCAATCGGCGTGCCCGCATGGCAAAGCGCCCCGCACCCGCCTTCGGCGGCCTCGGTCGATACGGCGCCGTAAGGCTTACCGGTAATTCCGCCACGCGGACTAGGCAAGCGTGGCGAACGATTCGCGCAGGAGCGGATCGGCGCGCCTAGACTGCGCCCTGGAGCGGCGGCCTCGGCGGCCGCCGCGCAATGACATGCCCGACGTCTTTTCCCTCCGCGCGCTCGCTGCGGCTGCCGCCCTGGCGGCCGCTCTGTCCGCCGCCGCACAGACGCCGCCGTCGATGGAATGCGGCCGCGTGCAGGCCAACATGCACATCCGCTGCACGGCGATCGGCGCAACGCCGCTGAGCCGCGAGCGACGCGCCTACTGGTCCGACGTGCCGGGCAAGGAGACACTCAGCGAGCGCTATCTCGAGGAATCCGAATGCCATGCCGGCTTCGAGGCGCGCTGCGACCCGGTGAGCGAAATGGCCGCCTCGTACTCGACCATCTGGAGCTTCGACCAGGCACTGGGCTCGAAGGGCTGCGAGGAAGGCGCCAGCGGCAACGGCTGGGTCGATCCCTACTTCGCCTGGCGTTCACGCATCACGCTGCCGCGGCGCTTCGCCGAGAAGACCTGGCTGCTCACCATCGTCGCCGGCACGGTGACGGCCCCGACGATCCGCGCCTATCCGAATCCCGCGGTGGCCATCGCGCCCTGCCATCTGCTGATCACCGGCGTCGGCACGTCGAAGGACATCGCCATCGCGCGCGGGGAAGCACTGAGCGAGCAGCGGGAAACCCTGAGCGGGTTCAGTCCGGGCGACTATCTGGCCGAGTTGCAGTGTCCGCCCATCCAGGGCACCGAATGCAGCCGCGGCAAGGCCAGCGTGTCGCTGCAGATCACCGCCTCGCCGGACGATCGTTGAGCGGCGCTACTCGCGCGGTGCCCAATAGGGAACGCCGTAAGCCGGGCTGGGACCGACGCGGTACTGGTCGTTGATGACATCGCCGGCGCGCTCCGGGTTGGGCGGAGTTCCTGCCTTGGCGTCCTTGTCGTGGGCCGTGGTCCAGGCGGAATTGACGGCGTAGCCGGCGCGGAACATGCACGCCTGGAAGCCGGGGCCTTCGCGACGGCAGGCGGGGATCTGCTTCGCCAGCGGCACCACCGCCCGCGGCCCGCGCGCCGGCGGTTCGGTGCTCTGCGCCGTGCGCGGGAACAGGGCCTGCAACGCGCGCATGGCCTCGGTGCCCCAGCCCGTGGCGTAGGCCACCACGGCCACGAGGACGGCGGCGAGCAGGTATTCGGAGGCGGAGAATCTGATCTTCACGAGGAGGTCCGTTGCGAGAGCCGTGCCAAAGGATGGCCGGGCCGAATGGTACCCGGCCGGGAGGCTGGCGTGTGGTCCCGTTCACATCCGGAAACACATGCGCCCCGAGAGCACCGGGCGGCCACCGACCGCCGCGCAATGCCGATAGAATGGGACGCCGTCATATCTCCATACCGACGACATGGCGTTGCGGCGACGCCCCGGATTCGCCGCGAACGAAAGGGGAGCATCGATGGAAAACGTTGCAGGCGCGGACACCCAGAAGTCGGCGAAGACGATCACCACGATCATCTATGCGCTGTACGCCGCATCCTTCCTGGTCGGCATCACGGCCATCGTGGCCATCATCATGAACTACGTGAAGAAGGAAGACGTCGCCGGGACCCTCTGCGAAAGCCACTTCCGCTGGCAGATCCGCACCTTCTGGTTCGGCCTGCTGTGGGGCGTGATCGGCGTCGCCTCGATGGTGATCGTCATCGGCGCCTTCATCCTGATCGCCAACGGCATCTGGATGATCTACCGCATCGTGAAGGGCTGGCTGCGCCTGAACGACGGCAAGCCGATGTACGCGGCCTGAGAGCCCTAGAGGCGGCTCTGCCAATGGGCCGCCAGTTCCACCATCCTGTTGGCGAAACCCCATTCGTTGTCGAACCACACCAGCAGGCTGGCCTGGCGGGTGCCGGCCACCCGCGTCTGGCCGCCGTCGATGATGGCCGAATGCGGGCTGTGGTTGAAGTCGATGGAGGCGTGGGGCTCGTCCGAATAGGCGAGCAGGCCGGCGAAGGCGCCTGACGCCGCGGCCGCCATGCGGGCGTTGATATCCGCGGCGGTGGCATCGCGGGAAAGCGTGACGGTCAGGTCGATCGCCGAGACGTTGAGTACCGGGACCCGGATCGCCTTGGCCTGGATGCGGCCGGCAAGCCGCGGCATCAATCGTTCGATGCCGCGCGCGAGCCCGGTGGAAACCGGAATCATCGACTGCATCGCCGAACGCGTGCGGCGCAGCTCGGCATGATGGTAGCCGTCGATCAGCGGCTGGTCGTTCATCACCGAATGCAAGGTCGTCATCGACGCCTGCTCGATGCCGAAGGCTTCGTCGAGCAGCGTCAGCACCGGCACGATGGCGTTGGTTGTGCAAGAGGCCGCGGAAACGATGCGCTCGTCGCCTTCCAGCGATTGGTGCGTGATGCCGAACACGGCCGTCCGGTCGACGTCGGAGGCCGCGTGGCCGGGATGCGAGAGCAGCAGGCGCGGGCAACCGGCGGCAATGAAGCGCTCGAGCTCCGCGCGCACGGCGTATTGGCCCGAGCACTCGACGAGCAGGTCGACGCCCAGCGCGCGCCAGGCCACCGCCTCCGGCTCGGTGGCATGCGTGACCCGGATGGTGGCGCCGTCGACGACCAGATTCTCGCCTCGCGTGCCCACCAGGCCGGGAAACCGGCCGTGCGTGGAGTCGAAGCGCGTGAGGTAGGCCATGCTGTCGAGGTCGGCCGGCTCGTTGATGGCGACGATCGCCAGGCGCTCGCGCAACGGCGACTCGTGCAGCGCGCGCAGGAAGCAGCGCCCGATACGGCCGTAGCCGTTGATGGCGATACGCAGTGACATCACATCCCCGATCGAAAGGCGCGATTGTACGCGAGGGCCGCTGGGCCTCGGGCCTCCGACCGACGCGACGCGCCGGCTTTGCGGCGCGGGCGGATAATGTAGAGATCAGTTCCAGGACAAGACGCCATGTGCCAACTGCTCGGGATGAACTGCAACGTCCCCACCGATATCTGCTTCTCCTTCACCGGCTTCCAGGCGCGCGGCGGTGCTACCGACGTGCACCGCGACGGCTGGGGCATTGCCTTCTTCGAAGGACGCGGCGTGCGCGTGTTTCTCGATCCGCAGCCGTCGTCCGAATCGCCGGTGGCGGAGCTGGTGCGCCACTATCCGATACGTTCGATCAACGTCGTCGCCCATATCCGCAAGGCGACGCAGGGACCGGTGGGCCTCGAGAACACGCACCCGTTCATGCGCGAGCTGTGGGGCCGCTACTGGATCTTCGCGCACAACGGCAACCTCAAGGACTACGCTCCGCCGCTCGACGGCAGCTTCCTGCCGGTCGGGCAGACCGACAGCGAGCGGGCCTTCTGCCATTTGCTGCAGACGCTGCGGCAACGCTTTCCCGATTGCCAGCCGCCGCGGGCGGCGTTGCATGCCGAACTGCAGGCGTTCGCAGCCTCGGTGCGCACGCACGGCCCGTTCAACTTCATGCTGTCGAACGGTGATTGCCTGTTCGCGCACCGCTCGACGGAACTGCACTATGTCGTGCGGCGCGCGCCCTTCCCCGTCGCGCATCTCAAGGATCAGGACGTCGCGGTCGACTTCAGCGACGTGACGAGCCCCGACGATTGCGTCGCCGTGATCGCCACGGCGCCGCTGACCGACAACGAGGCCTGGATTCCGTTGCCCGTCGACGCCGTCTCGATGTTTGCCGACGGGGACCTGCAGGACGCCTAGACCGCCGCCAGGGCCTGCTCGAGGTCGGCGACTATGTCGTCGATATGCTCGATGCCGATCGACAGCCGCACCGTGTCCTCGGTGACACCGGCCTTGGCGAGTTCGTCGGGCGAGAGCTGGCGGTGCGTCGTCGAGGCAGGATGGCAGGCAAGCGACTTGGCGTCACCGATGTTGACCAGCCGCATGATCAGCTTCAACGCATCCTGGAAGCGCGCGCCGCCGGCAAGACCGCCTTCGACGCCGAAGGTGAGGATGCCTGACGGCCGTCCGCCGAGGTACTTTTGCGCCAGCGCGTGGTCGCGGTGCTCGGGCAGGCCGGCGTAGTTCACCCATTTCACCTTCTTGTGGCCCTTGAGGTAGTTCGCCACGGCCAAGGTGTTGGCGGTGATGCGTTCCATGCGCAGGGCGAGCGTCTCCACCCCCTGCAGGATCAGGAAGGCGTTGAACGGCGAGATGGCGGCGCCGGTGTTGCGCAGCGGGACGACGCGGGCGCGACCGATGTACGCGGCCGGGCCGAGCGCCTCGGTGTAGACGACGCCGTGGTAGGAGACGTCAGGCTCGTTGAGGCGCTTGAACTTCTGCTTGTGCTCGGCCCACGGGAACTTGCCCGAGTCGACGATGGCGCCGCCGATCGAGGTGCCGTGGCCGCCCAGGTACTTCGTCAGCGAATGCACGACGATGTCGGCGCCATGTTCGATCGGGCGCAGCAGGTAGGGCGTGGCAACCGTGTTGTCCACGATCAGCGGCACGCCGTGACGATGCGCGATCTCGGCGAGCTTGCCGATGTCCGTGATGTTGCCGAGCGGGTTGCCGATGGTCTCGGCGTAGACGGCCTTGGTCTTGCCGTCGATGAGCCGCTCGAAGGCATCCGGCTCGCGGTAGTCGGCGAAACGCACTTCGATGCCGAATTGCGGCAGCGTGTGCGCGAACAGATTGTAGGTGCCGCCGTAGAGGGTCGACGCTGAGACGATGTTGTCGCCGGCCTCGGCGATGGTCTGGATCGCATAGGTGATTGCCGCCTGGCCCGAGGCGAGCGCCAGCGCCGCGATGCCGCCTTCCAGCGCCGCGATGCGCTTTTCCAGCACGTCCTGCGTCGGGTTCATGATGCGGGTGTAGATGTTGCCCTGCACCTTGAGGTCGAACAGGTCGGCGCCGTGCTGCGTGTCGTCGAAGGCGTAGGAGGTCGTCTGGTAGATCGGCACGGCGACGGCCTTGGTGGTGGGATCGGGTTCGTAGCCGGCATGAACGGCAAGGGTTTCAAGTCTCACGGGGCACCTTTGGGTTTCAGTAATGCGATGTGGCGAGTGTAGGGTTTGCGGTACCGCGAAGGAACGAATCAAATGTCACATGCTTATATGCGGCAGGCTATATGGCGGTCGATCTGCTAAGGTTCGCCTTCCTGAACCAGGAGAGCTAGCGACGAATGCGCCTCGACAAGTGGCTTTGGGCCGCCCGTTTCTACAAAACACGCAGCATGGCGAGCGCGGCAGTCGATGGCGGCAAGGTGAGAGTGAACCATGCCCCGGTGAAGCCGGCCAAGGAGTTGCGCGTAGGCGACCGCATTCACTTGCGGGCCGGCGAGCAGGACTGGGAGATCGTCGTCAAGGCGCTCAACGAGCAGCGCCGCCCCGCATCTGAAGCGCGGCTGCTCTACGACGAAACCAGCGAAAGCGCAGAGCGGCGGACGCGCGAAGCGGAACTGCGCCGGCTGGCGCCGAGCCCGAGCTCGGAAGCCAAGGGCCGGCCGACCAAGCGCGATCGCCGGCAGCTACATCGCTTCCGGGACGGTTAGGGGGGTCGGTTTCCTTCGACGAGCGCGGCGACTTGAGCGGGGCAGATCCGGCTGTCGCCGCAAACGCGCTTGGCTGCGAGGGTCTGGAGGACCTGCGAGACCTCTCGGCGCAAAGACTCCGATGACTCCGCGCTTCCTTGCTGCGTCTCCCAGCCCACCAGTTCGAGATCGTGCCGCCCGGCCGAAATGCAGCAGCGCACGACGGCGGTTCCCGAGGCATAGCCGGCACTGACCGGAACGCTGACGCTGAACCCGCCGCCAGGATCGGCGGACAGGTATTGGCAATGCTCGCAGAAGATGGTCACGCCATGCTTTTCCATAGCCGGGGAATACCTTCTCAACCTGACGGGGAGCAGGGTATTCAGGTCGCGCGTCGTTGGCGATACCGGGAAACGGGTAATTAGTGGCGCCCGCTTCGGCTCACCGCCTACGTTCGAGCTGGAAATGCCGCCACCTGATGCGAGCGGGATTCTGACAAACGAACGACATATCCGCAACCGCCGGCCCGAAACGCAAAAGGCCGGGTAATCCCGGCCTTTTGCTTGAAGCGAAGTCGCCCTTACTCGGCGGTCGCCGCTTCTGCGCCTTCGGCTTCGGCCGGACGGTCGAGCAGCTCGACGTAGGCCATCGGCGCGTTGTCGCCGACGCGGAAGCCCATCTTCAGGATGCGCAGGTATCCGCCGTTGCGGTTCGCGTAGCGCGGGCCAAGCACGTCGAACAGCTTGACGACGACTTCGCGGTCGCGCAGGCGGTCGAAGGCGAGGCGGCGATTGGCCAGCGACGGCTTCTTGCCGAGCGTGATCAGCGGCTCGACGACGCGGCGCAGTTCCTTGGCCTTCGGCAGGGTGGTCTTGATGGCCTCGTGGCGCAGCATGGACACGGCCATGTTGCGCAGCATCGCCTGGCGATGCGACGAGGTGCGGTTGAGCTTGCGGAGTCCGTTTCCGTGACGCATTTTGCTTTTCCTTTTCTGCGGCCGCCGCGCGATGCAAGCGGCCGGTTAATTGTTATTGTGGTTAGCGGTTGCGGGCTAAGCCGTGCTTCTAGTTCCGGCTAACCCGAAGGTTAGCCTTCACTGAAAGCTGGCCTTAACCCAACTTCTCGAGACCGGCGGGCGGCCAGTTCTCGAGCTTCATGCCAAGGGTGAGGCCGCGCGAGGCGAGCACTTCCTTGATCTCGTTGAGCGACTTGCGGCCCAGGTTCGGGGTCTTCAAGAGCTCGGTTTCGGTGCGCTGAATCAGGTCGCCGATGTAGTAGATGTTCTCGGCCTTGAGGCAGTTGGCCGAACGCACGGTCAGCTCCAGATCGTCGACCGGGCGCAGCAGGATCGGATCGACGGACGCCACCTTCGGCGCTTCGACCGACAGCGGCGTGCCTTCGAGGTCCGCGAATACGGAGAGCTGGTCCATCAGGATGCGCGCGGCGTAGCGGATCGACTCTTCCGGGTCGATGGCGCCGTTGGTCTCGATGTCGACGATCAGCTTGTCGAGGTCGGTGCGCTGTTCGACGCGCGCGGATTCGACGGCGTAGCTGACGCGGCGCACCGGGCTGAAGGAGGCGTCCATCAGGATGCGGCCGATGGTCTTGCTTTCCTTGGCGGTGATGCGCACGTTGGCCGGCTCGTAGCCGCGGCCGGTCTCGACCTTGATCTGCATCTCGATCTTGCCGCCGGGGGCGAGATGGGCGATGACGTGATCCGGATTGATGATCTCGACGTCGTGCGAGACTTCGATATCGGCCGCAGTCACGACGCCTTCACCGCTCTTGGCGAGGTTCAGCGTGGCTTCACCGCGGTTGTGCAGCTTGAGGACGACGCCCTTGAGGTTCAGCAGGATGTCGACCACGTCCTCGCGGACGCCGTCGAGCGTCGAGTACTCATGCAGCACGCCCTCGATCGAAACTTCGGTCGGCGCGGCGCCGGGCATCGACGACAGCAGGATGCGACGCAGGGCGTTGCCCAGCGTATGGCCGTAGCCGCGCTCGAACGGTTCCATGACCACTCGGGCATGCACGGGGGAGAGCGTCTGCACGTCGATGATGCGAGGTTTCAGAAGTGCGTTGCTTTGCATCGGCAGTCCTCGAAAAAAGCAATGCGGGGCGCCGGGGAGGCGCCCCGCCGATTAATGATTAACGCGAATACAGTTCGACGACCAGACCTTCGTTGATCGAAGGCGGCAGGTCTTCGCGGGCCGGCAGCGACTTGAACACGCCGCGGCCTTCCTTGACATTCACTTCCAGCCACTCGGGGAAGCCGCGCGATTCGGCCGCTTCCATGGCGCCCTTCGAGCGCAGCTGGTTGCGGGCGGCGTCGGTCAGCTGGATGGTGTCGCCCGGACGCACGCTGTACGACGGGATGTTCACGCGCTTGCCGTTCACCAGGATGCCGTTGTGACGGACGATCTGGCGCGACTCGGAACGCGAGGCGCCGAAGCCCATGCGATAGACGACCGCGTCGAGACGCGATTCGAGCAGCTGCAGCAGGTTCTCGCCGGTCTGGCCTTTCTTGCGCTCGGCTTCGGCGAAGGTCTTGCGGAACTGGCGCTCGAGGATGCCGTAGATGCGGCGGATCTTCTGCTTCTCACGCAGTTGCTGGCCGTAGCCGGAAAGGCGCTGGCCGGACTTCTGGCCGTGCTGGCCGGGCGCGTAGGTGCGGCGCTCGACCGGGCACTTGTCGGTAAAGCACTTCTCGCCCTTGAGGAAGAGCTTCTCTCCCTCACGGCGGCACTGGCGGCACTTGGGGTCTAGATTGCGGGCCACTGTTGTTGCTCCTTACTTAGATGCGGCGGCGCTTGGGCGGCCGGCAGCCATTGTGCGGGATCGGCGTGATGTCCGTGATGCTGGAGATCTTCATGCCGAGGGCGTTGAGGGCGCGGACCGCGGATTCACGGCCGGGGCCGGGGCCCTTGATGCGCACTTCGAGATTCTTGACGCCGCATTCCTGGGCCGCCTTGCCGGCAGCTTCGGCAGCAACCTGGGCTGCGAACGGGGTCGACTTGCGCGAGCCCTTGAAGCCGGCACCACCCGAGGTCGCCCACGCCAGCGCATTGCCCTGGCGGTCGGTGATCGTGATGATGGTGTTGTTGAAGGAGGCGTGCACGTGGGCGATGCCCTCGGCAACGTTCTTCTTGACCTTCTTGCGGACTTTGGTAGCGGGTTTGGCCATGTCGGTTCCTGATTATTTCTTCGCGCCGGCGATCGCCTTGCGCGGCCCCTTGCGGGTGCGAGCGTTGGTGCGGGTGCGCTGGCCGCGGACGGGCAGACCACGGCGATGACGGACGCCGCGGTAGCAGCCGAGGTCCATCAGGCGCTTGATGCTCATCGTCGTTTCGCGGCGCAGGTCGCCTTCGACGGTGAACTTGCCCACTTCCTCGCGCAACCGATCCATCTCGGCATCGGTGAGGTCTTTCATCTTGGACGAACGCTTGACGCCGGCGACGTCGCAAATCTTCTGCGCGCGCGTGCGGCCGATGCCATAGATCGCGGTCAGCGCGATCTCGGCATGCTGGTGGTTCGGAATGTTTACGCCTGCGATACGGGCCATATGCCTACCTGTATGTCGCTGTAATTAATGGAAAACGGGGAACCCGTGATTTTATCTGAAACAAATGCTCTGATCAACCTTGGCGCTGCTTATGGCGCGGGTCGGTGCAGATGACCCTCACCACGCGCTTGCGGCGGATGATTTTGCAGTTGCGGCAGATGCACTTGACGGAAGCGAGTACTTTCATTTTTGCTCTCCGGAGAAACTCTTACTTTGCGCGGAAGACGATACGTCCCTTGGTCAAATCGTAGGGCGTGAGTTGCACGGTCACCTTGTCACCGGGGAGGATGCGGATGTAGTGCATGCGCATCTTGCCGGAGATGTGGCCGAGCACGATATGCCCGTTTTCCAACTTGACTCGGAACATTGCATTGGGAAGGTTCTCCATGACCTCCCCCTGCATTTCGATAACGTCTTCCTTCGACATAAATCCCTGTTAACGCATCGGGAAACCGGCACCCTTGAAGTTGGCTTTCTTCAAGAGGCTCTCGTACTGATGCGACATCACGTATGCCTGAACCTGCGACATGAAGTCCATCGTCACAACCACGATGATCAGCAAGCTGGTACCGCCGAAGTAGAACGGCACGTTCCACTTGAGAATCAGGAATTCAGGCAGCAGGCAGACCACGGTCACATAGATCGCGCCGGCCAGCGTGAGGCGCATCAGGATCTTGTCGATGTAACGCGATGTCTGTTCGCCGGGACGGATGCCCGGAACGAAGGCGCCGCTCTTCTTCAGGTTGTCCGCCGTTTCCTTCGAATTGAAGACCAGCGCGGTGTAGAAGAAGCAGAAGAAAACGATGGCCGAGGCGTAGAGGATCACGTAGATCGGCTGGCCGGGCGATAGGGTACCGGCGATGTCCTTGAGCCAACGCATGCCTTCGGAGGCGCCGAACCAGCCCGCCACCGTGGCCGGGAACAGGATGATCGACGAGGCGAAGATCGGCGGGATGACGCCCGACATGTTGAGCTTGAGCGGCAGGTGCGAGCTCTGGCCGCCGTAGATCTTGTTGCCGACCTGGCGCTTAGCGTAGTTGACCAGGATCTTGCGCTGGCCGCGCTCGACGAAAACCACGAAAGCCGTGACCAGGACCACCAGCACGCAGATGAACAGCGCGGTGATCGGGTGCATGGCACCGGTACGCACCAGTTCGAACAAGCCGCCCAAGGCGTTCGGCAGGCCGGCCGCGATACCCGCGAAGATGATGATGGAGATGCCGTTGCCCAGGCCGCGCTCGGTGATCTGCTCGCCCAGCCACATCAGGAACATGGTGCCGGTGACGAGCGTCGTCACGGTCGTCAGGCGGAACATCATGCCCGGCTCGAGCACCAGACCCGCTTGCGATTCCAGCGCAATGGCAATGCCCAGCCCCTGGAACAGCGCAAGGCCAACCGTGCCGTAGCGCGTGTACTGCGTGATCTTGCGGCGGCCGGCTTCGCCTTCCTTCTTCAACTGCTCGAGGCTCGGGATCGCGATCGTCATCAGCTGCATGATGATGGACGACGAGATGTAGGGCATGATGCCCAGCGCGAAGATCGTGAAGCGCGACAGTGCGCCGCCCGAGAACAGGTTGAAGATGCCGAGGATGCCGCCTTGCTGGCCCTGGAACAACTCGGCGAGTTTGACGGGGTCGATGCCGGGGACGGGAATGTGCGCGCCGATGCGATAGACGACGAGCGCGCCCAGCAGGAACCAGAGTCGGCGCCAGAGGTCGCCGAACTTGCCGGTCTTGCCGAGTGCTTGCGCTTGTTCCATCGCGGTGGCCACGTCGCTTCTCCGCTATCCCTTGATTAAGCCGCTGCCGCAGCGATTTCGGCGACGGAGCCGCCGGCCGCTTCGATGGCCGCCTTGGCACCCTTGGTGGCGCCGACGCCCTTGAGCGCGATCTTCTTGGTGAGCTTGCCGGACAGGATGACCTTCGCCGACAGCGCTTCAGACGGAACCACACCCGCTTGCTTGAGCGTCAGCAGATCGACGTCGCCGACCGGCAGCTTCTCGAGATCGGACAGGCGCACTTCGACGTTGCGGGCAGCCGTCAGCGAGACGAAGCCACGCTTCGGCAGGCGACGCTGCAGCGGCATTTGACCGCCTTCGAAGCCGACCTTATGGAAGCCGCCGGCGCGGGACTTCTGACCCTTGTGGCCGCGGCCGCACGTCTTGCCCAGGCCGCTGCCGATGCCGCGTCCGACGCGGCGCGCAACCTTCTTCGAGCCGGCGCCCGGCTTGATGTTGTTCAGTTCCATATCAGCCCTCGACCTTCACGAGATAGGCGATCTTGTGGATCATGCCGCGCACCGCCGGGGTGTCTTCCAGCACGGCGCTGCTGTTCAGCTTGCGCAGACCGAGGCCGCGCACGGTGGCACGGTGGTCCTGCTTGGTGCCGATGACGCTCTTGACCAGCGTCACCTTGAGTTTCTTGTCGGCCATCGCTTACTCCAGGATTTCCTGCACGCTCTTGCCGCGCTTCGCGGCGATCTCGGCCGGCGTGCTGACGGCTTGCAGACCGTTGAGGGTCGCGCGCACCAGGTTGTAGGGATTGGTCGAGCCGATGCACTTGGCGACGACGTCGGTGACGCCGACGACTTCGAACACCGCACGCATCGGACCGCCGGCGATCACGCCCGTGCCGCTCGGGGCCGGGGACATCAGCACCGTGGTGGCGCCATGGCGGCCAACGACGGAGTGATGCAGCGTGCCGTCCTTGAGGTTGACCTTGGTCAGCTTGCGGCGGGCCTCTTCCATCGCCTTCTGCACGGCGACCGGCACTTCGCGCGCCTTGCCCTTGCCCATGCCGACGGCGCCATCGCCATCACCGACGACGGTCAGCGCGGCGAAGCCGAGAATCCGACCGCCCTTGACGACCTTGGTGACGCGATTGATGGAGACCATCTTCTCGCGCATGCCATCATCGCGCTCTTCGGTCTGTGCTTGTTGCTTCTTGCTTTGCGGTTTAGCCATGTCGACTCTCGCTTAGAACTTGAGACCGCCTTCGCGGGCGGCTTCGGCCAGCGCCTTGACGCGGCCGTGGTAGCGGAAACCAGCGCGATCGAAGGCCACCGATTCGATGCCCTTCGCCTTGGCGCGCTCGGCGATCAGCTTGCCGACGGCCGTAGCCGCAGCCGCATTGCCGCCGTTCGGCACTTGCTTGCGCACGTCCGCCTCGGCGGTCGACGCGGCGGCCAGCACCTGCGTGCCGCAGCCGGAGAAAATCTGCGCGTAGATGTGGCAGTTGGTGCGATGGATGGCCAACCGGGCCACCTTGAGCTCCGCAATCTTGGCGCGGGTTTTGCGCGCGCGGCGCAGACGAGCTTCTTTCTTGTCCATGATGTAGCGCCCTTACTTCTTCTTGGTTTCCTTGATGACCACCGTCTCGTCCGCATAGCGCACGCCCTTGCCCTTGTAGGGTTCCGGCGAACGATAGGCGCGGATCTCGGCAGCCACCTGGCCAACCAGTTGTTTGTCGATGCCCTTGACGAGAATCTCGGTGGGCGTCGGGGTTTCGGCCTTGATGCCGGCGGGCATGTCATGCACGACCGGGTGCGAGAAGCCGAGGCTGAGGTTCAGCTTGGCACCTTGCGCCTGGGCCTTGTAGCCCACGCCGACCAGCGTCAGCTTCTTTTCGAAGCCCTTCGTGACGCCGGTGACCATGTTATTGACCAGGGCACGCATGGTGCCGGACATGGCGCCGCCATTCTCGGTGCCATCCACGGCGCGGCACAGCAGCGCCTCGCCTTCCTTCTGCACCGTGACGGACGGCAGCATCGCCTGCTTCAACGTGCCCAGCGGGCCCTTGATGCTGATCTCGGCCGCGCCCAGCGTCACTTCGACGCCCTTGGGCAGGTTGACCGGGTACTTTGCAACTCGTGACATCTTCGACATCTTGTCCTCCTTACGCCACGATGCAGAGGACTTCACCACCGACGTTGCCGGCACGGGCACGGCGGTCGGTCATGACGCCCTTCGGCGTGGAGACGATGGCGACGCCGAGGCCGTTCATGACCTTCGGCAGTTCGTCGGCGCCCTTGTAGACGCGCAAGCCGGGCTTCGAGACGCGCTCGATGCGCTCGATCACCGGACGGCCGGCGTAATACTTGAGCGCGATGTCGAGCTGCGCCTTGCCGGCGTTGTCGCGCACCGCGAAGTCGTCGATGTAGCCCTCGTCCTTCAGCACCTTGGCGATGGAAACCTTCAGCTTGGACGACGGCATGCTGACGACCACT
>JBLNBJ010000177.1:0-31955 GCA_050259835.1 Ignavibacteria bacterium | reverse complement strand
CCACCACGCAGGGCGCGCTCGCCGCCACCTTCGGCGGCCTGCTCTCGTGGCTGCTGATCGAAATCCTCATCGGCGAGGAAAGCCCGGTGCCGCCGCAGCTGATCGGGCTGGGCATCTCGGCGCTGGGCATGGTGGTCGGCTCGCTGCTGCCGCAATGGATCGGCCACAAGTTGCCGCACCACGAGTTGCACGAGATGCTCCACCATCAAGCCGCGGCCGAAACGCACCACGTCGCGGAGCAGCCGCACCATCACTCCTGAGCGGAGTAGAGTGCGGCCTTCGTTCTCCGTCTTCAGCGCACCATGGATTTCGACCTCCTGATCATCGGCGCCGGCCCGGCCGGCCTCAGCCTGGCCCTCGGCCTGCGCGATACCGGCCTCAAGATCGGCATCCTCGAGCGCCAGCGCGAAGCGGAGATCGCCGCGCCGAAGTTCGACGGCCGCGAGATCGCGCTGACCCATCACTCGCTCGATCTCCTCAAGGGCATGGGCCTGGGCGACGCGCTCGCGCCGGAAATTTCGGTGCTCGCCAAGGCACACGTCGAGGACGGCAGTTCGCCGTATTGCCTAAATTTCGAACCGCCGGCGAATGTGGATGGCCCGCTGGGCTTTCTCGTGCCCAACCATGCGATCCGCCAGACGCTGTGGGATGCGGTGGCCCGCTGCCCTGACGTGACCCTGCTCGACGGCCGCATGCTCGCCCACGTCTCGAGCGACGCTCAGGTTGCGCGTATCCGCACCGACAAGGGCGAGGAGTTCTCGGCACCGCTGGTCGTGGCTGCCGACACGCGCTTCTCGGAAACCCGCCGACTGATGGGCATCGGCGCCTCAATGCACGACTTCGGCCGCAGCATGATGGTCTGCCGCATGGAGCATGAGGTACCGCACGAGCACGTGGCGCTCGAATGGTTCGACTACGGCCAGACGGTCGCGCTGCTGCCGTGCAACGGCAACGTCAGTTCCGTCGTCATGACGTTGCCGGGGCGCGAGCACGCCGAGCTGATGGCGATGGACGAAACCGCCTTCGCCCGCGACATCGAGCGCCGCCTCAAGCACCGCTGCGGCGCCATGAAGCTGGTCAGCGAGCGCTGCGGCTATCCGCTGGTCGCCGTCTATGCGCACCGCTTCGCCGGGCGCCGCTTCGCCCTGATCGGCGACGCCGCCGTCGGCATGCATCCGGTGACGGCGCACGGCTTCAACTTCGGCCTGCTGAGCCAGGAGACGCTGGGGCGCGAGATTCGCGGCGCGCAGTCGCGCGGCCTCGACATCGGCGACATCGCCGGACTCGGCCGCTATGAGAACGCCCATCGCCTCGCCACCCTGCCGCTGTTCGTCGCCACCAACGCCGTCGCCATGCTGTTCACCGACGACCGCGCACCGGCGCGCTTCGCCCGCGCGCTGGCCCTGCGCATCGGCGACCGCCTGCCCTTCTTCAAGCAGCACGTGGCCGGACGCCTGCTCGCCCACCGGGGCTAGGGAGCAAGTCGAAGACCGCTGACCTAGAATGGCTGCATAGCCGTTCTCGCGAGTCTTCCCCGTGGCTCTGCTCGAACTCAGGAACATCACGCGCCGCTTCGGCGAGCTCGAGGCCGTCAAGGACGTCTCGCTTGCCATCGAGGCCGGCGAGTTCTTCACCCTGCTCGGCCCTTCGGGCTGCGGCAAGACCACGATCCTGCGCATGATCGGCGGCTTCGAGGCGCCCGACGAAGGCGAAATCCTGCTCGACGGCCGGCCGCTCGCCGGCGTGCCGCCCGAGCAGCGGCCGTTGCATACCGTGTTCCAGAGCTATGCGCTGTTCCCGCACATGACGGTGGCGGGCAACGTCGCCTTCCCGCTCGAAATGGCGGGGCGCACGCGCGACGAGATCCGCCGCCGCGTCGATGAAACGCTCACGCTCGTGCACCTCACCGACAAGGCCGGCCACTTCCCGCATGAACTCTCGGGCGGCCAGAAGCAGCGCGTCGCGCTGGCGCGCGGACTGGTGAGCAAGCCGCGCCTGCTGCTGCTCGACGAGCCGCTCGGCGCGCTCGACGCCAAGCTGCGCGTCGAAATGCAGGTCGAGCTGATCGCCCTGCAGCGCGAAGTCGGCATCACCTTCGTCTTCGTCACCCATTCGCAGCAGGAAGCGCTCGCGCTGTCGCACCGCATCGCCGTCATGCGCGACGGCCGCGTCGAGCAGTGCGACGAACCGGACAAGCTCTACACCGCCCCCGCCAATCGCTTCGTTGCGGACTTCGTCGGCCGCATCAACCTGATCGACGTCGAAGTGCTGGCCTCCTCGAAGGTGCTGCTCAAGCTGCACTCGGCGGGCCTCGGCGAGATCGCCGCCACCGATCCGCGCCCGATCAAGCCCGGCGAGCGCGGCAGCTTCGCGCTGCGGCCCGAACTCATCCGCGTCGTCACGCATCGCGAATCGGCCGACCTCAAGAACCGCTTCGAAGGCCATGTGCGCGAACTGCTCTACCTCGGCGACGTCACGCTCTACAAGGTCGAGCTCGCCAACGGCTTCGTCGTCGAAGCGCTCATGCCCAACGCCGCCGCGGGCCGCGCCAAATTCCACGAAGTCGGCGACCCGGTCGCCGTCTGCTGGCGCCAGGACGCCGGCGTCTACCTGCGCGAGTAAGCCGTGAGCGAGGCGCGCGCCGATCGCGGCAAATGGGCGGTGACGCTGCCGCCGACGGCCTTCCTGGTCGCCTTCTTCCTGCTGCCGGCGCTCATCATGGTGGCCGCCTCGTTCCGCGAACCCGGCGAGTTCGGCGGGCTGGCGCCCTGGCCGGCGCACTCGCTCGACGCCTATCGCTTCCTGTTCGGCGACGTCGTCTATGCGGAGATCTTCGCGCGCTCCTTCCTGATCGCGCTGCTCACCACGCTGATCTGCATCGTCGCCGCCTACCCGCTCGCCTGGCTGATCGCCAGGAGCCCGGCGAAACGCCGCGACCTTTTGGTGCTGCTGGTGATCCTGCCGTTCGCCTCCAACTTCCTGGTGCGCATCTACGCCTGGATCATGATCCTCGGTCCGGCCGGCCTGCTCTACTCGCCCTTCGCGGTGATCGCGGGCATGGTCTACGTGCACCTGCCCTTCATGATCCTGCCGCTCTACACCAACCTGGAGAAGCACGACCCCGCGCTGCTCGAGGCGGCGCAGGACCTCGGCGCCGGCGCCTGGACGCGGTTCTGGCGCGTCACCTTCCCGCTCTCGCTGCCCGGCATCGCCTCCGGCTCGGCGCTGGTGTTCATTCCCGTGCTCGGCATGTTCGCCGTGCCCGAGCTGCTCGGCGGCACCGGCGACATCCTCGTCGGCAATCTCATCAAGCAGCAGTTCCTGGAAGACCGCGACTGGCCGCTCGGCTCCGCGCTGTCGATCCTCCTGACGGTGGCCGTGCTCGCGCTCGCGGGCATCGCGGCCTGGGGCGCTCGGCGAGGTCTGCACGGCACGGAGGCAGTCACATGACGCCCCTTCCCCCCAGCCCCCTTCCCGAGGAAGGGGGTGACTTCGGCTCGCTGCGCTCGCAGGCTGCACGAAGCCCCGGCTTGCCCGGCGCCGGGGCACGCCATTGGCTCTGGGCGGCCTCGCTCGCGACCTACGCCTTCCTCTACGTCCCGCTCGCGGTCGTCGTGCTGTTCTCGTTCAACGACTCGCAGCTCAACGCCCAATGGGTCGGCTTCACGCTCGCGTGGTACGAGAAGCTCATCCACGATCCCGAGATGCTCGGGGCGGCCGGCAACTCCCTGATGATCGCGCTGATCGCCTCGAGCATCGCCACCGCGTTGGGCGCCATGGCGGGCCTGGCGATGCAGCGCTATCGCTTGCGCTGGCTGCCGGCGCTGGTGCTCACGCCCGTCGCCATGCCGGAAATCCTGCTCGGCGTTTCGCTGCTGCTGTTCTTCCGCCAGGTGCTCGACCTCACGCTCGGGCTGGCCTCGATCCTGATTGCCCACATCACCTTCTCGATCGGCTTCGTCGCCATCATCGTGCGCGCGCGCCTGGCCGGCATGGACGAGAGCATCTTCGAAGCGGCGCGCGACCTCGGCGCCACACCCTGGCAGACCTTGCGCCGGGTCACCCTGCCGCTGATCCTGCCGGCCCTGGTCGCTGGCTGGCTGATGAGCTTCACGCTCTCGATCGACGACTTCGTGATCACCTTCTTCGTCGCCGGCGTCGGCGTCACCACGCTGCCGCTGCAGATCTACTCGATGATCAAGGTCGCGGTCACCCCCGAGGTCAACGCGGTGTCGACCCTGCTGATGGGGGTGACGCTGACGCTGATCTTCGTCGCATCGCGATTCGCGCCGGACGTGTTGAAGTCGCGGTCGTAAGCAGTCGCCCCCCCCGGGGCTTCAGAACACCCGCAGCTGCGGATACCCTCGCCGCTGCTGGATGGTCCACACGTTCGCGAAATCAAAGCCGACGAAGCTCTTGCGCTGCTTCATCTTCTTGTCCCTGAGCCCCGTGCCGGCGGCGCTTGTCTTCTGCTCGGAAGTCGTGACGTCCCAATAGCTGTCGATCACGGTGCCGCTGTTGAAGGCGATCAGGCCGCCGTTGTGCAGGGCGCCGCTCACGGCGCCGGTCGAGTAGGTGTGGGCGATGGTCCCGGTGTTGTAGGCGACGAGGCCGGCGTTGTAGTCCGCCGTCGCGCCCGGCGCCGTGCTGACGCTGCCGGTCGCGAACGCGTTCTCGATGCCGCCCGAGTTGTAGCCGACCAGGCCGCCGCTGTATTGGCTCGCCCCCGAGAAGCTGTTGGCGATGACGTCGCCGGTGGCAAAGACCTGGCTCAGCGTGCCGCTGTTGAGTCCGACGAGGCCGCCGTTGCTGCTGCGCGAGCCCGTCACCGAGCCCGTCGCATACGCGATCGAAATGGACCCGGAATTGGAGCCCGCCAGTCCGCCGGCCGGCCCCTTGTAGGCCTGGACATCCCCGGTGGCGTAGGCCTTGCTCACCGCGCCCGAGTTGATGCCGACCAGGCCGCCGGCCGTGCCCCAACTCACGACGTCACCCCTGGCGTAGCCGTTGATGATGGTCCCGCCGTTCAGTCCCACGAGGCCGCCGGAGTACGAACCGTCTTCCTGCGAATTCACGTGTCCCGTGGCGTAGGCGTTTTCGATCCAGCCCCAGTTGAGCCCGACCAGGCCGCCGGCCCCGAACAAGCCGTATACATCGCCCGTGGCGTAGCTGTCGGTGATGCCGCCGTTGGGATTGTTGTAGCCGACCAGGCCGCCTGCCGTCGCCCAACCGCTGACGTTGCCGGACGCCCGGCTGCCGTGGATGACGCCGCCGTTCCTGCCGACGAGCCCGCCTAGCGTGCCGCGGCCGCTGACGTCGCCGGTGGCGTAGTCGCTGAAGACGCCGCCGTCGCTGATGCCGGCCAGGCCGCCGCCGATACTCGTGGCCAGCACGTTGCCCCCGGCATGTGAGGTCCCTATGTTGCCCTCGTTGATCCCGACGAGGCCGCCGGCGACGATGCCTTCGACGTCGCCGCTGGCGCTGCTGTTCGTCACGGTTGCTCCCCAATTGCCCCCCACCAGTCCGCCGGCGAAGCTGACCGCGCTGACGCGACCGGTGGCGTAGCTGCCATCGATACTTCCGCCGCTCGAGCTGCCGACCAGGCCGCCGACGTAGTTGGCGCCGGACACGGCGCCGGTGGCGTGGCTGTTGGTGATCGAAGCTCGGCCGCTCTCGACCGGGCCGACCAGGCTCTCGACATTGCTGCCCACCAGGCCGCCGACGCTATCTACGCCGCTGACGCTGCCGGTCGCGTAGCTGTCCGAGATCATGCCGGGCGAGAGCTGAACGCCGGTGGACGTCGGATGGCTTTCTCCAGCCACATTCAGTCCCACCAGCCCACCGACGTAGCTGCCATGGAGGCTGGTGACGTCGCCCGTCGCATAGCTCCTCGTCACCGTTCCGCTGCTGATGCCGACGAGCCCGCCGACGTGGTCGCCGTTGTGGACGCCGTAAGGGTTGCCCCCGCGGCTCGTGACGTCTCCCGTCGCATGGCTGAGGGAGATGGTTCCCCCGTTGCTGCCGACCAAGCCGCCGATGTCGTCCCCGCCATTCACATCGCCGGTCGCGTAGCTCTCGCTGATTGAGCCGCTGTTCACGCCCACCAGACCCCCGCCGTCGACCGACGTATTCACCGTGCCGCTCGCATGGCTGCGAAGGATGCTTCCGGCGTTGAAGGCGGCCAGTCCGCCCGAGGCCCCCTCCCCGCCCACCGTGCCGGTGGCGTAGCTGTCGACGATATCGCCCCCGTTCCCGCCGACCAGTCCCCCCGAACCGCGGCCCACCACGGTTCCCGTCGCATAGCTGCGGGTAATGGTTGCGCCCGGGTAGTTGGCGCCGACGAGCCCGCCGGTCTGATCCGAGCCGATCACGTTGCCCGTCGCGTAGCTGTCGCTGATCCACGCATGGTTCTCGCCGACCAGGCCGCCCATGATGTTCGCGACGTCGACCGGGCCGGAGAGATTGCCGGTCGCGTAGCTGTTGGTGATCGGCGCAGCATTCCGGCCGACGAGCCCGCCGAAATCCCATTTGGCGGTCACCTGCGCCGAAGCGTGGCTCCTGTCGATGCTGCCGCCTTCGGTCCAGCCGATGAGGCCGCCGACGTAGGCGGTGCCGGCAACCGTTCCCGACGCGTTGTCGCCGCTGAAGGTGCCCGACGACCGCCCCACTAGGGCGCCGACGTCCTGGTTGCCGATGATGTCGACGTTCACCAGGCTCACATTGACGAGCGCGCCCCGGCTGTCGCCGAACAGGCCGACCGGGCCGTCGGTCGTCGACCGATGGATGACGAGCCCGCTGATGTCAAGGTTGCGGCCGTCGAAGTTGCCGCTGAAGGGCGTGATGTACGAGCCGACCGGCACGAAGCCGGCGCCGCCGTTCCAGTTCGCCGTGGCTGACGCATCGATGCTGCGTCCGAGCGCGAAGTTGCCGCCGAGGTCGGTGTTCATCGCCTGCAGTTGGTAGACGTCGTTCACCAGCATCCAGGCCGTCAGTTTGCTGCCGTTGCCGAGCGTCGCATCTCCGCTGAAATCGTTGGTCGCATACTGCGGCCCCAGGCCGTTGGCGTCGGCGGCATTGTTGCTGCCGGAGGGGTTGTAATAGAGGGTCAGCGCCCCGCCGTTCAGCGTCACATGGCCGGTGGCGGCGAAGCTCACCGACCCGCAGTTGTTGTCCCCGACGGTGCAGGCGCCGGTATTGTCCGGGCGCAAGGTGACGCCCCCGCTGCCGGCATTGCTGATCGGCGCCCTGATCGCGACGTTGTGCAGGGCCGACAGGGTGAGGCCATGCGAACTGTTCCAGGCGACGGCGGCGTCGACGTAGACGTCGCCCAGGCCGGGGGCCGTGCCGCTGCTGCTGCGGATGGTCACGTCGTTGGTGCCGAGCTGCGCCGCCAGTGCGCTGCCCGTGATGTCGCCGCCGCTGGCAGCGATGTAGAAGTCCACCGGATCGATCAGCCAGCTGCCGCCGTTGGTGTTCACCGTCAGGCCGTTGAGATCGACCCTTGCGGCCGAAGTCTCGACCACGCCGCCGCTGCCCGGCGATCCGTTCCCCTGTGCCGAGATCGAACCGCGCGCGGTCAAGATTCCCGCGACCTGGCCGCCGGCGTCCTGGACGAGGACGCTGACGTTGCCGCCCTTGGTGCCGTCGGCTTCGATGGCGCTGCCCTCGGCCAGCGTGATGTCCTGTCCGGCCCTGAGGAAGATGCGGCCGCCCTCGGCGACGACGCTGCTGACGTTCAGCGTGCCGGCGTTCTTCACCAGCAGCCCGGCGATGCCGATGCGCCCGGCTTCGGCCACGACGCGGCCGAGGTTGGTGGCCGTGCCGTCGCCGGTGACCTCGACACTCACGCCGGGCGTCCCCGTATCCGCGAGCCGCACGCTTTGGCCGGCCGCGAGCAGCACTTCCCCGTTGGGCGCACTGATGCCGCCCTCGTTGCGCACCTCCGGCGCGACCAGATAGACCTGTCCGCCGCTCGGCGTGCTGATGACGCCCTGGTTGACCACGCTGCCCGGCGTCGCCACGGCCTTCTGGAAAAGCAGGCGGCCGGCGAGGAAGTCCGCGTTGGCGACATCGAGCGTCGAGGCGACGAAGCCCGCGGTGTCGATGCGGCCCGAGGGCCCGATCATGACGCCCGCCGGGTTGATGAGCCAGACCTTGCCGTTGGATTGAAGCAGCCCGTAGATGGCGCTGGGGTCGGGGCCCGTCACACGGTTCAGCACCGCGCTCGACGCGGACGGCTGCAGAAACTTCACCGTCTCGCCCGCGTCGATGGCGAACTTCTGCCAATTGACGATCGCGTTCGCCGAATTGCTGACGGTGAGGGTCGTGCCCGTCTGACTGATGGCGGCCGTGCCGGAGACGGCCTGGCCGCCACTCGGCAGCGCCTGGGCCGCACACGAGAAGCCGGCCAGGACAAGGGCGCCCAGCAGTCGTGCGCCAGCTGCCTTGCCGGCGGAGCGCGCGAATTCCGGAACGGGAACGAAAGTGTTGCGCGACGAATTCCAAACCAGCCGGTAGGCGACGTTCATGGCAAGGGCTCCTGGACTTGGGACAGGTAGAGGCATTGAAGACCCGCCCCGCACCAGTCGCCATGATTCGCTGCGCATAGGACGGAATCATGAGATTTCTCATGAACCGCGCGCCGTGCCGCTTTGCCAGTCGTTTCCGCCGTTGCTACATTGAAACGAAACGCCATGCGCCCCTTCCGCTTCCTCGCCGCGCTGCTTCTGCTCCTTTCGGCCCCCGCCCGCGCCGACGACGTCCTCCATCTCTACAACTGGAACAACTACATCAGCGACGCCACCCTGGCGCGCTTCGAGTCGCAATGCCGCTGCCGCGTCAAGCAGGACTACTACTCGGACAACGAGGAGATGCTGGCGAAGCTCGACGCCGGCGCGGTCGGCTACGACCTGCTGGTGCCGACCGGCAACGCGGTCGAGTCGCTGATCCGCCGCAATGCGCTGCGGCCGCTCGACAAGTCCCGCCTGCCGCATCTCGCCAACGAAAAGCGCGAGTTCATGAACCTGTGGTTCGATCCCGGCAACCGCTACTCGGTGCCCTACGCGACCACCATCACGCTGGTCGGCTACAACGTCGAGAAGGTCCGCGAACTCGGCTTGCCGACCGACACCTGGGCGCTGATCTTCGAACCGCGCTGGCTGGAGAAGATCCGTGGCCGCGTCACGGTGCTCAACAGCCAGCGCGAGCTGATGGCGGCGGCGATGAAGTACCTCGGCTACTCGGTGCAGGAGAAGGACCTCGCCAAGTGGGAGGAGGCCAAGCGCCTGATCCTGCGCGCCAAGCCCTACTGGGCGACGTTCTCCAACAGCACCTACATCAAGGATCTTGCGATCGGCAACATCTGGGTCGCGCACGGCTACTCGAACGACATGTTCCGGGCGCGCGAGGACGCCCGGGCCGCCCACCGGCCTTTCAGCATCGCATTCGAGACGCCCAGGGAAGGCGCGGTGCTGGCCGTCGACAGCTTCGTGCTGCACAAGTCGGGGGGTCATCCCGAACTCGCGCAGCGCTTCATCGACTTCATGCTCGAAGGCGCCAACGCCGCCGACGTGTCGAACCTGATCGGCGCCGGCAATCCCAATGGCGCCGCCCTGCCGCACGTCCGGCCGGAGATCGCCGCCGAGCCGGGCATCTTCCCGCCGGCCACGACGCTTTCACGGCTGGAGATGCTGCGCGACTTCGATCCAGCCATGCGCCGGGCCTTGTCGCGGATGTGGACCGAAATCAAGGTCCATTAGGGTCTTTCCGGGTGCCGGCGCCCGCATATAATCGGCCATCTTTCCGGCCCGGGAATTCCACCCATGAAAGACAAGAGCATCGCCCCGACCCAGCGCGAGCGCATCATGCGGGAAGACGATTTCATCGTCTCGAAGACCGACCCGAAAGGCATCATCACCTACTGCAACCCGATTTTCATCGAGTTCTCCGGCTACGGCGAGGAGGAACTGCTCGGGACGCAGCACAACATCATCCGCCACCCCGACATGCCGCGCGCGGCCTTCAAGCTCGCCTGGGACACCATCCAGAGCGGGAAGGAGTTCTTCGCCTACGTGAAGAACATGTCGAAGGACGGCGGCTTCTACTGGGTATTCACCCACATCACGCCGGATTTCGGGCCGAGCGGCAACATCGTCGGCTACACCTCGGTGCGCCGCTGCCCCAAGCGCGACGCGATCGGCAAGGTGGGGCCGGTCTACCGGCAGATGCTGGATGCCGAGCGGGCGGCCGGCGCGCGCGACGCGATCGCCGCGGGTACCAAGGTGCTGGTGGATCTGTTGACGCAGACTGGAATGTCCTATGAAGAACTCGTCTTCTCGCTTTGAGTGGCGCTACGCGGCGCTCGGCCTGATCCCCCTGGGCATCGGCCTGGCGTTCTGGACGCCGTGGGCCGCGCTGCCCGCCCTGCTGCTCGCCATGATGGCGCTGATGTTGCCGCAGTCCGGCCGCAACTCGCTGCATGACCTGGACGAGCTGCTGGCGAAGAGCCGCGACGGCGAACTGGTGCGGCGCCTGGCGCACACCGTGGAAGATCCGACGCTCGAATCCATCCGCCAAAACCTCAACTCGGTGCTCGATCAGACCGAGACGGCCTTCCGCGAGATCCTCGGCGGCATGCAGGCGGTCAACGACGGCCACACCTGGCGGCGCCTGCAGGACACCGGCCTGCATGGGAGCTTCAAGACCGTGCTGGCGGAAGTCCAGACGATGATCGACCAGCTCAACGCCGCGCAGGAATCGGTGGCGCGCGAATCGCTGCTGTCGCGCATCTTCCTGCGCTCCGAGCGCGGCCTGTCGCTGGCGATCGAGAACGTCGGCAAGTCGCTCGAGGAAGTGGCCGGGCATTCGGTGCAGTCGGAATCGCTGTCGAACGACTACGCGCAAGCTGCCGTCCATATGTCGAACGCGGCCGACGACATGTCGGGCGCGCTGGGCAAGGCGATGACGGCGGCCGAGAGCAGCAGCCACGCGCTCGGCGACCTCTCGGCCAAGGCCGACACCATCAAGGGCCTCACTGGCCACATCGACGTCATCGCCAAGCAGACGAACTTGCTGGCGCTCAACGCGGCCATCGAGGCGGCGCGCGCGGGTGAAGCGGGCCGCGGCTTCGCGGTGGTCGCCGACGAAGTGCGCAAGCTGGCCGACCAGGCGCAGAAGGCCGCCGAGGAGATCGCCGCAGCGATCGCCGCGATGACCGACGCCATGCACGGCGTGCTCGGCCAGATGGACGAGCTCGGCACCTCCATGGCCGGCGCGCGCGGCACGGCCGACGAGTTCCGCCACCGGCTTTCCGGCTCGGCGGAATCGGCCGGCATCGTCGGCCAACTGGCCTCCACCATCGGCGAAGGCGTGCGGAGCATGGAGGCTTCCATGCGGCTGGTGGCCTTCGCGCAGCGCGCACGCACCGACGTCACCGCCATCCTCTACGGCAAGGACGTCGAGATCAACAAGCTGTCGGAACTCGAGCAGAAGGCGCTGGCGCTGGCTGGGGCGCGCAAGTGGGTGAAGGGCAGCGAGGACCGCCAGACGCTGATCGACATCTACGACAAGCTGTTCGAGAACATCGAACAACAGATGAACTGAGGCGGCGCCGGGGCACCCCCGGCTTGCTTGGGGTCAAGGGGCAGTGCGGCCCCTTGCGCTAAACTACGCGCCTGCAATCCAACCCCCGCTCCGCCATGTCCAGCACATCCATCGAACTCGTCTGTCCGGCCGGCGGCCTGCCGGCACTGAAGGCGGCGGTCGACAACGGCGCCGACTGCGTCTATACGGGCTTCAAGGACGACACCAACGCGCGCAACTTCAACGGGCTGAACTTCGACGACAACAGCCTGCGCGAAGGCGTCCGCTACGCGCACGATCGCGGCGTCAAGGTCCTGATCGCGCTCAATACCTACCCGCAGACCGAGAACTGGTCGCGCTGGACGGCGGCCGTCGACAAGGCCGTCGACTTCGGCGCCGACGCCATCATCCTCGCCGACATCGGACTGATGGACTACGCGCACCGCACGCACCCGAACCTGCGCCTGCACCTGTCCGTGCAGGGTTCGGCCACCAGCTACGAGGCGATCAATTTCTACCGCGAGCGTTTCGGCATCCAGCGCGCCGTGCTGCCGCGCGTGCTGTCGCTGGCGCAGGTCGAGCAGGTGGTGAAAAACACGCCGGTGGAGATCGAAGTGTTCGGCTTCGGCGGCCTGTGCGTGATGGTCGAGGGACGTTGCGCGCTGTCGGCCTACGCCACCGGCACTTCGCCCAACTGCAACGGCGCCTGCTCGCCCGGCAAGGCGGTGCGCTGGGAACAGACGCCGCAGGGCATGGAGACGCGCCTGAATGGCATCCTGATCGACCGCTTCGCCGACGGCGAGCGCGCCGGCTACCCGACGCTGTGCAAGGGCCGCTTCGAGGTCGCCGACGAGACGTACTACGCGATCGAGGAACCGACCAGCCTCAACACGCTCGAGCTGCTGCCGCAGCTGATGGAAATGGGCATCCGCGCCATCAAGATCGAAGGCCGCCAGCGCAGCCCCGCCTACGTCGCGCAGGTGACGAAGGTGTGGCGCGAGGCGATCGACCTGTGCAAGAAGGACGCCGCCCGCTTCGCGCCGAAGCCGGCCTGGATGGCCGAGCTCAACAAGGTGTCCGAGGGCCAGTCGCACACGCTCGGCGCCTACAACCGGCCCTGGAAGTGACATGAAGCTCTCGCTCGGCCCCAACCTCTTCTACTGGCCGCGTCAGGCGACGTTCGATTTCTATGCGGACATCGCGCGCCAGCCGGTCGACATCGTCTACCTTGGCGAGACGACCTGCTCGCGCCGCCACGAACTGCGCGCCGAGGATTGGCTCGAGGTCGCGCGGCAGCTTGCGGACGCCGGCAAGGAAGTCGTGCTCTCCTCGCAGGCGCTGATCGAATCGGAATCGGACCTCAAGGCGCTGCGACGCCTGGTGGACAACGGCCGCTTCGCGGTCGAGGCCAACGAAATGGGCGCCGTGCGCCTGCTGGCCGAGAAGAAGCTGCCTTTCATCGCGGGCATGTCGCTGAACGTCTTTAACGCCCACACGCTCGGGCTGCTCGCCGGCATGGGCGCCACGCGCTGGGTGATGCCGCCCGAGTCGAGCCGCCAGACGCTGGCCGGCATCCTGGCCGACAAGCCCGCCGGCATCGAAACCGAAGTGTTCGCCTTCGGCCGCCTGCCGCTGGCGTGGTCGGCGCGCTGCTTCACGGCGCGGCGCTTCAACCTGCAGAAGGACACCTGCGAGTTCAAGTGCGTCGAATTCCCCGACGGCCTCACGGTGAAGACCCGCGAGCACGAGGAATTCCTGGTCCTCAACGGCATCCAGACGATGTCGGCGAAAACCTATAATCTGCTGCGCGAAGTGCCGCAACTGGCTGAAGCGGGTGTCGACGTCGTGCGCGTGAGCCCGCAGGCGCAGGGACTGCCGGACGTGATCGCCGCCTTCCGTCGCGCGCTCGCCGGCGAGAAGCCGGCGCTGGCCGGCGACTGGTGCAACGGCTTCTGGCACGGCAAGCCGGGACTCGAACTCGTGGAGAACAAGTAATGGCCCCCACGCTCACTCCGTTCGCTGCCCCCACGGGGGGCGCTGCCTCCTTCGGGGCGGCCCGTCAGGAGGCATGATGACCTTCAAGCTGCCCGATTTCACCTTTCCCGCGCCCGTCGCGCGCCTTGCGGGCCGCCTGCCGCAACTGCCCCCAAGCCTCGCCTTCGTCGGCGCGCTGAATCTCGCGCTCGGCCGCATGATCCCGCGCGAGCCGCTTGCCGAGCTGGCGGGCAAGCGCTTCGCCATCCGCGTCACCGACGCCGGCCTCACGCTGCGCTTCGCCTATTCGAGCCGCGGCTTCCGCCCGATCTTCGACAACGCGAAGCCGGACCTCACGATTTCGGCAAGGAGCCGCGACTTCATCGCGCTGCTGGCGCGCGAGGAAGATCCCGACACCCTGTTCTTCAGCCGCCGCCTGCTGATGGAAGGCGACACCGACCTGGGACTGCTGGTGAAGAACACCCTGGACGGCATCGACCTGCCGCACTTCGACGCCTCGCGCCTGGCGCCCGCCGAAGTGCTGCGCCGCCTGCGCGAACGCCTGGCCGCCCCGCGCGGCGCCTGATCGCGGCAGCGCCATGCGGCCGGCGCCTTCCTTCCTCAGCCTCTACTTCGCTGCCGTCTACACCCTGCTGGCGATCTACGCCAGCCTGCACCCGCTCTCCGGCTGGCGCGATTCCGGCGTCGATCCCTTCGCCTTCCTCACCGCCGCGTGGCCGCGCCATTGGACCGGCTTCGACCTGTTCGTCAACGTCATCGCCTACGCGCCGCTCGGCTTCCTTTGGGTACCGGCCGGCCAGCAGAAGCTGGGGCGCGTCGCCGCGGTGCTGCTGGTCACGCTCGGCGGCGCGGCGTTGAGCTTCTCGATGGAGGCGCTGCAAAACTATCTGCCGAGCCGCGTGCCTTCGAACGTCGACCTCGGCTGCAATGCGCTCGGCACGCTGCTCGGGGCTCTCGCGGGCGCACGCTGGGGCCATGAACTGCTCGACGGCGGCCGGCTGCACGACATGCGCGTGCGGCTTTTCCTCCACGGCGGCATGGGCGACGCGGGCCTGCTGGTGCTTGGCCTGTGGCTGATGACGCAGCTCACGCCCGAAACCCTGCTGTTCGGCAACGGCGACCTGCGCGAGCTGCTCGACCTGCCGACGCCGATCGACTACTCGGCAGAGCGCTTCGCGCAGATCGAGGCGGCCATCGTCTGCGGCCAGACGCTCGCGGTCGCGCTGATCGCGACGCGGCTGGGACGCATCTCCGTGCGCATGCCGATCGTGGGGCTGATCCTTGCCGCACTCGTGGTGAAATCCTTCGTCCTGGCGCTGTCCCTGGGCGCCGGCCACGGCTTCGCCTGGACCACCGACGGCGCCTTGTTCGGCCTCGTCGTCGGGGCCGCGCTGTGGCTGCTCGCCACGCTGACGCCGGCGCGGCTGCAGCAGGCGCTGGCGGCGCTGGCGCTGCTGCTCGCGACGGTGCTGGTCAACCTCGCGCCCGACAATCCCTACCTGGCCAATACCTGGCAGACCTGGAACCCCGGCCAGTTCCTCAACTTCCACGGCCTGACGCGGCTGATCTCGTCGCTATGGCCTTTCCTCGCCCTGCCGTGGCTGATGATGCTGCGCACCGAAAGAAGAACATGAGCCAAGCCATTACCGACCTCGCCACCCTGCGCGACGCCCTGCGCGATTTCGCCGCGGCCCGCGACTGGCGGCCGTTCCACACGCCGAAGAACCTCGCCATGGCGATGATCGTCGAGGCCGCGGAACTGGTCGAGCATTTCCAGTGGGCGACGCCCGAGGAAAGCCTGAAGCCGTCGCCGGAGAAGCTCGGCGCCATTCGCGATGAGGTGGCGGACACGTTGATTTACCTGGTTGAGCTGGCGGACGTGCTGGGAATCGATCTGATCGAGGCGGCGCGCGACAAGATCGCGAAGAACGCGGTGAAGTATCCGGCGCCGCGGCGCGGCTGAAGCGGATTTACCGTCATCGGCGCTCGGGCCGACGGGGTGCCCTGCTGCGCTCCGTGTCCCCCGGCGGACAAAGGCGAGAATCGTCCGCCTTCCTCCTTTACCTCCGCGCAGCAGGGCACCCCATCGGCCCGGTGAGCAACCGTACGAGAGCCGAACCGCCAAAACAGCAGTAGCGTCGAGCCGAGGGTGGCGGGTGGTCGTCGACGCGTAGGTAAAGGAGGAGGCCCGGGCATTTTGACTTTCCGGGCCGGGGGACACGAAGCGGCGACGACCACCCGTCGCCCTCGGCGGTCGAAGCCCACGGGTTTCCGCACAGCGATACCCGAGCCGCGGGATAATGACGCCTTTAGGCAGCGAGAAACACTCCATGAGCTTCTACAAGTACCACGTCTTCTTCTGCACCAACCAGCGCGCCCCCGGCGAGCCGGCCTGCGAGAACCACGGCGCCACAGCCGTACGCGACTACGCCAAGCAGCGCGTGAAGGCGCTCGGCGACAAGATTGCCGGCAATGTCCGCATCAATGCCGCCGGCTGCCTCGGCCGCTGCGAACACGGCCCGGTGATCGTCATCTATCCGGAAGGCACCTGGTACACCTACGTCGACAAGGAAGACGTCGACGAAATCATCGAGCGCCATCTGATGAAGGGCGAGATCGTCGAACGCTTGAAGATATGAGCCGCCACGAACGACTCCTGCTCGACGGCGCCACCGGCAAGATCGAGACCTTCGTCGAGCCGCACGAGAACGCGACCGGCATCGCCCTCATCGCGCATCCGCATCCGCTGTTCGGCGGCACGGCCGAGAACAAGGTGGTGACGACGCTCGCGCGGGCGCTGCGCGACCTCGGCTGTGCCACGCTGCGGCCGAACTTCCGCGGCGTCGGAGCGAGCGAGGGCGCGTTCGATGGCGGCGGGCTCGAGACCGAAGACCTCGCCGCCGTCCTCGCCTACGGGCAATCGCGCTTCGGCGCGGCGCTGCCTGTATATCTCGCCGGCTTTTCGTTCGGCGCCTACGTCACGACGCGCTTGGCCAAAAGGCTTGCAGAAGCAGGCGCGCCGGCCGCACGGCTGATCCTCGTCGGCACCGCCGCCGGCTTCATCGAGGGCGACCGCCAGTACCAGACCGAAGCCGTGACGCCGGACACCATCGTGATCCACGGCTCGGAGGACGAGACCGTGCCGCTCGCCAACGTGCTGAAATGGGCCGAGCCGCTCGAGGTCGCGGTGAGCGTCATCCCGGGCGCCGACCACTTCTTCCATCGCAAGCTTCACATCATCCGGCGCATCATCGAGACCGCATGGAAAGCCTGAGTCCGCTGGCGGTCGACGCGCTGCGCAAGTCTTACGGCGACCGCGAGGTGGTCGCCGGCGTGTCGTTCGAACTGAAACCGGGCGAATGCTTCGGCCTGCTCGGCCCCAACGGCGCCGGCAAGACGACCACGCTGCGCTGCTGCCTGGGCCTCACGCCGCCCGGCGGCGGACAGATCATGGTCGCAGGGGAACCAGTGCCGCAGCGAGCCCGCGAAGCGCGCGAGCGCGTCGGCGTGGTGCCGCAATTCGACAACCTCGACCCGGACTTCAACTGCGCCGAGAACCTGCTCGTCTACGGGCGCTATTTCGGGCTTTCCGATGCCGAGATCCGCGCGCGCATCCCGCGCCTGCTGGAATTTGCCGGGCTGTCCGGCAAGGCCGACACCAGCATCCGCGTGCTCTCGGGCGGCATGAAGCGGCGCCTGACGCTGGCCCGCGCGCTGATCAACGACCCCGACCTGCTGATGCTCGACGAGCCGACCACGGGGCTCGACCCGCAGGCGCGCCACCTGATCTGGGAACGCCTGAAGAAGCTGCTGGGCGAGGGCAAGACCATCCTGCTGACGACGCATTTCATGGATGAGGCCGAGCGGCTGTGCAACCGGCTCGCCATCATGGACGAGGGGCGCATCATCGCGCAGGGCTCGCCGCGCGAGCTGATCGCGGGGCAGATCGAGCCGCAGGTGGTCGAGGTCTATGGCGAGGATGCGCCGGGTTGGGCAGCGGCCGAAGCCGCGCGCTTCGCGAAGCGCCACGAGGTCTCGGGCGAGACCGTGTTCTGCTACGTCGACGAGGCGGCGCCGCTGCTGGCGCACCTCGAAGCGCGGCCGCAGCTGCGCACGCTGCACCGGCCGGCGAACCTCGAGGACGTCTTCCTGAAACTGACCGGCCGCGAGTTGAGGGACTGATGGGCTACTTCTACGCGCCGCAACTGTCGCGCCGCGCGCTGGCCGTCTGGCAGCGCAACTTCCTGGTCTGGCGCAAGCTCGCGATCCCCTCGGTGCTCGGCAATCTCGCCGATCCGATGATCTATCTCTTCGGCCTCGGCTACGGGCTGGGCGGCCTGCTGCCGCAGGTGGGCGGCGTGCCCTACATCGTGTTCCTCGCCGCCGGCACCGTCTGCTCCTCCACGATGAACGCGGCCTCGTTCGAGGCCCTCTACTCGGGCTTCTCGCGCATGCACGTGCAGAAGACCTGGGAAGCGATCATGAACGCCCCGGTGTCGCTCGACGACGTCGTGGCCGGCGAATGGCTATGGGCGGCGGCCAAGGCGACGCTCTCCGGTGCCGCCATCCTGATCGTCATCACGCTGCTCGGCTTCGTGAGTTCGCCGCTGGCGCTGTGGGCGCTGCCGGCGATCTTCCTGACCGGCCTGTGCTTTGCCGCGATGGGGCTGATCATCACCGCGCTGGCGCCGTCCTACGACTTCTTCATGTACTACTTCACGCTGCTGATCACGCCCATGATGCTGCTCTCGGGCGTGTTCTTCCCGGTCGAGCAGCTGCCGCGGGGCGTGCAGTGGGCGGCCGAGGTGCTGCCGCTCTCCCATTCGGTGCAGTTGATCCGGCCGCTGCTGTCGGGCGCCGTGCCGGCTGCGGCGGGGCTGCACGTACTGGTGCTCGCAGCAATCGCGGCAGCGGCCTTCGCGGTCGCGGTAGTGCTGACGCGGCGCCGGCTGTTGTCCTGAACGGCAGCGCGGGCACTACGCCGCAGATTCGTTTGTGCTGGGTCAACCTTCGGCAACGTTGCCGCGGTATGCTGCCGGGGTTTTTCATTTGTCATCCCGAGACCCCGTCATGCTCCGCCAACTCCGCATCAAGCACCGCCTCGCCCTGCTCGTCATCGCCGGGCTCGTCGTCCAAATCGCCGTTTCCCTCTACAGCCTCTCGATCTACAAGGACAACCTGCTCGACGCCCGCCGCGAGAAGACCCGCCAGCTCGTCGAAATGGCCTACAGCGTCGCCGACCACTACGGCAAGCTCGCGCAGACCGGCAAGATGGATTCCGCCGAGGCGCGTGAGACGGCCCAGAGCATCATCGCCGCGCTGCGCTACGACGGCGACAATTACTTCAGCCAGTACGACACCGAATACCGGATGGTGCGCCATCCGTTCAAGCCCGAACTGAACGGCAAGGACCTTTCCGGACTGAAGGACAGCGCCGGCACCCGCATCGTCGTCGAACAAGTCGAAGCGGCCAAGCGCGGCAAGGGCGAGTTCGTCCAGTACCTGTGGCCGCGCGCCGCGAACACCACGCCGGTGCCGAAGCTCGCCACCGCCAAGCTCTACGCGCCGTGGGGCCTGGTGATCCAGTCGGGCATCTACATCGACGACGTGGAAACGCAGTTTCGCCACCTGGCCGGCGTCGTCGGCATAGGCATCTTCGTCGGCATGGTGCTGCTGATCGGGCTTTCCTGGTGGATCGGTGCCGGCATCAGCGGGCCGCTGGCGGAACTCAACGAACGCATGACCCAAGTCACGCAAACCAACGACTTGCGCCGCGGCGTAGAGGTGGAGGGCGGCGTCGAGACCGCCCAGATCGCCAAGGCCTTCAACCAACTGATGCTGCACTTCAGCGCGATCATCCGCGAGGTGGCCGACAGCTCCGGGCGCATCCTGAACGCTTCCGAACAACTGGCCGGCAGCATGCAGCGCATCGACCAGAGCACCGCGGTGCAGTCGGATGCGGCGGCGGCCTCGGCCAGCACGGTCGAGGAGATCGGCCAGAGCCAGAACCAGACCGTGGAAAGCCTGCAGCAGCTCGCCGGCGTCGCGGAAAGCTCGCGCGGGCTGACCAGCGAAGGGCGCAGCGTGGTCGGCGAGGCCGCCGAGGAAATGGAGCGCATCGCCGCCGCGGTCAACGAGACCGCCGCTGCCGTCACTGCCCTCGGCGGGGAGTCGCAGCGCATCTCGGACATCGTCGCCGTCATCCGCGAGATCGCCGATCAGACCAACCTGCTGGCGCTCAATGCCGCCATCGAAGCCGCGCGCGCCGGCGAGCAGGGCCGCGGCTTTGCGGTCGTCGCGGACGAAGTCAGGAAGCTGGCGGAACGTACCTCGCAGTCGACCAGCCAGATCACCGACATGATCGCGACCATCCAGGCCGGCACGGCCACCGCCGTCGAGCGCATCCACAGCGTCTCGGAGCAGGCGCGCCACGGCGTCACGCTCGCCATGCAGGCCGGCAGCGCCGTCGAGCGCATCGAGGGCAGCGTGAACGAAGTGTCCGGCGTGATCAGCGAGATCGCCGCGGCCGCGGCCGAACAGAGCCGCGCCGGTGCCGACATCTCGCGCAACGTCGAGAGCATCTCGCATCAGGCGCACGAGAACGCCGACGCCATCCGCGGCGTGGCCGATGCCGCCAAGGCGCTCGAAGCCATGGCGCAGCGCCTCAGCGTCGAGGTCGCGAACTTCAAGGTGTGAGGGCGCCGGGAGGCAACTCCCGGTCGCGGCGCCTCGCTAGCGGCGCGGGATTCCGCGCTCCAGCCGGAGGCTGACGTCCACGCCGCCCGCGTCGTAGGCCGATACGGCGGATTCCAGGGCTGCAAGTCCGCCGGACGCGGCCAGCCAGACGCCAAACCCGATTCCGACCGCCAGGGCCGCGGCCGCAGCCGTCAGCGGCGAAGCGTATCGGATCGAGACGAACAGCAACGCCCAGCGCGACCGGCGCGCACGCGCCGCCTCGATCGCGGCTTGCCGCCGGGCTTCACGTTCGTCGATGAGCCGCTGGGCAGCTGCGATGCGCGCCGCCGTCGCGGCCTCCGCATTTCGTTCCGCTGCGGCGCGGGCCTCGGCCTGGGCGCGCGCCGCCGCCTCGGCCTCGGCATGCCGGCGCGCCTGCTGGGCGGCTTCGTTCTCAGCCTGTATGCGCGCAGCGGCAGCCAGTTCGCGGGCGCGCTCGGCCTCGGCCTGTGCCTGCAGCTGGCTCGCCAAGGTGCGCTCGGTGTTCGCCCGGATTCTTGCGACGTTGGTCGCCTCGTTCTCGGCTTCCTCCAGCAGGCGATGCTGCTCGATGGCGCGTCGCGCCGCATCGAGGCGCTCGCGCGCCAACCGCTCGGCCTCGGCATCCGCGTCGGCGCGCAGGATCGCCTGCTTGCGCAGGTTCGCTTCGGCTTCGATGCGCTTGCGCGTGGCTTCCAGCGTGCCGCCTTCGGCGCGGATGCGGCGCTGCGCGGCGGCCGTCATGTCGGCCTCCTTCTGCTCCTGCGCCTGCCAGTCTGCGGCTTCGCGCAGCAGGCGTTCGCGATCGTCGGTAGTGCCCAAGCCTTCCCGCCCCGGAGTTTTCCTGATCACCCGATTCTAGGAACGGGCGCCCGGCGACGATCGGCCGGATAGGGGCGGCAAAGGCCGGCATCTCCCGGAAACACTGACGCCGTCGGGTAGAATCGCCGCGATGGAAGCCCTGCTCGTCATCACCACCCTGCCGGATGAAGCGTCGGCCGAGGCGCTCGCCGCCCGGCTGGTCGAGTCGCGCGTGGCCGCCTGCGTGAACATCCTGGCGCCCTGCCGCTCGGTGTATCGCTGGCAGGGAAAGGTGGAAGACGCGCAGGAAGTGCCGCTGCTGATCAAGACCACGGCGGCCCGCTACGCCGACCTCGAAGCCGCGATCCGCGCCGCGCATCCCTACGAGCTGCCGGAAATCGTCGCGCTTCCGGTCGCGCAGGGACTGCCCGACTACCTCGCCTGGGTGGCGGCCGAGACCGCCGCCGACAAGCCGCTCGCATGCTGAGCCGCGCCTTCCTCGCCGCGCTGCTGTGCCTGGTCGCGCTCGCCGGCCATGCCGCGCAGCCGCTAGAACCCGAGAAGGCCTACGCGTTCTCGGCCCGCGCGGTCGACGACAAGACCATCGAGGCGCATTGGCAGATCGCCGACGGCTACTACATGTACCGCGACAAGATCCAGTTCGAGGCGGCGCCGGCCGGCGTCAAGCTCGGCGCGCCGAAACTGCCCGCCGGCAAGATCAAGGACGACGAGTTCTTCGGCAAGATCGAGACCTATCGCGGCGACCTGCGCATCGCCATCCCGGTCATCGCCGGCGGCGCGGCGAGCGTCACGCTGAAGGCGACCTCGCAGGGTTGCTGGGACCAGGGCGTCTGCTACCCGCCGCTGACGCAGGAAGCGACGGTGCAACTTGCGGCGGCGCAATCCGCGCCCGCGATGTCCACCGCCCCCGCTGCGGAAACGCCGAAGGGCGACAACGAATCCTCGCGCATCGCGAGCCTCTTCCGCCAGGGCAGCTTCTGGCTGGTGCTCGCCAGCTTCTTCGGTTTCGGCCTGCTGCTCTCCTTCACGCCCTGCGTCTTCCCGATGGTGCCGATCCTGTCGGGCATCATCGTCAGCCACGGTCACGCGGTGTCGCATGCGCGCGCCTTCGTGCTCTCGCTGGCCTACGTGCTCGGCATGGCCGTCACCTACGCGGTCGTCGGCGTCGCGGCCGGCTTCTCCGGCACGCTGCTGTCCAACGCGCTGCAGAACGCCTGGGTGCTCGGCGGCTTCGCGGTGATTTTCGTCGTGCTGTCGCTGTCGATGTTCGGCTTCTACGAGCTGCAATTGCCCAGCGCGCTGCAGAGCCGGCTGTCTGATACCGCCAATCGCCAGGGCGGCTCGCTGCCGGCCATCGCCGTGATGGGCGCGCTGTCGGCGCTGATCGTCGGCCCCTGCGTCGCCGCGCCGCTGGCGGGCGCACTGCTCTACATCGCGCAGACCGGCGACGCCCGCCTCGGCGGCGCCGCGCTGTTCGCCATGGCGCTCGGCATGGGCGTGCCGCTCCTGGTCGTCGGCGTGTTCTCGCGCTCCTTCCTGCCCAAGGCGGGGCCGTGGATGGACGCGGTGAAGAAATTCTTCGGCGTCGTCATGCTGGCCGTGGCGCTCTGGATGGTCTCGCCGGTAATCCCCGTATGGGTGCAGATGCTCGGCTGGGCCGCGCTGCTGATCGTGCCGGCGATCTTCGTGCATGCGCTCGATTCGCTGCCGGTGCATGCCACCGGCTGGCATCGCCTGTGGAAGGGCGTCGGCGTGCTGATGCTGCTGGGCGGCGCCGCGATGCTCGCCGGCGTGCTGGGCGGCTCGCGCGATCCCCTGAAGCCGCTCGGCTTCCTCGGCGGCGGCGTGGGCGACTGCGCGGCAGCCGTCGGCGCGGCGCCGACCTTCGAGCCGGTGCGCTCGGTCGCGGAACTGGACGCCCGCGTCAAGGCCGCCGGCAAGCCGGTGATGCTCGACTTCTACGCCGACTGGTGCGTCTCCTGCAAGGAGATGGAGAGCTTCACCTTCGCCGATCCCAAGGTCGCCGCGCGCATGAAGGACTTCGTGCTGCTGCGCGCCGACGTGACGGCGAATTCGGCCGCCGACGCCGAGCTGCTCAAGCGCTTCGGGCTGTTCGGCCCGCCGGGCATCATTTTCTACGACAAGAACGGGCGCGAGATCGAGCGCCTGCGCATCGTCGGCTACCAGCCGCCGGAACAGTTCCTGCCGACCCTGGAGACGGCCGGACGTTCCTGACCTGACTGCAAAGGGGAACCCCATGTTTACCGGCATCATCACCGCCACCGGCAAGATCACCCGCATCCAGCCGCTGGAAGACGGCGTGCGCCTCACCGTCGCCGCCCCCCGGCTGGGCCTGGCCAACGTCGCCATCGGCGACTCCATCGCGCACCAGGGCGTCTGCCTGACGGTCATCGCGAAGAAGGGCAGCAGCTACCAGATCGACGTCTCGCGCGAGACGCTCAACTGCACGGTCGGGCTCGACCAGGAAGGCGCCGAGGTGAATCTCGAGAAGGCGATGCGCCTGTCGGACTTCATCGGCGGCCACCTCGTCTCGGGACATGTCGACGGCGTCGGCGAAGTCGAGAAGTTCGAGCCGGTCGGCGAGTCGCACGAACTGGTGATCAAGGCGCCCAAGGAACTGGCCAAGTACATCGCCCGCAAGGGCTCGATCACGGTCGACGGCGTGTCGCTCACCACCAACCGCGTCAAGGGCCGCAAGTTCTCGATCAACCTGATCCCGCATACCGTGGCCGTCACGACGCTCAAGCGCCTTGCGCCGGGCGCCGAGGTGAATCTGGAAGTCGATCTGATCGCCCGATACGTGGAACGGATGATGAAAGGCGGCTCGGCGGCGTAAAATGCGCGTCCCGCCAATGGATTGCCCATCATGAGCATCAGCCCCATCACCGACATCGTCGCCGACATGCGCGCCGGCAAGATGGTCATCCTCGTCGACGAGGAAGACCGCGAAAACGAGGGCGACCTCGTCCTGGCCGCCGAGCACGTCACGCCGGAGGCGATCAACTTCATGGCCAAGTTTGGCCGCGGGCTGATCTGCCTGACGCTCACCGAGGCGCGCTGCCGCCAGCTCGACCTGCCGTTGATGGTGCGCGACAACAAGACGCCGCACGGCACCGCGTTCACGCTTTCCATCGAGGCCGCCGAAGGCGTCACCACCGGCATCTCGGCCGGCGACCGTGCGCGCACCGTGCAGGCCGCCGTGGCGAAGAACGCCAAGCCGGCCGACATCATCCAGCCCGGCCACATCTTCCCGCTGATGGCGCAGAACGGCGGCGTGCTGGTGCGCGCCGGCCATACCGAAGCCGGCTGCGACCTCTCGGCCATGGCCGGCTGCGAGCCCGCCGCGGTCATCTGCGAGATCATGAACGACGACGGCACCATGGCGCGCCTGCCGGAACTGATCGAGTTCGCCCGCCAGCACGGCCTCAAGATCGGCACCATCCGCGACCTCATCCACTACCGCAGCGAGAACGAAAAGCTGGTCGAGTGCATGGCCGACAAGGAAATCTCCTGCACGCACGGCAGCTTCCGCCTGCGCGCCTTTGCCGACAAGACGACCGGCGACGTGCATCTGGCGCTCAGCATGGGCAACATCACCGCCGACGACGAGACGCTGGTGCGCGTGCACGAGCCGATCTCGGTGCTCGACTTCCTCGACTGCGCCAGCCGCCGCCACAGCTTCAGCGTCGACCACGCCATGCGCGCCATCGGCAAGCACGGCAAGGGCGTCATCGTGATGCTCCACCGCAAGGAATCGGGCGATGACCTGGTCGCCCAGCTGAAGGCCGAGGACGACCCGAAGACGCGCCCGGCCGCCAAGTGGGACCCGCGCATCTACGGCATCGGCGCGCAGATCCTGCGGGAAGTTGGCGTGCGCAAGATGCGGCTGCTCGCCAGCCCGCGCAAGATGCCCAGCATGGCCGGCTTCGGCCTCGAAGTCTGCGGCTACCTGTCACCCGAAGAAGCGTAAGGAACCGCCATGCCGTGCAAAGACGTCGTCGAGATCGAGCCCAACCTGGAAGGCGCCGGCCTGCATATCGGCGTCGTCATGAGCCGCTTCAACAAGGATGTCGGCGAAGGCCTGCTATCGGGCTGCTGCTCCGAGCTCAAGCGCCTCGGCGTCGACTCCGCTGACATCACCCTGGCGACCGTGCCCGGCGCGCTCGAGCTGCCGCTGACGCTGCTGACGATGGCGCAGAGCGGCCGCTACGACGCGCTGGTGGCGCTCGGCGCCGTGATCCGCGGCGAGACCTATCACTTCGAGATCGTCTCCAACGAATCGGCCCGCGGTATCAGCGAAGTGCAGTTCGAAACCGGCGTGCCCATCGCGAACGCCGTGCTGACGACCGAGAACGACGACCAGGCGCTGGTGCGCATGGTGCAGAAGGGCACCGAAGCCGCGCAGGCCGCGGTCGAGATGGCCAACCTGCTGAGAGCCGTCGATGAGCAGTAACAAGTCGCCGCGGCGCCGGGCGCGTGAATTCGTCGTCCAGGGCCTCTACCAGCACCTCGTCGCCGGCCAGGACGTGGCGGGCATCGAGGCACAGGCGGCCGGCGTGGCCGGCTTCGAGAAGGGCGACGTCGAGCTCTACCAGGCGCTGCTGAACGACACGCTGCAGGACGAAGCCGCCCTGCGCGAACTGCTGGCGCCGCACATCGACCGCAAGTGGGAAGAGGTGTCGCCGATCGAGCGCGGCATCCTGCTGCTCGGCGCCTGCGAGCTCAAATCGCATCCGGAAACCCCGTACCGCGTGATCATCAACGAGGCGATCGAGCTCGCCAAGACCTTCGGCGGCACCGACGGCCACAAGTTCGTGAACGGCGTGCTCGACAAGCTGGCGCCCGAACTGCGGCCGACCGAGACGCAGGCGCGCTGAGCGCCTTTGCCGGGCGCCGCGCCATGGCCTCCGAATTCGAACTAATCGACCGCCACTTCAAGCGTCCGACGCACCACACGGTGCTCGGCGCCGGCGACGACGGCGCCATCGTGCGGCCCTCCCCCGGCATGGAACTGGTGATCTCCACCGACATGCTGGTGGCCGGCACACATTTCCTGCCCGATACCGATCCTGAGAACCTCGGCTGGAAGACGTTGGCCGTGAACGTTTCCGACATGGCCGCCATGGGCGCCGCACCGCGCTGGGCGCTGCTTGCCGCAGCGCTGCCGGCGGCCACCGAGAGCTGGATCGCCGCGTTCGCCAAGGGCTTCTTCGCCTGCGCCGATGCCTTCGGGGTCGACGTCGTCGGCGGCGACACCACCAGAGGCCCGCGCAACTTCTGCGTCACCATCTTCGGCGAGGTGCCGCAAGGGCAGGCGCTGCTGCGCTCCGGCGCACGCGCCGGCGACGACATCTGGGTGTCGGGCCAGCCGGGGCTGGCCGCCCTGGGCCTTGCCCACCTGCAAGGCCGCTGCGTCTTGGAGGAGCCGGCGCTCACTGCCTGCCTTTCCGCCCTGCAGCGCCCGCAGCCGCGCGTGGCCCTCGGGCTGGCCCTGCGCGGCCTGGCCACGGCGGCCATCGACGTTTCGGACGGACTGCTGGCCGACCTCGGCCATATCCTCGAGGAATCGCGCGCGGCTGCCATGGTGGACTTCGAGCATCTGCCGGGCGTGGCGCTGGCCTTCGGCGACGACTCAGAACTGGCGCGCGACTGCCTGCTGGCCGGCGGGGACGACTATGAGCTGGCCTTCACCGCGCCGGCCGCGCGTCGCGCCGACGTCGAGGCGCTCGCGGCCCGGCTCCCGTTAGCGCTCACTCGCATCGGAACCGTGGAAGACGGAACGCCCGGTGAAATCCGGCTGATCGAGAACGGCCGCCCGATGCCGGCGCGGCGCCGCGGTTTCGACCATTTCGGCGCATGAGCAATCGGGTAAGCTCCCCGCCATGATCAAGAAAAGCACGCCGCCCCCGCTCTCCTTCCTGATTTCGCATCCGGCACATTTCATCGCCTGCGGCTGCGGCAGCGGCCTGTCGCGCTTCGCCCCGGGCACCGCCGGCACCTTGTTCGCCTGGGCCACGTATCCGCTGCTGCGCATGGCCTACCCGGGCGACTTCCAGTTCGCGCTGTTCCTCGGTTTCATGTTCGCCTTCGGGGTCTGGTGCTGCCACCTGACCGGCCGGCACCTGGGCATCGTCGACCATGGCTCGATCGTCTGGGACGAAATCGTCCCGTTCTGGGCCGCCCTGCTGCTGACGCCCGCGCAGATCTTCTGGCAGCTCGCGGCCTTCCTCTGGTTCCGCTTCTACGACATCGTGAAGCCGCCCCCGGCGCGCTGGTTCGACACCGAGGTCAAGAACGGCTTCGGCGTCATGATGGACGACGTCGTCGCGGCCGCCTACACGGTGCTCACGCTGGCCGTGTTCAAGGCTGCGCTCGAGCGCTTCTTCTGATGGATGCGGAACTCGCGGCGCTCTCCGAGCGCGTCGGCGCCGCCTTGCGTGAGCGCTCGCTCAGGCTGGCCACCGCGGAATCCTGCACGGGCGGCTGGGCAGCCCAGATCGTCACGCATACCGGGGGCAGCTCGGCCTGGTTCGAGCGCGGCTTCGTCACCTACGCGAACGAAGCCAAGATCGAGATGCTCGGCGTACCGCAGGCCACCCTCGCCGGGCCGGGCGCCGTGAGCGAAGAGACGGCGCGGGAAATGGCGGCCGGCGCACTCGCGCGCTCGCGTGCCGACGTCGCGCTGGCGATCACCGGAATCGCGGGTCCCAGCGGCGCGACCCCGGGCAAGCCCGTGGGTACCGTATGTTTCGGGTGGTGCCGGCGCGGCGAGGCGCCGCAATCGGAGCGCCGTCACTTTGACGGCGACCGCGAGGCGGTGCGCCGCCAATCGGCGATCCACGCCCTCGAGGGACTGCTGGCGCGGCTTTAAAGCCCGGGCGCAGTATGCCGCGCCCGCTCGACTCAGACCTTGAAGTGGTGGATGCTCGCCTGCAGCTTGGCCGACACCTCGGACAGTTGACGGGCGGTTTCCGCCACGGAACCGACCGCCGCCGAGTTCTCTTCCGACATCTGGGCGATCGATTCCACGTTGCGCGCAAGTTCGGTCGAGGCTGAACGCTGCTCGCGCAGGGCGTCGGAAATCGCCGTCACCGATTGCTGCACCGTCTCGGTGGCGTTGCGGATGCTGCTCATCGATTCGCCGGCGCGGCCCGCCGCGGCGACGACGCCGGTCACCACCTCGCGGCTCGACTGCATGGCGGAGACGGCCGCCGAGGCGCCCTGCTGGATGGCGCCGATCATGGCGGTGATTTCCTGCACCGAGAGCGTGGTGCGCTCGGCCAGCTTCCGCACTTCGTCGGCCACCACGGCGAAGCCCCGGCCCTGCTCGCCGGCGCGCGCCGCTTCGATGGCGGCGTTGAGCGCCAGCAGGTTGGTCTGGTCCGCGACTTCGCGGATCACGGTGGTGATGTTGCCGATTTCCTGCACCTTGTCGGAAAGCTCGTGGATGCGCTGGGCCGAGTCTTCGACGCTGGCCGAAACCTCCATGATCTGCTGCGAGGCCGCCTGCACCTCGCTGCCGCTCGACACCGCCATGCTGCCGGCTTCGGTGGCGCGCTGGCTGGCGTCGTCGGCGCTGCTGCCCACATGGTCGATGCTGACGGTCATCTCCTCGACAGCTGCGGCCGCGGAGGAGGTGGACTGCGACTGGCGCTCGGTGCTGACCGCCACCTGCTGGGCGGCGGTGGATAGCTGCCCCGCCGAGTTGGCCACGCTCTGCGCCTCGGCGACGATGTCGGACACGGTCCGGACCAGGTCGCTGCGCATGCGTTCGAGCGTGGCGAGCAACTGGCCGACTTCGTCGCCCGAGGCGGAGCGCGAGCCGCCCGAGGCGCGCAGGTCGCCGGTCGCGATGCGCGCCGCGATCGCCGACGCCTCGCCCAGGCGCGACGACAGGTTGCCGGAAATGACCAGCGCCACCCCCATGCCGGCCACCACGGCGACCAATCCGGTGACGATCAGCACGATGCGCGCGGCCTGGAACTGGGACTCCGCTTCGTGGCGCGCCTCTTCCATCTTGGCTTCGTTCTCTTCCGCGTACTGCTCCGCGGCGGCAATGTAGGCGTTGTTGGCCGGCACCCATTCGGCCTTCATGTAGGCCTTGGCGCCAGCGGCGTCGTTCTTGCGCAGGAAGGCGTACAGCGGCTCGTACTTGCTCGCCAGCGTCGCACGCAACGCCTGGCTCTTCTCGAACAACTCAGTCGCCTTGGTACCCGGCACGAGGCCGATGGACTTGATCTTCTCGATCGCCTCGGAGTTCTCCTTGCGCAACTTCTCGACGCGCTGGATGTCGCCATCGACCTCCTTCGGGTCGTCCGTGAGGAGGGCGCTGCGGATCAGGCGGCCCACTTCGGAGGCGCGCTTGACCGTCAGGTTCGCCAGGCGCGCCTTCGGATAGCGGACATCCATGATCTGGGCGATGTCTTCGTTGATATGGCCCATCTTGACGACGGCCATGATGCTGACGGCGATGTTGAGGGCCAGCACCAGTCCGAAACCGGTCAACAACTTCCCTTTGACGCTCAAGTCTGCGAAACCCATTGCATACCTCCGGAAGGACAAATTCGCGGTCCCAACCGCAATAGCGAGCCGTAGTCTATTACGAAGGCACGAGGGATGCCGCGAAGAATAAGGGGGCGAAATCGACACCGCGGACGCGGCCGGGTGGCTCATCCAGTAAGCCTCGCGCCCCCTATGCTTTCTCCTCGGCGCACGACGGCAATATCCGTGCCATCCGTGCCATAATCAAAACCGTTTTCAGGAAGGAACACTCATGGACGACAACAAGGCAAAGGCCCTCCAGGCGGCCCTCGCGCAGATCGAAAAGCAGTTCGGCAAGGGCTCGATCATGAAGATGGGCGCCGCCCAGATCGAGAACGATCTCCAGGTGGTCTCGACCGGCTCGCTCGGCCTCGACATCGCGCTGGGCATCGGCGGCCTGCCGCGCGGACGGGTGGTCGAGATCTACGGGCCGGAATCCTCGGGCAAGACCACGCTTTGCCTCCACGTCGTCGCCGAGGTCCAGAAGGCCGGCGGCACGGCGGCCTACATCGACGCCGAGAACGCGCTCGACCCCGTCTATGCCGGCAAGCTGGGCGTCAATGTTTCCGACCTGCTGATTTCCCAACCGGACACCGGCGAGCAGGGCCTGGAAATCGCCGACATGCTGGTGCGCTCGGGCGGCATCGACGTCATCGTGATCGACTCGGTGGCGGCCCTGGTGCCGAAGGCCGAAATCGAGGGCGAGATGGGCGACCAGCTGCCCGGCCTGCAGGCCCGCCTGATGAGCCAGGCGCTGCGCAAGCTGACCGCCAACATCAAGCGCACCAACACGCTGGTCATCTTCATCAACCAGATCCGCATGAAGATCGGCGTCATGTTCGGCAACCCCGAAACCACGACCGGCGGCAACGCGCTCAAGTTCTACGCCTCGGTGCGCATGGACATCCGCCGCACCGGCGCCATCAAGAAGGGCGACGAGGTGATCGGCAACGAAACCCGCGTCAAGGTCGTCAAGAACAAGGTGGCGCCGCCCTTCCGCGAGGCCCACTTCGACATCCTCTACGGCGAGGGCATTTCGCGCGAGGGCGAGATCGTCGAACTCGGCGTCGAGAACAAGATCGTCGAGAAATCCGGCGCCTGGTACGCCTACGGCGGCGAGAAGATCGGCCAGGGCAAGGACAACGCCCGCGAGTTCCTCAAGGAACACCCGGAAACCGCCACCGAGATCGAGAACAAGGTGCGCGCCGCGGTCGGCGTCGCCGAACTCTCGGGCGCGGTCGTCGCGGAAGCCGAGTGAATGAACTGAGGCAGCGAGCCATCAGGCTGCTCGCGCGCCGCGAACACACGCGCGCCGAGCTGGCCCGCAAGCTCGCTCCCCTCGGGACTGAAGAAGACATCGACGCCGTGCTCGCAGAACTCTCCGCCTCCGGCCTGCTCTCCGACGCCCGCGCGGCCGCCGCCTACGTTCGCTCCAACGCGGCGCGCTTCGGCGCCGCCCGGCTGCGCCAGACGCTGCGGCGCAAGGGCGTGGACGCCGAGCTGATCGACGCGCAGCTCGAAGAAGCCGATGTTCCGGACGAAATGGCGCGCGCGCGCGAAGTCTGGGCCAGGAAGTTCGCAGCGCCTCCCGCCGACGCCCGCGAATGGGCGCGCCAGGCGCGCTTCCTCCAGGGCCGGGGCTTCTCGACCGACACCATCCGGCGCCTTCTCAAGGAACCGCAGCAGTGACCACGCTATCCGTCAATAACCTGCGCAAGCAATACAAGGGACGCACCGTCGTCAAGGATGTCTCCTTCGAAGTCGCCAGCGGCGAAGTGGTCGGTCTGCTGGGTCCGAACGGCGCAGGCAAGACGACCTGCTTCTACATGATCGTCGGCCTGGTGGCCGCCGACGGCGGCGCGATCCAGGTGGACGATGCCGCCATCACCCACCTGCCGATCCACCGGCGCGCCCGGCTCGGGCTTTCCTACCTACCGCAGGAGAACTCGGTGTTCCGCAAGCTTTCGGCCGGCGACAACATCCGCGCCGTGCTCGAGCTGCAGGACCTCGATGACGACGAGATCGCGGCGCGCCTCGACGAACTGCTGCAGGAGCTGCACATCACGCACCTGCGCGACAACCCGGCGGTGTCCCTGTCCGGCGGCGAGCGGCGGCGCGTCGAGATCGCGCGCGCGCTCGCCACGCGGCCCCGGTTCATCCTGCTCGACGAGCCGTTCGCCGGCGTCGACCCGATCGCGGTGCTCGACATCCAGCAGATCATCCGGTTCCTCAAGGAACGCGGCATCGGCGTGCACATAACGGACCACAACGTGCGCGAAACC
>JBLNBJ010000176.1:0-22656 GCA_050259835.1 Ignavibacteria bacterium | reverse complement strand
TGGTGTCGGTGACCTTGGCGTTCTCGGTGTTCTGCGTGATCGAGGCGGTCATCTGCTCGATGCTGGCCGTGGTCTCCTCGACCGATGCAGCCTGCTCGCTCGATGCCTGCGACAGCGACTGCGCGGTGGCCGAAACCTCTTCGGAAGCCGAGGAAAGCGCGTCTGCGGCGCCGCGCACCTCGCCGATGATGTGCGACAGCTTCGCCACCATCCCCTTGATGGCGAACAGCATGCTCGTGCCGTCGCTGGCCTTGGTCTCGATCGCCACCGTGAGGTCGCCGTCGGCGACCTGCCTGACCACATCGGTGACGTAAACAGGTTCGCCGCCGAGCTGGGCCAGCGTGCTGCGCAATATGAACAGGCCGAGGAGCACGGCGACGACGATCGCGATGGCGGCAACGGAGCCGATCATCAGCTTGACGCTCTTGGCGGTGTCCTCGCCTTCCTTGACGGCGGCGTTGCCGTAGCCCACGTTCATTTCGATGATCCGGTCGAGGGTGGTGCGCGCCTTGTCGAAAAGGGGGCCGGCGACATCGCGCGACTTGTAGTAGTCGACGAACAGGCTTTGCTGAACCTTGGGGTCGCTGTTGCGCGTCATCTGCTCGATGTAGCCCGCCGTCTTCTCCTGCGCCGCCTTGTAGTCGGCCATCTCCTTCTCATACTGCTTCCAGGCGACTTCTTCTTCCTTGGTCTGCGGCAGCGGTTCGTAGAGCCTGAATCCCTTGTCGTACTTGGCCCACGTCGCCTTGAGCTTCTCGATGATCCGGCTGAAGCGGTCCTGGGCCTTGTAGTCGTTCTCGTAAACGGCAGCACTGAGGATCGTCATCCGGACCTCGATGGCGGCCGCTTCCATCTCGAACAGGCCCACGACGGAAGGCAAGCGATTGGTGCCGATCTCGTCGATCGAGCCCTTCATCGCGCTCATGCCGTAGAACGCCGTGCCGCCCAGTGCGCACAGCGCGAGCAGTGCTGCCGCGATCAATGTGACGAGCTTGGCCTTGATGGTCTGCATCATTTATTGTTCCCCCCTTGTGCCAGGCTGCCGGTTTCGAGGACAGCCATCGATCCAAATTCGAGCCGCGGTCCTAGCGGCCGATGGTTTCGCCGAGTGCGCGTTCCTCGGCGCCTGCTGCAAGCTGCGTAAGGGCTTGCACGTCCAGGATTAGCGCGACGTCGCCGCTTCCAAGGATAGTCGACCCCGCGATGCCGCGCAGATGCCTGAACAGTGCGCCGAGCGGCTTGATCACGGTCTGGAATTCGCCGTGCAGGACGTCGACGACGATGCCCGCCTTCTGGTTGCCCGACTTGACGACGACGACGTTTTCGCGCTTCGGCGTGTCGCCCGGCTCCTCGAACAGCTCACGCAATCGCACGAAGGGCAGGACTTCGCCCCGCAGGTTGAGGTAGTTGCGGTCGACCGCGGCTTCCCTCAGCTCGAGGCATTCGACCACCATTTCGAGCGGGATCACGTAGGACGATTTCTCCACCCCGACCAGGAAGCCGTCGATGATCGCCAGCGTCAGCGGCAACCGGATGACGAAGCGCGAGCCGGCGCCTTCCTCCGAGTGCACCTCCACGCTGCCGCGCAGGGCGCGGATGTTGCTGCGCACGACGTCCATGCCGACGCCGCGGCCCGAGAGATTGGTGACCTTGTCGGCCGTCGAGAAGCCCGGTTCGAAGATCAGGTTCGCGATCTCCTGGTCGGTGAGCTGTTGCGTGGCGCTGATGATGCCCTTGTCGATGGCCTTCTTGCGAATCTTCTCCTTCGGCAGGCCGCCGCCGTCGTCGCTGACCTCGATCACGATGCTGCCCGAGTCGTGGAAGGCATACAGCCCGACGTGGCCGACGGCCGGCTTGCCGCGCGCCAGGCGCAACTCGGCCGGCTCGATGCCGTGGTCCATGGCGTTGCGCACCAGGTGCATGAGCGGATCGCCGATCTTCTCGACCACGGTCTTGTCGAGTTCGGTTTCGGCGCCGCGGATGCTGAGTTCGATCTCCTTGCCGAGCTCTTTCGAGGTGTCGCGCACGACGCGATGGAAGCGGTTGAAGGTATCGCCGATCTGGACCATGCGCAGTTGCAGCGCCGAGTCGCGGATGTTCTCTACCAGGCGGGACAGCACCGAGGTCGCCTCCACCAGCGTGGCCTGCCTGCTCTTCTGGGCCAGCAGGTTGGCCGAGGCGCCCGCGATCACCAGTTCGCCGACCAGATCGATCAGGTGGTCGAGCTTGTCGGCCTGCACGCGGATCAGGCGGGCTTCGGCCGCCTTCTTCTCGCCGATCTGTTTCTGCTTGACGGCGGCGGCCTCGACGATCTCCGGCTGCACCATGTGCTCTTCGACCAGGATGTCGCCGATCTGCGGCGCCGGCTGCTCGTTCTCGGCGGCCTTGCGCGCCGCCGACTGCTGCTTGAGCAGGCCCTGCTCGAGTTCGTCGCGGGTCAGGGCGCCGCTCTTGACGAGGATCTCGCCCAGGCGCATCGCTTCCTCGGGCAGGGTCTCGATGAGTGCCATGTAGTCGCCGATCTTGCTGTTCGGCGGCAGGATGTGGAGATCGCACTGGTCGCGGCAGAAATCGAACACCGCCTCGATCTTTTCCTTGGTGGCGTGGCTGCGGAAATTGATCTCGAAGCCCAGGTAACAGGACTCGGGGTCCATGTCGTCGGCGTCCGGCATGGCGTCGGTGAGGGTCGTCATGTGGGCGATCTCGCCCAGCGAGAGCAGGTAGCGCAGGAAGGCGAGCGGGTCCATGCCGTTCTTCAGCACGTCGCGGCCGAAGCGGATCGAGATGTGCCAGCAGTCGCTGATCGCCTTGCTGTCGCCGTCGCGCTCGACCTCGCCTTCCTGCTGGTCGGGCAGCCCGCCCTTGGCGGCCTGCGTGCCGCCCGTGTAGGCGCGCAGTTTCTCGGCAATCACCTCTCCGGCGGCTTGCAGTTCCACGTCCGTCTCGGTCTGGCCTTCCTCGACCTTCGCGAGCAGCGCGCCGATATGGTCGCAGCCCTTCAGCAGCGCGGAGATCATCTCGCCGGTTGCCTCGATTTCGCCGTTGCGCAGGCGATCGAGGACGTTCTCGAGCACATGCGTGAACTTCTCGATCTGCACGGCCTCGACCACGCCGGAGGCGCCCTTGATGGTGTGCGCGGCCCGGAAAACGGCGTTGATCGTTTCGGGGTCGCGGTCGCCCTGTTCGATCTGCATGAGACCGTCTTCGAGGGCCTCGAGCTGCTCGCGGGCTTCGATGGCGAATACGCCGAGAATCTCGTCCATGCTATGCCTCCTGAAGGGCCGTCCCGAAGGGGGCAGTGCCCCCTGTCGGGGCAGCGAACTTAACGAGCGTGGGGGCCATGTCCTCTCCGTTCATTGCCGCTCGGCGGCCGGAATGACGACGGGGTCGCCGAAGTAGGCGACCATGTTGTAGAACTCGATGGTCTCGAGCACCGCCGGGCTATGCGCGACGATGCGCAGCGTCCGGTCCAAGTGCTGCGCCTCGCGCTTGGCCAGCACCAGCAGCTGGAAGCCGGCGGTGTCCATCTCGCCGACACGGGAGAGGTCGAGTTCCAGCGTCTTGCGCGCGCGCACGGCGTCGAGCAACAGCCGCTTCGTTTCCACGGCGTTGTAGATGGTGAGGTCGTGCTCGATGGTCAGGCGGCCGGCTTCGGCGGCGGGATTGTCTTCGCTCATCGCTTGCTCCCGTATTGGCGACTGCCGTGCAGTCAGAACAGTTCGACTTTTGGCCCGCTGCCGCTGCTGGATCCGGTCGAGACGCCGGCGTTCCCCAGCGCCTGCCTGTGGCTGTCGCGCTGCGCATCCATCACATAGTTGCTATATAGCTGATCCAGATGCTCGGTGAGGGGCGGCAAGCGGGTTTCGTCGTCGTCGAAGCGCTCGAGCCGCGTGGCCAGCAATTGCGTGTGGTGGTCGAGCCGATTGAGCGCGTCCACGACCTGCTCGATCTGCTGGCGCGTGACGTCCTGGAACTGCACGCTGGCGAGCGCGTTCATGAACATCGCCGCCAGTTTCTGGCTGCTTTCCCGGATGGTGACGACGACGTTGGTGCCGTGGTCGATGGCTTCCTTGTAGCTGCTGCCAAGCTCGTTCAATTGCACCGAGAAGTCGTTGAGAGTGGCGCGTTCGGCCTCGATGCTGTCGAGGGACAGCTTGTCCTCGAACTGCGCCGCAATCGACTCGGCCACCGTGTGGATGCCCTGATTGATCTGGGTCACCGCCTGGTCGGTGGCGGCGGAGAGCTTGCGCACCTCGTCGGCAACCACGGCGAAGCCGCGGCCCGCCTCGCCGGCACGTGCGGCCTCGATGGCGGCATTGAGCGCCAGCAGGTTGGTCTGGCCGGAGATGTCCTTGATCAGTTTGACCAGCGTGCCGAGCGACTTCGCTTCGTCGACCACCTGGGCCACGCGCTGGCGGTCCAACTCGCTGGCGCTCAGGCGCTCCTGGATGTAGCGGTCGAGCGTCGCGATCATGTTCTTGTTGTTGCTGATGCGCGCTTCGGAAGCCTTGATCAGTTCTTCGGACTCGTGCGAGGAGGCGTCAACGAAGTGCGACAGGTGGCTGACCACCTCGTCGATGGTCTGCAACTGCGAGGAGATGTCGAAAGCCGCCTTTTCGGTCTCGTTCACCACGGTTTCCAACTGCTGGCGCACGACCTGGTTGAAGGTCGGAACCTGCTTGAGTTCGCTCGCAACCAGCCCAGTCGCCGCCGAGCAGCGCTCTGCCAGGCGGGTTTCCTCGAGTTCGCGGGCCGAGAGGCCCAGCATGGTGTCCTTGAAGAAGGCGAAGGACACCAGCCGCTGCCCGATGTAGGCGGCGCCGACGATGATGGTCGTGCCGAGCGCGTCGCCGAACGGCGACGACAGGCCCAGCGCCGGGAGGAAGACCTGGTGGAAGTAGTCGTTGAAGAAATAGACCGCCGTCGCCGCCCCCAGGCTCACGGTGAGGAAGACGACGGTGGCACGCCGGGAAAGCTGGCCGACGTTCATGATGGCCGCCTAGCGAACAACCAGCTTGATCGTGTTCAGCAGTTCGTCTGCCGTGGCGGGCTTGACCAGCCAGCCGGAGGCGCCCGCCGCCTTTGCCTCGGCGCGCTTGCTTTGCTGGGACTCGGTGGTGAGGAACAGGATGGGCATGAACTTGTAGTTGGGGAGCTTCCGGACTTCCTTGATGAAGTCGATGCCGTTCATGCCCGGCATGTTGAGGTCGGTAATCAAGAGATCAATCTTGGTGCCGCTCTTGAACTTGTTGAGGCCGTCGTTGGCGTTGCTTGCCTTTTCGACCGCGTAGCCTGCCTTTGTAAGGATGTTGGAGATCGACAGCAGGATCGTCGCCGAATCGTCCACCAGCATTATCGTCTTACTCATGAGCGCGAGCTCTCCTTGTTGGTCTTTCCGTTCTCCGGACGCGGGGTTGTGGCGCCCTGACAACCCTGCGGATATTAGCAAACTTCGAGTGGCGGGCATCTCATAATTTTCGCTAGCTGCCATTGAATGAATAGGGGAATTCAATGGCGAGCGTGAGGGGTTTTGAGGTATGACGGAGGTATATTGAATGGGTGGTCGCGAGAGGGGGGGGGCATGACGGCTGGGCGGCCCAATCGTCCCGCCATCAAGACGTCATGGTCCGAATGGCAGCTTCGGGGTGGAAACGATGTTTCCATATCGAAAACAATATGGCTATTTGTCTTTCGGCATAAGCGGGAAACCGGCCCCCGAGCAGCCCCATGACCCTGTTCCACCATGAGCTTGCGACTGACTGCTCGCGGGCACGCTCCTTGCAGACACCCCTGCCGTTCGGGTCAGACGCGACCCGCCAACTGGAGGGGGAACAATAACCATGGGGAATATGAACGAAATCTTCGACATGAGCCGAAAGGCCCTGGACGACGTCGAGCGCCGTCTGGACATGTCCCGGCGCGACTTCCTGCAATTCTGCGCCACCCTGGCCGCAACGATGGGCCTGCCTGCGGGGGCCGAAGCGGCGGTCGCCAAGGCGGTGGAATCCGCCAAGCGGCCCTCGGTCATCTGGCTGCACTTTCAGGAATGCACGGGCTGCTCCGAATCCCTGTTGCGCGCCGAACATCCGACGCTCGAAAAGCTGATCCTCGACATCATCTCCCTCGACTACCACGAGACCCTGATGGTCGCCGCCGGCCACCAGGCCGAAGAAGCCCGCAAGGCGGCCATGAAGGCCAACAAGGGCAAGTACATCCTGGTCGTCGAAGGCGCCATCCCGACCAAGCAGAACGGCATCTTCTGCAAGGTGGGCGGCCAGACGGCGATCGATCTGGTCAAGGAATGCGCGGCCGACGCCGCCGCCGTGATCGCGGTCGGTTCCTGCGCCTCCTGGGGCGGCATGCCCTCGACGATTCCCTCCAACGGCGCCGATTCGAGCCCGACCGGTTCCTCAGGCGTCGCGCAAGTGCTCGGCAAGCCGGTCGTCACCATCCCCGGTTGCCCGCCCAACCCGTACAACTTCCTCGCCACGGCCGTGCATTTCCTCACCTTCGGCAAGCTGCCCGAGGTCGATGAAAAGGGCCGTCCGAAGTTCGCCTACGGCCGCCTGATCCACGAAAACTGCGAGCGTCGCGCCCACTTCGACGCCGGCCGCTTCGCCATGGAGTTCGGCGACGAAGGCCACCGCAAGGGCTACTGCCTCTACAAGCTCGGCTGCAAGGGGCCCGAGACCTACGCCAACTGCTCGTCGCTGGGCTTCGGCGACGCCGGCGAGAACAACTGGCCGGTCGGCTGCGGGCATCCGTGCATCGGCTGCTCCGAGAAGGGCGTCGGCTTCCAGAAGCCGATCCACCAGGTCGCCAAGGTGCTCAACGTCTATCCGCCGCAGCAATATCCGCGCATCGTCGAGGAGCAGGGCAAGACGTCGTTCCTGTCTGCTGCCGCGGTTGCCGCCGTCGCGGGCGCCGCTGCCGGCGCGACGGTCATGATGACCCGCAATCTCGGCTTGAGCCACGAGGCCGCGGAAGCGGAGCGCGCGAAAGCGGCCGCCAAACCCGAGCAGGGCAAGACGGGAGAGTGACCATGAGCACCCGTCGCGATTTCCTCAAGGGAGTCCTGGCGAGCGGTGCGGCAGCGACGGCAGCAGTCGTCGCGGAGCCGGCCGTCGCCCGGGAAACCAAGTCACGCCCGCCGGAGGCGCTGGGCCTGCTGTACGACGCCACGCTGTGCGTCGGCTGCAAGGCCTGCGTTTCCGCCTGCAAGGCCGCCAACAACAACCCGGCCGAGTTCTCCACCGTTGACCAGCTCTGGGACACGCCGCTCGACACCTCCGCGTACACCTTCAACGTCATCAAGATGTACCGGAACGGCACGATGGAGGCCAAGGACCAGGAGACGAACGGCTTCGCGTTCATGAAGATCTCCTGCATGCACTGCGCCGATCCTTCCTGCGTCTCGGCCTGCCCGGTCAGCGCCATGACGAAGGACGCTGTCACCGGCGTCGTCGGCTACGACCCCGACAAGTGCATCGGCTGCCGTTACTGCGTCGCCGCCTGCCCGTTCGGCATCCCGAAGTACCAGTACGACTCGCCCACCGGCAAGATCGGCAAGTGCGAACTGTGCCGCCAGCGCTACAAGGACGGCCACTACTCGGCTTGCGCCGAAGTATGCCCGACCGGTGCCACGCTCTTCGGCAAGACCTCCGACCTGCTGGCCGAAGCCAAGCGCCGCCTTCAGCTTAAGCCCGGCACGCCGTACAAGGTGCCGCGCGGCAAGCTCGGCGGCGTCGATCAGAGCTATGAGGGCGTCGCCGGCAATTACCAGCAGCACGTCTACGGCGAGAAGGAGTACGGCGGCACCCAGGTGCTCAAGCTCTCCGGCGTGCCCTTCGAGAAGGTCGGCCTGCCGAACCTGCCCGAGAACGCGGCCGCGGCGCTGTCGGAAACCATCCAGCACACGCTCTACGCCAACATGATCATGCCCGTCGCGGTGCTCGGCGCACTGACTTATGTCGCCAAGCGCAACGTCAAGCATGACGACGACAAGGAGGGGAACTGATCATGGCAAACCATCAACATGCGCCCGTGCCGGTCGGCGGCCAACTGCTGACGCCCACCACGCTGCTTTGCGGCGTGCTGATCGCCATCATGGCCGCGGTCCTGCTGGTGCGGTTGTTCTTCGGCCTCGGGGCGGTGACCAACCTCAACGACGGCTATCCGTGGGGCATCTGGGTCGTCGGCGACGTCGTCATCGGTTCGGCCTTCGCCTGCGGCGGCTTCTCGGTGGCGATGCTGGTCTACATCTTCAACCGCGGCGAATACCACCCGCTGGTGCGGCCGGCGCTGCTCGGCAGCCTGTTCGGCTACACGCTGGCGGGCGCCGGGGTGCTGTTCGACCTCGGCCGCTGGTGGAACTTCTGGCACATCTTCGCGCCGGGCTACATCAACCCGAACTCGGTCATGTTCGAGGTCGCGGCCTGCATCTCGCTCTACATCCTCGTGATGTGGATCGAGTTCTCGCCGGCCTTCCTCGAGCGGCTCGAGAAGCACGACACGAAGAAGAAGCTCAACAAGGTGCTGTTCTTCTTCATCGCGCTGGGCACGCTGCTGCCGATGATGCATCAGTCCTCGCTGGGCACGCTGCTGGTGGTGATGGGCGTCCAGATCCATCCGCTCTGGGCGACACCGCTCGAGCCGCTGCTCTACCTGCTGTCGGCCATCACCATGGGCTACGCGGTGGTGCTGTTCGAGTCCTGCGTCTCCGCCCTGGGCTACCGACGCAGCATCGAGATGCACCTGCTGACGCCGCTGTCGAAAGTGATGCTGGGCGTGCTGGCCGCCTTCCTCGTCGTGCGCCTTGGCGACGTCGTGGTGCGCGGCGCCATCGTGCGCGCCTTCGGCTTTTCGCTCGAAGCGCTCATGTTCTGGATCGAGACGGCCTGCTTCGTCGCGCCGCTGTTCCTGCTGAGCTCGGAAGCCAAGCGCCGCAATCCGGCAAAGCTGTTCGTCGCCGGCGTCCTGCTGATGCTCGGCGGCGCGCTGCTGCGCATCAACGGCTTCCTGATCGGCTACGAAACCGGCGACGGCTTCAAGTACTTCCCGGCCCTGCCCGAGCTGATGGTCACGATCGGCATGTTCGCCATCGAAGTCCTCGGCTACATCATCATCACCCGCCGCTTCCCGGTCCTGCCGCGTGAAGCCGCCACCCACTGAAGGATGGAGACAGAAAAATGTCCAAGCGCGTAACGATTGACCCGATTACCCGTATCGAAGGCCACCTGCGCATCGACGTCGATGTCGATGGCGGCCATGTGAACAAGGCATGGTCGTCCGGCCAGATGTGGCGCGGCGTCGAGCTGATCCTGCTCGGCCGCGACCCGCGCGACGCCTGGGCCATCACCCAGCGCATCTGCGGCGTGTGCACCACGGTGCATGCGATCACTTCGGTGCGGGCGGTGGAAGACGCCCTCAAGCTCGAGATCCCGCTCAACGCCGTCTATATCCGCAACCTCATCACGCTGGCGCATGCGGTGCATGACCACATCGTGCATTTCTACCACCTGTCGGCGCTCGACTGGGTGGACGTCACCTCGGCGCTGAAGGCCGATCCCGACAAGACCGCCAGCCTCGCCGAGAGCCTGTCGTCCTGGAGCCTCAACGGCAAGCACGAGATGCGCAAGACGCACGAGCGCCTCAAGAACTTCGTGAATGGCGGCCAGCTCGGCATCTTCACCAACGGCTACTGGGGCCACCCGGCGATGAAGCTGCCGCCGGAAGTGAACCTGCTCGCCGTGGCGCACTATCTGCAGGCGCTCGAAGTGCAGCGCAAGGCCAACAAGATCGTCGCGATCCTCGGCTCCAAGACGCCGCACATCCAGAACGTCGCCGTCGGCGGCGTCGCCAACCCGATCGCCACCGACTCGCAGACCGTGCTGACGGTCGAGCGCCTGATGGCGATCAAGGGCTTCATCGACGAGCTGGCGGACTTCGTGAAGAACGTCTACCTGGTCGACGTGGCCGCGGTCGGCGCCTTCTATCCGGAGTGGACCAAGATCGGCGCCGGCGTCACCAACTACCTCGCGGTGCCGGACATTCCGCTCGACGGCAAGGGCACCAAGTTCGCCATGCCCGGCGGTTTCATCGAGAACGGCGACGTCTCGAAGTACCACGCGATCTCCAAGTTCGGCGACGACTACTTCCTCAAGGGCGTCGAGGAGTCGGTCAAGCACTCGTGGTACGACTACTCGAAGGGCGGTCCGCTGCACCCCTACAAGGGCGAGACCAAGCCGAACTACACCGACTTCAAGGACGACGGCAAATACTCCTGGCTCAAGTCGCCGACCTTCTACGGCAAGGTCGCCCAGGTGGGCCCGCTGGCGCGCGTGCTGAACATGTACGCGGCCGGCCACGAGCCGACCAAGAAGTACGCCACCAAGACGCTGGAGACGGTATCGGCACTGGCCAAGACCAAGGTCGGCCTGGAAGCCATGCACTCGACCATCGGCCGCCACGCGGCGCGCGCGATTTCCTGCGCCGTGCAGGTCGACATGCTGAACGACCAGTGGTCGGCGCTGGTGAACAACATCGGCAAGGGCGACACCAAGACCTTCAACAAGCCGGTCTTCCCGAAGGGCGAGATCATGGGCGTCGGTTTCCACGAAGCCCCGCGCGGCGCGCTGTCGCACTGGGTCGTCATCGACGACGGCAAGATCAAGAACTACCAGTGCGTCGTGCCCTCGACCTGGAACGCCTGCCCGCGCAACGAGAAGGACGAGGCCGGCCCGTACGAGGCCTCGCTGCTGCACACGCCGATCGCGGACGCCGAGAAGCCTCTCGAGGTGCTGCGCACCATCCACTCGTTCGACCCGTGCATCGCCTGCGCGATTCACCTGACGGACAAGGAAAACGACACGGCGATCAGCGTCAAGGCGGTTTAAGCCGGAGGGAGAGCGGGACCACCCGCGGGTGACGCGGCTCGTAGCTGCCTACGAGCCGCGTCGTCTTATGGCCTCCCGAAATCCGTCCCGACGCAGGCAATAGCGTTAAGATCAACGCCTCTCAATGTGAGTCCCACCATGCGCGCAGTCGTTCTCGGCATCGGCAACATCATCCTCTCCGACGAAGGCGTCGGCGTCCGGGCCGTCGAGGCCTTCGAGCAACGCTACCGCCTGCCGGAAGGCGTGCTCGCGATCGACGGCGGCACGTCGAGCATGGAGCTCATCGACGAGCTTTCCGACGTCGATTTCCTGCTGGTGTTCGACACCATCGTCGCCGGCAAGCCGCCCGGCACGGTGATCAAGCTGGCCGGGGACGAGGTGCCGGCCTTCTTCCGGCGCAAGCTGTCGCCCCACCAGATCAGCCTGTCGGATCTGCTTGCGAGCCTCGAATTCCTCGGCCAGGCGCCGAAGGACATCGTGGTCATCGGCGTGCAGCCGGTCACCCTGGAGCTGGGCATGGAACTGACCGAGCCCGTCGCGGCGCGGCTGCCCGAAGTCGTCGAGATGGGCGCTGCGGAGTTTGCCGCCCGTGGCATGCCGCTGGAAGCGCTGCCGGCGAGCGCCTGAGCATGTGCCTCGCCGCGCCTTCGAAGGTCGTCGAGATCCATGGCGACATGGCCGTGACCGAATGCTTCGGCCAGCGCCGCGAAGTGAGCCTGATGCTGATGGCCGAGGAGGTGGCGGTGGGCGACTACCTGCTGATCCAGGCCGGCGGCTTCGCCTTCGAGCGGATCGATGCGCAACGCGCCGAGGAATCGCTGGCGCTGATGGCCGAACTGCTGGAATCGGGCGGCGACGCCTGCATCCGTCCGCTGGGCAGCGCCTGATGCTGCGGCCCCACGCCGACAGCCCGGCCGACGCGGTCGAGGAAGCCTTCTTCCGCATCTTCCGCGAACGCATGGCCGACGTGCCGGTCCACAACCAGGCGCTGTCGGTGGAGGCCGTCGATTTCCAGCGCTGGCAGGGCCATTGGCTGGGCGTCCTGGTCACCTCCTGGCACATGAGCCTGATCCTGGTGCCGGGCCAGGAGGCGGGCTGGGTATCCGTCGGGGACAACCAGCGCCGTTTCGTCACTTTTCCCGCCGGCGCCTTCGCCTTCCTCGGCTCCGAGGAGCCGGAGATCGGCGAGTTCCAGAGTTGCGCGCTGTTTTCCGGCATGGGTCAGTTCGCCAACCAGAGCGAGGCGGTGTTGACGGCGCGCGCTTCGCTGATGGCGGTGCTGAAGCCGAAGATCGAGCCGGCACCCGTCGAGAAGAAATCTGGCGACGAGCCGTCGTTGTCGCGGCGCCGCTTCTTCGGCCTGCGAGGCTAGGCGAGGGTTTGCAATGCATGAAATGTCGATCGCCGAAGGCGTGCTGCAGTTGATCGAGGAGGCGGCCGAGCGCGAAGGCTTCCGGCAGGTCAAGACGATCTGGGTCGAAATCGGCCGCCTGTCGGGCGTGGAGGCGGAGGCGCTGGCGTTCTGCTTCGACGCCGTCACGCGCGGCAGCATCGCCGAAGGATCGGGCCTCGAGATCGTCCATGTGCCGGGCCGCGGCTTGTGCCACGAATGCGGCAAGGAAACCGAACTCGAAGCGGTGTACGATGCCTGCCGCCATTGCGGCGCGGTGCCGGTCGCGATCGTCGGCGGCACCGAGATGCGGGTCAAGGAACTGGAAGTCGACTAGGAAGGGTCAGGAGAACACCATGTGCACCACTTGCGGCTGCGGCCACGGCGAAACGCGCATCGAGGGCGAGGCCCTGCATGCGCACGACCACGAGCATGAGCACGTCCACGCGGACGGGACGCGCCACGTCCACAGCCACACGCACGACGGCGGCGACAGCCACGATCACGGCCATGCCCACGGCCACTCGCACGGCCACGGCTATCGCCCCGCGCACAGCCACGCGCCGGGGATGGCGAAGGGCCGCATGGTGCAGATCGAGCAGGACATCCTCGCCAAGAACAACGCCTACGCGCGCCAGAACCGTGAGCGCTTCGCCAAGGCCGGCATCTTCGCGCTGAACCTCGTCTCCAGCCCCGGCTCGGGCAAGACGACGCTGCTGTGCAAGACCATCGAGCTGCTTTCCGGTCGCCGCCCGGTGGCGGTGGTCGAGGGTGACCAGCAGACCAGCCAGGACGCCGAGCGCATCCGCGCCACCGGCGCCCCGGCGATCCAGATCAATACCGGCAAGGGCTGTCATCTGGACGCCCACATGGTCGGCCACGCGCTCGAACAACTGCCGCTGGCCGACGGTTCGCTGCTGATGATCGAGAATGTCGGCAACCTCGTCTGCCCGGCTTCGTTCGACCTTGGCGAAGCGCACAAGGTCGTGATCCTGTCGGTCACCGAGGGCGAGGACAAGCCGATCAAGTACCCGGACATGTTCGCCGCGGCGAAGCTGATGCTGCTCAATAAGTGCGACCTGCTGCCGTATTTGAAATTCGACGTGGATGCCGCCATCGCTTTCGCCCGCCGCGTCAACCCGGACATCGAGGTGATCCAGACTTCGGCCACGAGCGGCGAAGGAATGGACCAATGGCTGGCCTGGATAGAGAAGGGCGCCGCCGCGCAAAAATGACCGGGTCCGAAGACGCCGCGTCGCGGCGTTCTGCGCCCGAGGGGGCGGGCGGCTCGGGACGGCCCGGCGTGCCTCATACTTCGGCCCGCCGGATCCGCGTCACCGGCGTCGTCCAGGGCGTCGGCTTCCGGCCCTTCGTCTGGCGGCTGGCACGCGATCTCGCCCTGGCCGGGTGGGTGCGCAACGACGCCGAAGGCGTAGAGATCCTGGCCGAGGGAGCGTCTGCCGACTTGGATCGGCTGGCCGAAAGATTGCGAAGCGAGGCCCCCCCGCTGGCGCGCGTCGACGGCGTCCAAGTTTCCGAAGCGAACGTCGCGGGCCACCGTGATTTCATCATTGCCGAGAGCAGCGCCGGCCGCGTTGCGACCGCCATTGGCCACGACACCGGACTCTGCCCCGCCTGCCTCACCGAGCTTTTCGATCCCGCCGAACGGCGTTGGCGCCATCCCTTCATCACCTGCACCCACTGCGGCCCGCGCTATACCGTGACGCGTCGCCTGCCCTACGACCGCCCGCAGACCAGCCTGGCGCCGTTTCCACTGTGCCCTGCCTGCGCGCGCGAATACGCCGATCCGGCCGATCGCCGCTTCCACGCCGAAACCACCTGCTGCCCCGAATGCGGTCCGCGCCTCGAACTGAGCGATGCAGAGGGGGCGGCGCTCCCGGGCGACCCGATCGCGGCGACGCTCGACCTGCTGAAGAACGGCGCCATCGTCGCCATCAAGGGCCTCGGCGGCTTTCATCTCGTCTGCGATGCGCGCGATGCCGCCGCCGTCGCCCGCCTGCGTAAGCGCAAGGCGCGCGAGGAGAAGCCGTTCGCCGTCATGGCCGCCAACTTCGCCTCGGTCGCCCGCCTTGCCGAAGCGGGGGAGGGCGAGCGGCAGAAGCTCGAGTCGGCCGAGCGACCGATCGTGTTGCTGCGCAAGCGCGCCGATGCCGACGCCGCTCTGCCGGGCGTGGCGCCCGGGCTCGCCTGGCTCGGCGTCATGCTCCCTTACACGCCGGTTCAATGGCTGCTGTTCCACGAGGCGGCCGGGCGCCCGGCGGGTACCGCCTGGCTGGCCGAACCGCAGCCGTTGCTGCTCGTCATGACGAGCGCCAATCCAGGCGGCGAACCGCTGGTCATCGACAACCGCGAGGCGCAGCGCCGTCTTTCCGGCATCGCCGACGCGTACCTGATGCACGACCGCGACATCGTGGTCCGCTGCGACGACAGCGTGCTGCGGCAATCGGCCGAAGGCTTCCAGGCGATCCGCCGCGCGCGCGCCTTCACGCCGCGCGCCATACGGCTGCATGGCGCCGGCGCCAGCGTGCTCGCGCTCGGCGGCTGGTACAAGAACACCATCTGCGTGACGCGCGGCGATGAAGCCTTCGTATCCCAGCACATCGGCGATCTCGACAACGCGGCGACCTGCGCCTTCCTCGAGGAAACCGTCGCCCACCTGCTGCACATCCTCGACGTCGAGCCCGCCGTCGTGGCGCACGACCTGCATCCGGACTTCCATTCGACACGGCTTGCGGCGCGCATCGCCGCGGAGCGCGGCGTGCCGCTGATCGGTGTCCAGCATCACCACGCCCACATCGCCGCCGTGCTCGCCGAGCATCGGGTCGAGGAGCCGGCGCTGGGGCTCGCGCTGGATGGCGTCGGGCTGGGCAGCGACGGCACGGCTTGGGGCGGCGAGTTGCTGCGCGTGCATGGCGCCGATTGCCGCCGCCTCGGCCATCTGCCGGCAATCGCGCTGCCCGGCGGCGACCGCGCCGCACGCGAGCCATGGCGCATGGCGGCTTCGGCGCTTCACCAATTGGGCCGCGGCGACGAGATCGCCGCCCGTTTCGCCGACCAGCCGGGTGCCGCGACCGTCGCTCAGATGCTCGTCCAGCGCATCAATTGCCCGGAGACGACCAGCGCGGGGCGCTGGTTCGATGCTGCCGCCGGGTTGCTCGGCGTGCGCCGTACCATGGCTTTCGAAGGCCAGGCGGCGATGCTGCTCGAAGGTCTTGCCGAACGGCACGGCGCCGCACAGCCGCTCGCCCTTCCGCGGGATGATTCCGGACGCCCCAACCTGCCTGCGCTGCTCGCCGCAATCGCCGATGCGGGCGACGCCGGGCTCGCTGCCGCCCAGTTCCATGCCACGCTCGCGACCCTCGTCGTCGCATGGATGATCGAAACCGCCGAACGTGAGAAAATCCACACTGTCGCGCTCGGTGGCGGCTGCCTGCTCAACCGCATCCTGGCTGCGCGCCTGCGCGAAGGCCTGCAGGCCGCGGGGCTCAGGGTGCTCGAAGCCCGCGAACTGCCGCCCAACGACGGGGGCTTGGCGCTCGGCCAGGCCTGGATCGCGCAAAGGAGTATGTAATTGGCCCCCCACGCTCGTAACATCATCTCGCTGCCCCCCACCCCCAGAGGGGGCAAGCCGCACACGCCCCCTTGGGGCGGCCCTACGGAGGCGTAAAGATATGTGTCTCGCCATCCCGGCCCGCGTGGTCGAAATATCGGACGGCGACAACGCCGTGGTGGATCTCGGCGGTGTGAAGAAGGAAATTTCGCTGGCGCTGGTCGAGGGCGTCGGCGTTGGCGACTACGTGATCGTTCACGTCGGTTACGCCCTCAACAAGCTCGATCCCGAAGAAGCAGAGAAGACGCTCGCGCTGTTCGCTGAAATGGGCGCGGCAGCCGCATGATCCCGCTGCTCGACGATTTCCAGCGGCGCACGCGCGCGCTGGTGTCTGCCGTTGGGCTGCTGCAGCGCTCGGAGCCGGCCAGCACAGGCTATGGCGAATTCCGCCGCAAGACCGAGAAAAGCGTGCGGCTGGTGATCGATACCGCGGGCGAGGTGCTGCGTGCGGCCGCACCCGAAGCGTCGGACCGCAACGGCGCCCTGGATCAAGCTCGGGCGCGCGGCGTGCTCGATGCCGGCGAGGCCGAACGCTGGAGCGGCTACTTCGATTGGTGCCTGCCGAGCGGTGATGCCGCCTACGATGAGGCCACGCTCGAGCGCTTGCGCGCGCTGCTGCTCGACGCGCGCAGCCTGGAAGCGAGCCTGCGCAAGTGAAATACGTCGACGAATTCCGCGATGGCACGCTGGCGCGCGGCCTGGCCGCCGCGATTGCCGGCGAAGCCGCCGCTGCTCGCAGCTACAGCTTCATGGAGTTCTGCGGCGGCCATACCCACGCCATCTCGCGCTACGGCGTCGCCGACCTGTTGCCGCCCAACGTGCGCATGGTGCACGGACCCGGCTGCCCCGTCTGCGTGCTGCCGATCGGCCGCGTCGACATGGCGATCGAACTGGCGCTCGACCATGGCGTCACGCTGTGCACCTACGGCGATACGCTGCGCGTCCCGGCCTCAAAGGGGCTGTCGCTGATGAAGGCGAAGGCCGGCGTGGGCGATCGCCGCGGCGACATCCGCATGGTCTATTCCAGCGCGGACGCCGTGCGCATCGCTCAGGAGAACCCGGCCAAGCAGGTCGTGTTCTTCGCCATCGGCTTCGAGACGACGACGCCGCCGACGGCCGTCGCCATCAGGCAGGCGCAGGCGCTCGGGTTGAAGAACTTCAGCGTGCTGTGCTGCCACGTGCTCACGCCGGCGGCCATCAGCAACATCCTCGAATCGCCCGAAGTGCGGCGCTTCGGCACGGTGCCGCTGGACGGCTTCATTGGTCCGGCGCACGTGTCGACGGTGATCGGCAGCCGTCCCTACGAGTTCTTCGCCGAGGAATACCGCAAGCCGGTCGTGATCGCCGGCTTCGAGCCGCTCGACGTCATGCAGGCGATCCTGATGCTGGTGCGCCAGGTGAACGAAGGCCGCGCCGTGGTGGAGAACGAGTTCACGCGCGCGGTGACGCGCGACGGCAACCTCAAGGCGCAGGATCTCGTCGCCGAGGTGTTCGAGTTGCGACGCGAATTCGAGTGGCGCGGGCTCGGTTCGGTGCCGTACTCCGCGCTGCGCATCCGTTCGGAATACGAGGCCTTCGACGCCGAGAAGCGCTTCCCGCTGTCCTACCAGAGCGTCGCCGACAACCGCGCCTGCGAATGCGGCGCCATCCTGCGCGGCGTCAAGCGGCCCCAGGACTGCAAGCTATTCGGCACCGTCTGCACGCCGGAAAACCCGATCGGTTCGTGCATGGTGTCCTCGGAGGGCGCATGCTCCGCGCATTATTCTTATGGTAGGTTTCGCGTCCAGGGAGGCGTGACCCCATGAGCGAAACCGATGCCGGCGCGCAGGCGCTGAATCTTTACCGGGAGCGCTTCGCGCGCCTCATCGAAATCCAGCATCGCGTCAGCCAGGAACGCAACCTGGCGCGCCTGCCCTCCCTGGTGATGCGCGAGGTGTCGGAACTCCTCGCCGCCGACCGCAGCACGCTGTTCCTGTTCGACCGCCAGACCATGGCGCTGCGCGCCTGCTTCGCCGAAGGCGTGATCGGCAAGGCGATCGTCGTGCCGCTGCGCATGGGCGTGATCGGCACGGCCATCCTGCAGCGCCGGACCATCAGCCTGGTGGACGCCTACCAGCACCCGTATTTCAACGAAGACATCGACGCCCAGTCCGGCTACCGCACGGAAAGCATGCTCGTCGTGCCGATCGCGCGTGCCGACGGGCAGGTGCTCGGCGGCATCGAGCTGCTCAACACGCCGCTGGGGCGGTTCGCCGAAGCCGACGAAATGTTCGTCAAGGAAGCGGCCGATCGCCTGGCGGCACAGGCCGGCATCGATGCGGCCGCCGCCGACCGCGAGATCGCCTGGTTGCATGAGCGTGTCGAATTCGACCGCGGCACCGTATTCAAGGTCGATGCGCCCGCCGGCCTGCTGCATGCCGTGCATGCCGACGGCGGCGGCCAAGCGCCGATTGCGCTCAACATGAAGCTCGGCATCGCCGGGCTGGTGGCGCTGACCGGCAAACCGCTGCTGATCCCCGATGCCCATGCCGACAGCCGCTTCGATCCCTCGTTCGACCAGCGCACCGGCTACCAGACCCGCAACATCCTGTGCGTGCCGTTGCGCGGCAGCAACGATGAGCCGTTGGGTGTGATCCAGGTAATCAACCGTCTCAACGGCGGCTTCAGCGACGAGGATCTGGCGTTGCTCGAGAGCGTCGCCGGCGTCGTTTCCATCGCGCTCGACAACGCGCAACTGTTCCACGACAGCGACCGCCAGTTCCACAGCCTGCTCGAAACGCTGGCCGCGTCGATCGATGCGCGCGACACGCTGACGGCCGGCCATTCCAAGCGCGTGGCACAGATTGCACTGGGCGTCGGGCGAGAACTGGGCTTTGCGGAGACCGACCTCGACGTTCTGGAGGTCGCGGCCCTGCTGCACGACTACGGCAAGATCGGCATCGCCGACGCCGTGCTCAAGAAGGAAGGCAAGCTCGACGCCGACGAGTTCTCGCACATGCAGACGCATGCGGCGCTGACCTACGAAATCCTCGAGAAGATCAAGTTCTCGCGCAAGTACCACAACGTGCCGCTGATCGCCTCGTCGCACCACGAGACCATCGACGGCAAGGGCTACCCGCGTGGCTTCGAGGTGCAGGAGATCCCGTTCATGGCGAAGATCCTCACCGTGGCCGACGTGTTCGAGGCGCTGACGGCCGACCGCCATTACCGCAAGGGCATGTCGCTGCCGCAGGCTTACGGCATCCTCGACGAAGGCGTTGGCCGCAAGTTCGAGGGCCGCGTCGTGACCGCACTCAAGCAATATCTGGACAGGGGGGGGCTCGAAGCCCTGGGATTGAGTTGAGCAACGTACGATCCAATTACATCCGGCCGCTGGACATCAAGCACGGCCGCGTCGACATGACCCACGGTTCAGGCGGCCGCGCCATGGCGCAGCTGATCGAGGAACTGTTCGGGCGCCACTTCGACAACGAATTCCTGCGGCAGGGCAATGACGGCGCCACGTTGCCGATACCGAGCGGAGGGCGCATGGTGATGGCCTGCGACGGCCACGTCGTTTCGCCACTGTTCTTCCCCGGCGGCGACATCGGCTGCCTTTCGGTGCACGGCACGATCAACGACGTCGCGGTAATGGGCGCGAAGCCGCTCTGGCTGGCGGCGAACTTCATCCTCGAGGAGGGCTTCCCGCTCGCCGACCTCGACCGCATCGTGGCTTCGATGGCGCGCGCGGCGCAGGAGGCCGGCGTGCCGGTCGTCACCGGCGACACCAAGGTCGTGGAACGCGGCAAGGCGGACGGCGTGTTCATCGGCACCACGGGTGTCGGTGTCGTGCCGGACGGCCTCAATATTTCCGGCGATCGTGCGCGTCCGGGTGACGTGATCCTGCTGTCCGGCACCATCGGCGACCACGGCATGGCGATCATGGCGCAGCGCGAAAGCCTCGGCTTCGCGGCGCCCATCCTCTCCGACACCGCGGCGCTGCACGGCCTGATCGATACGATGCTGGCCACCGGCGCCGATATCCGCGTGTTGCGCGATCCGACGCGCGGCGGCGTGGCGACCACGCTCAACGAGATCGCGCGCCAGTCCGGCGCGGGCATGATGATCGAGGAGGCCGCGATTCCGGTAAACGGCGAAGTAGCGGCTGCCTGCGAGTTCCTCGGCCTCGATCCGCTCTACGTTGCCAACGAAGGCAAGCTGATCGCAATCGTTGCGGAGGCCGACGCCGAGCGCGTGCTGGCGGCCATGCGCGCGCATCCGCTCGGCGTCCGCGCCGCGCGCATCGGCGTCGTGCAGGAGGACCCGCACCACTTCGTGCAGATGACCACCGGCTTCGGCGGGCGGCGCATCGTGGACTGGCTCACCGGCGAACAACTTCCCCGGATCTGCTGAGAACTGAGGCTGATGCGCATCCTGTTCCTCACCCATGGCTACAACAGCCTGACGCAGCGCCTGCACCGCGAACTGGCGGCGCGCGGGCACGAGGTGGCGATCGAGTTCGACATCGCCGACAGCGTCGCCGAAGAAGCCGTGGCGATGTTCGCGCCCGACCTGATCGTCGCGCCCTACCTGCGCCGCGCAATCCCGGAATCGATCTGGCGCAATCACGTCTGCCTCGTCGTGCACCCCGGCATCGTCGGCGACCGCGGTCCCTCGGCGCTCGACTGGGCGATCCAGGAGGGCGAGGCGGAGTGGGGCGTCACGGTGCTGCAGGCCGAGGCGGAAATGGACGCCGGCCCGATCTGGGCGAGCGCGACCTTCCCCATGCGGCGCGCCAAGAAGTCCAGCATCTACCGCAACGAGGTCACCGAGGCGGCGTGCCGCGCGGTGCTCGAAGCGGTCGAACGCTTCGCGTCGCGCAAGTTCCAGCCGACGCCGCTGGCCCAAACACCAGCGCGCGGACGCCTGCGTCCGCTGATGAAGCAGCCTGATCGCCGCATCGACTGGAACCGCGACGACACCGCGACGGTGCTGCGCAAGATCGACGCCGCCGACGGCTTTCCCGGCGTGGCGGACGAACTCTTCGGCGAGCCCTGCCATGTCTTCGACGCCTCGCCCGAGGGGCGGCTCAAGGGCGACCCGGGCACGGTAATCGCGCGGCGCGAGCGGGCGCTGCTGCGCGCCACCGTCGACGGCGCGGTGTGGATCGGCCACGTCAAGCGCGCCGGCGGCATCAAGCTGCCCGCTGCGCTCGCCTTCGCCGAGCGGGCGCAGCACGTTCCCGAAGCGCCGCTGTCCGGCTGGCAGCCGGCCGGCTACGAGACCTGGCAGGACATCCGCTACGAGGAGGCCGGCGACGTAGGTTTCCTTCACTTCGATTTCTACAACGGCGCGATGGGCACGCGGCATTGCGAACGCCTGCGCGAAGCCTTCGCCTTCGCGGCGTCGCGGCCCACCCGGGTCATTGCGCTGATGGGCGGCGCCGACTTCTGGTCGAACGGCATCCATCTGAATCTCATCGAGCAGGCGGACAGCCCGGCCGACGAGTCCTGGGCCAACATCAACGCCATCGACGATCTCGCCGAAGCCATTCTGCGCTGCGATTCGCACCTCACCGTGGCGGCGCTGGCGGGCAACGCCGGCGCCGGCGGCTGCTTTCTGGCACGCGCCGCCGACCAGGTGTGGGCGCGCGACGGCGTCATGCTGAATCCGCACTACAAGAACATGGGCAACCTCTACGGTTCCGAGTTTTGGACCTACCTGCTGCCGCCGCGCGTCGGCGAAGAGGGGGCGCGGCGCATCATGCAAAACCGCCTGCCGATGACGGCGCGCGACGCGGTCGCCTGCGGCTTCTACGACGCCTGCCTGACGGCCGACGGCGCAGCCTTCCGCGTCGACGCCGCCCGGCGTGCCGCCGAACTTGCAGCTGCGCCGGACTTCGCCGCGCGGCTCGCCGCCAAGAAGGAAGCGCGCCGGCGCGACGAGGCTGCCAAGCCGCTCGCGCAGTACCGCGCCGAGGAGTTGGCGCTCATGAAGCGCAACTTCTACGGCTTCGATCCCAGCTATCACGTGGCGCGCTGGCACTTCGTCAACAAGTCGCTGCCGTCGTGGACGCCGCGCCACCTGGCCGTCCATCGCGAACTGGCGAAAGCGGCGGCATGAGCGGCGCCCTGCCGACCGTCCTCGTCGTCGACGACGAAGTGCGTTCGCAGGAGGCGCTGCGGCGCACGCTGGACGAGGAGTTCAATGTGTTCACCGCGGGCAGCGCCGACGAGGCGCTGCAGGTGATGGCGGCGGAGTTCGTGCAGATCATCCTGTGCGACCAGCGCATGCCGGGCACCTCGGGCGTCGAGTTCCTGCGCCAGGTGCGCGCGCAGTGGCCCGACACCATCCGCATCATCCTGTCGGGCTACACGGAGACCGAGGACATCATCTCGGGCATCAACGACGCCGGCATCTGGCAATACCTGCTCAAGCCCTGGCACCCCGAGCAGCTGCTGCTGACGCTGAAGGGCGCCGCCAACGTGTGGCGGCTGCAGCAGGACAACCAGCGCCTGTCGCTGGAGTTGCGCGATAGCCCGGCGCAGATGCAGGCGCGCGTGGCGGCCAAGCGCATAGAAGCCAAGGTGCGCGCCGGCTTCGACCGCATCACGCGTGCGTCCGACAGCCCACTCAATGCGCTGTGCGACCAGGCCGCGAAAGTGGCGCCGCACGATCTTTCGATCCTGATCACCGGCGAATCGGGCACGGGCAAGGAACTGCTGGCGCGGGCGATCCACTACGCCAGCAGCCGCGCTGAA
>JBLNBJ010000175.1:0-5577 GCA_050259835.1 Ignavibacteria bacterium | reverse complement strand
GACCAGCGGTCGCAATTGTTCCGGCACGGCGTGGGCGAGCGACGTCGCCTGGTTCTGCAGGGCCGTCGCGTCGGTCTTCTCCGTGCCGAACAAGGTCTGCAGCAGCGAGTTCGACGCGGGGCGATGCTGCATCGCCGGGGCCTCACCCCCGTCGTCGGCGCGCGCGGCGCCCGGGGTGCGCGCCGCCGGGGGCGCCGCCGGCGGCGCGAGTTTCGCCTGCGGCTCCTGCATCAGTTGCTCGAGCGGCATCTGGCCGGTCACCCATTGCGCCTGATGCGATTCGTAGAAGACGCCGCTTTCGGCCACCGCCTTGGCGAGCGCCGGCGCGAGATCCGCGCCCCGCAGCGGCGGTTCGGGCAGCAACGGCTGGCCGCGATTGAGCGCGGCGGGCATGGGCGTCTCGCCCTCGGGCAACAGCAGCTTGCCGATCATCTGCCCGGCGGGACTCAGCGTTGCATGCGGATAGGCTTCCGCGGCCGGCGGCGCGCCTGGCGTCGTGGCCGTCGCCAGTTGCGCGACCACGGCGCGCGGCGTGCGGTCGACGACGACGAGCTCGAGCGTGTCGCCCGCCGTCGTGCCGTCGGGAAGTTGCAGCGTGACGAACTTGCCGGCGACCAGCGCCTTGTAGAGGTTATGGGGCAGCGCTTCCTGGATGCGCGCCGTGAAGGCCTGCCCGAGCGTCAGTTCCGGCAGGTCGGAGGTGATCTCCGGCAGCGGCGCGATCGGTTGCGCCGGCGTCGGCGCCTCGTTCTGCACCCGCATGCGGATGCCGGCGTCGGGGGGGATCAGCGCCATGCTGCGAAGGGGCCGGCGCCCTCAAAGACTGGCGTGGCGGCGCCTACGGCCACCGGGAACCTCAGAAGCCGGGATTGCCGAACCGGCTGGTGGTCCCGCCGTAGGCCATCTCGACGCGCCGGCGCGTGCCCGCGGTTTCGAGGTATTGGCGTACGTGCTCCATCCACGGCTCGGTGTGGCGCCGGATCTCCGCGTCGTCGTCGAGGATCCGTTGGATCAGCGCCGCCTTCACGCGACGCTCCGGTTCCGCGAGACTGTCGTTGTCGTCCTCGGCCATCAATGCGTCGCGCAGTTCCGCCACGGATTTTTCCAGCGCGACGAGGCGCTGCCAATCCTGGGCGCGGGCTGCATCGACCATCTGGGCCGACAATGCGCCGATTTCTTCGTATCGCTTGATTTGGGAAGGCATCAGCAGCATCGTAAAGGCTACGGCTGGGGGCGGTTCGCGGAAAGAACGGCGGGATCGTTGGCTATTTCTTCCCAGCCGCTTTTCAGTTCGCGCAGCAGGTTGGAAACCTCGGTCAGCGCGGCCTTGTCGTTGTTCAGGTTGGCATACAGCAGGCGCGTGCACATGTAGCGGTAAAGGGCGGCCAGCTTGTCGGAAAGGTCGCCGCCGCCTTCCATGTCGAGGCTGGCGAGCAGCCCCTTGGTGATGATGTCGAGCGCCTTGGAGATGGCCTTTCCCTTCTCGGGAATGTTCTTCTCCTCCATGTAGCGCTGCGCATGGCTGATCGACAGCAGCGCGCCCTCGAACAGCATGAGGATCAGCTTGTGCGACGTCACGCTCTCGATCTGGCTTTCCAGTTCGACCTTGCGGTAGGCGTCGGAGGGGGTCATGCGGAACATGCGTTTCTTCCTCTGTTGGGGCGCGCGGCTTTATTTGTTCTTGCTGCTCTGCGCGTTCGTCAGCGCCGTCAGCTGCTGTGTCAGATAGGTGCTGGTCTGGTTCCAGCTGGCGACGAAGCTGTCCATCGCGGAGAACTGCGCCTCGTAGTTGGCCTGGATCTGCTGCAGGCGTCGCGTGAGGCTGGTGCGCTGGTTGTCGATGTCTGCGATCGACTTGTTGACGCTGTTGGTGCTGGTCGCCAGGACGCCGCTCTTGTCGTCCATGATGTTCTTCAGGATCGACGCCATCCGTGTGGCGATGCCCTTCTGGCCGTTGTAGCCGTCCTTGATCAGCTGCGAGACGGCAGTGGAATCCGAGCTCAGGGCACTGGCGAGCGCCGACTGGTTGAACTGCAGCGAGCCGTCGCGCTGCACCGTGATGCCGAGGTCCGTGAGGCTGCTGACGTTCGTCGACTGCGTATGCAGGGACAGGTTCAGGAGGTCGGTCAAGGCGGAGGACAGCGTACGCGCCGTGCTGTCGCCGGTCAGCACGGCGCCGGTCTTGGTCTTGGAGTCGTAGGCGGACAGGTCGCGCACCTGCTGGGCGGCCGTGTTGTAGGCCTTGACGAAGGCGTCGAGCGCACTGCCGAGACCGGAGGTGTCCTTGGCCACCGCCAAAGTGCTCGTTCCCGTGTCCTGCAGCGTGAAGGTCACGCCGGTGATGACGTCCGAAATCGTGTTCGCGGTGCGGTAGATGTCGAGGTTGTTGACCTTGATGTGCGCGTCCTGCGCCGTCATCGTGACGGTGTATTCGTTGCCCGAGCCGGCTGCTGCCGTTGGGTCGAAGTTGAGTTTCGCAAGACCCGTGTTGTCGGCCGCCAGTGGCGTCCCAGTGTCGTCCTGCGCCGTGATGCGCAGGCTGGTGTTGGCACCGGTGCTGTTGGAGGAGATCAGCAGCTTGTAGTTGCCGCCGCCGACATCGACGATGCGGGCGGTGACGCCGGCATTCGCCTTGTTGATCGCATCGCGGATGCTGCTGAGCGAGGAGTTCGCCTGGGAGACGTTGATGGTCACCGGCGTCTTCGCCGCATCAGGCGAGAACGCGCCGCCCGAGAAGGTTCCGAGCTCGATCTTCAGCTGGCCGTCGGCCGTCCCGATCTTGTCGGTCAGGCTGGTGAAGTTCTGCGAGGCGATGGTCTCGCCTTGGGCGCGGGCCACCACGTCGATGCTGTACGAACCGGCGGTCGCCGCCGTATTGGCGCTTGCCGACAGCACGTTCGTGTTGGAGGCCGTCGCCGACATGCTCTTGAACAGCGTGGACGAGTTCAGCGCGTCGGCGGCGGTCTGCACCGAGGCAAAGGCGCCCTTCAGCGTGCCGAAGGCGGTGAGCTTCGACTGGTAGCTGGCTTCCTTGGTGTCGAGCAGCTTGAGCGGCTGCTGCTCGACGGCCATCAGCTTGCTGACGATGCCTGAAACATCGATGCCGGAGCCGATGCCTTGCGAACTGATGGTGCCTGTACTGGCCATGATGCCCCCTGGAAATGCTGGCTTACGTTACTTAGTTTACGGCGAAATACAGGTAAGCTGTAGCAAAAAAAAGGCCTGCGCGCGCGCAGGCCTTTTCGCTAACGAAACGCTTGTGCTTCAAGCCTCTTGTCGCAACAACAGCCCTTGTGCACGGCCCATCGCCTTGGCGATGTCGATCAACTCCTGGGACGGAATCTGGCGGATCAGGTCCCCGGTCTGGCTGTCGATGACGCGCACCACGGTCTGCCGGGTGTCGCCGTCGATCGAGAAGCTCAGGTCCGCGGAACTCATCGTCGTCATGGCGTGCTTGATTTCTTTTACGGCATCCTCGATGGCCTGCCTGCTCGGGGTTGCTTGCTGAGACACGGCCGCGGCGGGCGCCTGCGGCGCAGCTGCCTGTGGCGCCGTGACCGGCGCGACGGCGGCGGTGCCGACGTTGCCCAACGAAGTGATTGCCATGTCTGGACTCCTTCAAATATCCGGCGGAAGCTGCCTTCCGCCGGATACCCCTATGAGGTCATGCTAGCCGATTACTTGAGCAGCGTCAGCACTTGCTGCGGCAGGGCGTTGGCCTGGGCGAGCATCGCCATGCCGGCCTGCTGCAGAACCTGCGAGCGGGACAGCGAGGCGGTCTCGGTCGCGAAGTCGGCGTCCTGGATCCGCGAACGCGAGGACGACAGGTTTTCCGAAGTCGTCTGCAGGTTCTGGACCGTGGTCGTGAAGCGAGACTGCAAGGCGCCGAATTTGGCGCGCTGGCCGTTGATGGCGGACAGGGCGGAGTCGACGATCGCCAGGGTGCGGTTGGCCGCATCCACGCTGCTGACGTCGACGTTGCTGGCCGATTGCAGGCCGGCGTTGGCAGCGGTGTTGTTGAAGAAGTCCGTGTTGTTGGCAGCCGTCACGTTGAAGGACTTGTCGGAATCGAGATCCAGTTGGCCAGTAACGACCAGGGAGGAGCCCGCGGCCGTGGCCGGGCTGCCCGCGGACGTGATGGTACCCGCGCTGGAGGCGCCGTTGGCCAGCGTGATGTTGTTGCCGGAGGCGTTGGTCAGCGTGATGCCGGAACCGTCGGACATGACCGCGGCGGTGACGCCGGTCTTCGAGGAGACGTCGTTGAAGGCGCTGACCGCAGCCGAGAGCGCGTCCGAGCCGCTCGTAGCGCTGAGCGTGAAGGCGACGGTGATGGCGGTGGTGTTGTCCGAGGTTACGTTGACCGAGTAGGAACCGGTCGCGCCGAAGGTGGTGTCGGCCTTGGTGACTGCAGTCGCCGTCACGCCGGTCTGGCCGGTGAGGCCGTTGATGGCGGCCGCGGCATCCTTGGCGCTGGCGCCGCCAGCGAGCGCGGCGGTCGTGGCGGAGCCGTAGGCACCGTTGATGGTGATCGTGCCGCCGACGACGCGGCTGGCCGCGGCGCCGCTCGTGGCGATCGAGAAGTTCGACGTGCTGCCCATCACGAGGTCACCCGTGCCGCCCACGGTGGTGGCGGCGGTGGCGCCGATACGATAGTTGCCGTAGGCGGTGGTGCGGAAGTTCGCGGACGTCATGTTGATCGTCTGGTTGGCGTTGGCGCCGACCTGGAACTGGGCGGACGTGAAGGTGCCGTCGAGCAGCTTGGTGCCGTTGAATTCGGTGGTGGTGGAGATGCGATCCAGTTCGGAAGCCAACTGGCTAACTTCCTGGTTCAGCGCCTGGCGGTCGCTGGCGGAGTTCGTCGCGTTGGCGGACTGAACGGCCAGTTGGCGGATACGCTGGAGGATGTCGCCGGCGGACTGGAGCGAGCCTTCGGCCGTCTGAGCCAGCGAGATGCCGTCGTTCGAGTTGCGCTGGGCTTGGTCCAGGCCATTGATTTGGGAGGTGAAGCGCGACGCGATGGCGAGGCCGGCGGCGTCGTCCTTCGCGCTGTTGATGCGCAGGCCCGAGGACAGGCGCTGCAGGGAGGTCGACAGGGCCGACTGCGAGGTGGTCAGGTTGCGTTGAGCATTCAACGACTGAACGTTGGTATTGATATAAAGCGACATGGTAATCTCCAATAAATCAGCACGTTACTCTCACGCCCTATACCGCCTGGGGGCCTGCGAGGGTTCGAGCCGATGTGGCTCTTGGAGGAGTTATCGGTCGCTGCGGGGGAAACTTTAGTACAGGAAATGAAAAAGCCCGGGAGACTTTCGTCGCCCCGGGCCAAGCTGGAACAGCCGCCTTCGGAGACTTATCAGCCCTTGAGGAGTTGCAGCACCTGCTGCGGCAGGGCGTTCGCCTGGGCCACCATCGCCAGGCCGGCCTGCTGGAGCACCTGGGACCGGCTCATGTTCGCCGTTTCGGCCGCGAAGTCGGCGTCCTGGATGCGCGAACGGGAGGCCGTGAGGTTCTCGGCGGTGGCCTGGAGGTTCTGGATGGTCGTGGTGAAGCGCGACTGCAGGGCGCCGTAGCGGG
>JBLNBJ010000174.1:0-28443 GCA_050259835.1 Ignavibacteria bacterium | reverse complement strand
CCGGCTTTCGCCCCGGCGGCGGTCCCGACGACCAGGCCGGTGCGGCCACCGCCGCGGGCGCCCTGGGGGCCGCCGATGGACGCGCCGGCCCGGGCGCCGCCGGCGGGGCCGACCGCCGCGTTTCTCACCGCGGCGTTGTCGGCCGCCTGCTGCGCGCTGCCGCCGGTCTGCGCCTGGGCGTAGTCGCGGCATTGCATGTCGTCGAAGCGGAACTGGTCGAAGGTCTTGCCCGTACCGGGCAGCGCCATCACGCTGGGGCCGCTGGGCACGGTGGCGCAGGCGGCGAGCAGCAGCGTGCCGGCCAGCGCGAGGGGACGCAGAGAGGTCGTCATGGTTTTCTCCTGCGTCGAGTCAGGGCTGCGCCGGCGTTGGCGCAACCTTCTGCCAGCCGCTCGGGCATTCCTTGACGTAGGGGTAATAGCCCCTGGCCGCGGCGCAGTAGTACCAGTAGTTCTGCGCCGCGGGGGCGGGTGCCGGCGCAGCGACGGCCGGCGGCGCCTGCTCGATGTAGACCGGCGCCGGGCGCTCGACCACGACGGGCGGGTAGTAGGGCGGATAGTAGTACGGCGGCGGGTAGCCCCAGGGCGGTCCCCAGTAGGGGCTGCCAATGACCAGGCCGAAATGCACGCGCGGATGGTGGTCGGCCCAGGCGGCCGTGCTGCCCAGCGCGGCGAACGCGACGAACGCGGCAAGCCATTTGACGGTTTTCATAGCCCTCTCCTTTTGCTTGCGGCCATTCCAGCATAGAGCTGAGACCGGATTGCGTCAGGCCCGTGCAGCTTTGTAAAAAAGTATTGCGCGCGGCCCCCGCGGGGAGGCCGTGCGCGCACCGTGGGATAGAATCTCCATGCACAGGGAGGGCCGCGGCGCCGCGGCGAGGACATGAAGCCGAGAGCCAAGAAGACCAAGCCCGAGATCTTCGTCTGGAACAGCAAGTACCAGGTGGGCATCGCCCAGATCGATCGCCAGCACAAGAAGCTGGTGACGCTGATCAATTCGCTCGGCAACCGGCTCGCGGTGGACGCCGATCCCACGGCCTCGATGGAAGTGTTCGACGACCTCGCCAGCTACGCGAGCTATCACTTCCGCACCGAAGAGAACATCATGCAGGAGTGCCGCGTCGACGCGGAGTTCGCCGCCTCGCACAAGGCTTCGCACGCTTCGTTCGTGGCCGAGGTGGCGCGGGCGCGCAGTTCGGCCCAGGACGACCCGGTCCAGGTGCTCACCAAGACGCTCGGCTTCCTCTCGCGCTGGCTGATCTTCCACATCCTCGGCACCGACATGCGCATGGCCAACGAGATCATCGCGCTCGAGCGGGGCCTCACGCCGGCCGAGGCGCGCAGCCGCGCCATCGAGAAGATGGCCGACACGCACGAAGTGCTGCTGCGCGCGCTCAACGAGATGTACGAGAACCTCGGCGCGCGCAACCAGGATTTCCTGCGCGCCAACAAGCAGCTCAAGGAAGAGCTCGAGTTCCACCGCAAGGCCGAGATGGAACTGCGCAAGCTGTCATTGGCGGTCGAGCACAGCCCGGCCTCGACCTTCATCACCGATGCCAACGGCGTCTTCGAGTATGTGAACCCCAAGGTCGTCGAGGTGACCGGCTACACCATGGAGGAAGTCGCGGGCAAGACGCCGCGCATCCTGAAGGCGGGCGACGTGCCCGACGAGGCCTTTGCCGAGTTCTGGCGTTCCATCGCCGGCAAGAACGAATGGTTCGGCGAGTTCCACAATCGCCGCAAGAACGGCGAGCTCTACTGGGACAAGACCTCGGTGACGCCGATCATGGGGGCCGAGGGCGTGGTCACGCATTACCTCGCCATCCAGGAAGACATCACGGCGCGCAAGGCGGCCGAGGAGGAACTGCAGCGTTCGCACGGGCAACTGCTGGCGTCGCTGTCGGAACTCCAGCAGCAGTCGGAGGATCTGGCCTCGCTGAACCAGGCTTTCGACCTGCTGCAAAGCTGCGCCACCCAGGACGAGGCTTGCCGCGCGCTGGTGCACGTGGCCGAGCGCATGTCGCTCGGCCGGGGCGGCGCCATCGTGCTGGCCGAGGGCGACGGCCGGACCTTCAAGACCGCGGCGGTGTGGGGCAAGGGCGTCGACCTGCTCGACGCGTTTGGCGCGGATGCGTGCTGGAGCCTGCGGCGCGGCCAGTTGCACGAGGTGGCGAATCCCGCCACGGGCCTGCTGTGCCGGCACTTCGCCGGCCCGGTGGAAGCGCCTTATCTTTGCTGTCCGCTCGCCGTGCAGGGCGAGTTGCTGGGGCTGCTCCACGTCGCCGATGCGCCCGGCGGCGAAGCGGCGCACTGGGCGCGGCTGGCGCAAGTGGCGACGGCGCTGGGCAACGCCTTCAAGCTGGCCATGACCAACATCCGGCTGCGCGAGGATCCGGGCCTCAGGTCTGTGGCAGCGTGAAGTAGAAGCGGGCCCCCGCGCCGGGTTCGGCGTTCGCCCAGACCCGGCCGCCGTGCCGGACGACGATGCGCTTGACGATGGCGAGCCCGATGCCGGTGCCTTCGTAGTCGCTGGCGCGATGCAGGCGCTGGAACACGCCGAACAGCTTGTCGGCGTAACGCATGTCGAAGCCCGCGCCGTTGTCCTTCACGCAGTAGACGGCCTCCGGGCCTTCCACCGTTCCGCTCACCTCGATCACGGCCGGCGACCGTCCGGCGGTGAACTTGACCGCATTCGAGAGCAGGTTGACCAGCACTTGGCGGATCAGCGTGGGGTCGCCCTTCGCCGGCGGCAGTTCGGCCGCCTGCAGCACGATTTCGCGTCCCTCCGGACGCACCTCGTCGAAGGCTTCGCGCACCAGGCGGTTCATGTCGACCGGCGCGAAGGCAAGTTCCTGGCGCGAGGTGCGCGAGAACGTGAGGATGTCGTCGATCAGTTCGCCAAGGCGCTGCGCGCCGGCGCGGATGGTGGACAAGTGGTGCTGTCCATCGGCGTCGAGCCGGTCGGCGTAGTCCTCGCTGAGGATCTGGGAGAAGCCGTCGATCGCTCGCAGCGGGGCGCGCAAGTCGTGCGAGATCGAGTAGGAGAAGGCCTCGAGTTCCTTGTTGGCGGCTTCCAGCTGCGCCGTGCGTTCGACCACGCGGTGTTCGAGGTCGCGATTGAATTCGCGGATCTGCGCTTCCGCCTGCGTGAGTTCGATGCGCGCGCGCACCACCGTGATGCCGAAGGCGAGATCGCCGGCCAGTTCCTCGAGGAGCCGTATTTCGGCCGGCGTGAACGCGTTGGTGTCGGCCGAATAGATGCACAGCACACCGAAGGCCTTCTCCTGCGCATCCTTGAGCGGCAGGGCGATGCTCGACCGATAACCGCGCTCCAGCGCATCCTGGCGCCAGGGCGCGGCAACGGCGTCGGCGGCGAAGTCCTGGATGCAGCTTGGCTTGCCGCTTCGGATCGCGACACCGGTCGGGCCGCGACCGCGGTCCGTGTCGGCCCAGGTGATGCGGGCAGTCGCCAGGTAACCGCCTTCGGTGCCGCCCCAAGCCACCGGCCGCACCGTCTTGGCTTCGTCCTGCTCGGCATAGCCGACCCACGCCATGCGGTAGCCGGCGTCGTCGCACACGATGCGGCAGACGTCCTGCAACAGCAGGTGCTCCTCGTTGGCACGCATCAGGGTCTGGTGGCAGTTGCTGATCGCGCGCAACTCGCGGTTCATGCGGCGCAGTTCGGCTTCGCTCGCGCGCAGCTCGGCCGTGCGTTCGCGCACCTTGTCCTCCAGCGTGTCGTGGGCGCGGCGCAGGCGCTCGTCGGCCTGCTTGAGGTCGCGGAAGATCAGCTCGAAGGGTTCGCTGAAGCCGGTGACCAGGACCGCCCGGTAGATCAGGTAGAAAGCCGCCAGCTTGAGCAGGTGGCCCAGCATGTTGGCGAAGCCGTACACGCTCACGTAGGCGGTGAAGGAGAGTTCCGACAAGGCCGTGCAGACGATGGAGCCGGCGATCAGGAGGAATACGCTGCCGCCGAACTGCTTGCGGTTCGCATGCAGGGGCACGAGCGTGGCGATCAGCACGCCGCTGATCAGGTATTCGCTGCCGATCTTGAAGGGCGTCAGGCCCTGGCCTTCGATGAAACAGTCGGGAAAGTTGCCGGAAAAGGTGAGGAAGAGGACGCCGACGACCACCGTCGAAAAGACGGCCAGCAGCAAACGCTCGTTCACCGGCTTGCGGATGAGAAGCGGCGCGGCGCATAGCGTGCCCGCCTGCACGTAGCGGGCCGCGATCCAGAGCTGCGTCGGCAGGTTGGCGTCGTAGCCCGGGAAGATTCCCATGCCCTTGTAGGCGAGCGCGTGGACCAGGTCCACTACGGCAATCATGCCGTAGCCGATGCCAAGCGCCTTCAGGTAGCCGTTGGAAAGGAAACGGCGCGCGTTCCAGGTGAGCGCCAGCAGGGCGAACGCCACCGACGCGGTGATGATCTCGATGAGGTTGTGGAACAGCAGGTAGCTGTAGCGGCTGCTGAGGTAGAAGCCCAGGCTGACCAGGAGGGCCGCGCCCATGTGCGCGCGCATTCCCATGCCTTGCCTAGTCGCCATTCCCTTCCCCCCAGCGTCCCGGGGCGGTGCGAAGAGTCCGTCGCGCACGCTTGTCCCCAATCCTTCCCGTCCGCTGCCAGCATAGCAACGGAAACCGCCGACCACAATGACGGCAGGGGTGTCGCGAGATCAGCCGGCGGTCTGCGTGCCTTCGAACCAGCCCAGCTTGCCGTGCAGGCGCACGACTTCGCCGACGATGATGAGCGTCGGCGCGTGAAGGCCCGCGGCAACGGCGAGTTCGGGCAGGGTGGTCAGGGTGCCGGTGACGGTGCGCTGGTTGGGCGTCGTGCCCTGCTGGACGATCGCGGCGGGCCAGTCGGGCGGCAGGCCATGCTCGATCAGCTTGGAGCAGAGGGTCGGCAGGCCATGCAGGCCCATGTAGATGACGACCGTCTGCCGGCGGCGGGCCAGGCCGCCCCAGTCGAGGTCCATCGTGCCGTCCTTCAGGTGGCCGGTGACGAAGACACAGGCCTGCGAGTAATCGCGGTGCGTCAGCGGGATGCCGGTGTAGGAAGCGACGCCCGCCGCGGCCGTGACGCCCGGCACCACCTCGAAGGGAACGCCGTGCTCGGCCAGGGTTTCGACCTCCTCGCCGCCGCGTCCGAAGGTGTAGGGATCGCCGCCTTTCAGCCGCAGCACGGCCTTGCCGGACTTGGCGAGTTCGACGAGCAGGAGATTGAGCTCTTCCTGCGGCAGCGCGTGGTTGCCGCGGCGCTTGCCGGCGTAGATGCGCTGGGCGCTCGGCGAAGCCTTGTCGAGGACGGCCGGGGAGACGAGATTGTCGTAGACGATGGCGTCGGCGGTGGCGATGAGCCGGGCGGCGCGCAGCGTCAGCAGATCCGGGTCGCCGGGGCCCGCCCCGACGAGATACACCGTGCCGGGTTTGGCGGGTCCTCGTGTCATATTATTTGCAACTGCCTCCGCGGCCGCAGGAACCGCAGCCTCCACCGGCCGGACTGCAACCGGGGGTGTTGTTGGGATGGTCGAAGACGAACTGGAATTCGCCCGGGCGCAATTCTACAAAATCCAGGGTCGTTCCGGAGAGCAGCGACTGGCTGCGCGGAGAAATCAGGACCGTCACGCCTTCGCACTCGAGCACGAAATCCTGCTCGCGCTGCTCGTCGAAGCCGACGCCGTAGACGAGTTCGCCATCTTCGTCGATCTTGGCGGCGATGCGCAAAATGGGCTCGTCGCCCTGGACTTCCGCGGTCGCCAGGATCTGTTCGGCCGCGGCCTTGGTCAACCGGAACATCTTTGTGCCTCCCGCAGGCTTTCGGTGTGCGCGCGCACGAAGCGCACGAACTTGGCCGGCCACTCGCAGCCGGCGCTCGCGCGCAGGTGGCTGTAGGAGGCCAGCAGGTTCTTGTAGACGATGCCGTCGTGCGTGCCGTCGACGCCGTGGCCGCGCGTCATCTCGTAGGCGAAGCGCGTGTCGGCGGGCAGGTTCTCGATCGACGAGTAGTGGAACTCGTGGGCGCGCAGGTCGCCCACCGCGTCGGCGGCGCGCCACGGGTGCTCGGCGGTCGGCTTGAGCGTGACGTAGCCGCGTCCCACCGGCTTCTTGTGCATGACGACGTCGCCGGCGATGGCGCCGACCATGGGGGCGCGCTTGCCCATCCACTCGATGGAGCGGGCCAGGTACATGAGGCCGCCGCACTCGGCGTAGGTCGGCAGGCCGTTTTCGATCGCGGCGTAGATGTCGGCGCGCAGGCTGGCGTTGGCGGTCAGCGCGTCGAGGAAGGACTCGGGGAAACCGCCGCCGATGAACAGGCCGTCGCAGGCCGGCAGGCGGGCGTCGCGCATGCTGTCGAAGGGCACAAGTTCGGCGCCGGCGGCGCGCAGGGCGTCGAGGTCGTCGGCGTAGTAGAAGCCGAAGGCGGCGTCCTGCGCGATGGCGACGCGAACTTTGGCACCGCCCGCGATGAGCTGCGGCGCAGGCCGGGCCAGCGCGCGCTCGGTGGCGCTCACGGCCAGCAGGCGGTCGAGGTCGACCTGCTCGGCGACCGCGGCGGCGATCTCGCCGATGCGGCGTTGCGCCGCCTGCGCTTCGTTGGCGGGCATCAGGCCCAGGTGGCGCTCGACCAGTTGCAGGCGCGGGTCGTCCTGGATGGCGCCGATCACCGGCACGTCGGTGTAGTGCTCGATGATGGCGCGCAGCTTGGCTTCGTGGCGCTTGCCGCCGAGCTTGTTGAGGATCACGCCCGCGATCTTCAGGTCGCGGTCGAAGGCCTGGTAGCCGAGGATCAGCGGGGCGATGCCGCGCGTCATGCCGCGGCCGTCGAGCACCAGGATCACCGGCAGATCGAGCAGCTTCGCCAGCGCCGCGTTGCTGTTGGAACCGTGCAGGTCGAGGCCGTCGTAGAGGCCCATGTTGCCTTCGACCAGGCAGACGTCGGCGTCCCAGCCGTAGCGGGCGAACTGGCCGGAAAGCTCCTCGTTGGGCGACAGGTAGAAATCGAGGTTGCGGCAGGTGCGGCCGGCGGCCGTGCCCAGCCAGAGCGGGTCGATGTAGTCCGGGCCCTTCTTGAAGGGCTGCACGACGTGGCCGCGGGCGCGCAGCGCCGCGGCGATGCCGATGCTGACGGTAGTCTTGCCCGAGGACTTGTGGGAGGCGGAGATCAGGAAGCGATGCATGTCCGGCTCCTTTCGATGGCTGCCGCGAACCCCTGCGCCGTGCGCCGGCGGATCAGTCCGCCAGGGCGCCGGCGGCCTCGAGCTTCGCGACGTCGTCCTGCGGCAGGAACTTCAGCACGCGCACGCCGACGACCACCATGGTGAAGGCGATGGCGATGCCGCTGACGCCGAGCAGCATCTCGGGCAGCGTCGGCGCGTAGCTGTCGATCTTGCCGTCGAAGAACGTGCTGGTGGCCGTCATGCCGGGGAATATCTCGAGCGGGAAGGCTTCGCCGCCGATGATGAAGACGTAGAGCTGGCAGATGGCGCCGACGATCACCAGCAGCGAGGCCAGCGTCACGGCGCCGGCCGTGTTGGCCAGGCCCGGCGCGAAGATCAGGATCAGCGGCAGGATGGTGCCGACGAACAGCCAGCCGCCCCAGAACAGCAGCGGGAAGATGCCGCCGTCGATCAGGATGAAGCGCTCGAAGTCGACCTGGCGCGCATAGTAGAAGTTGGTCAGGTGATAGACGGCGACGAAGTAGAACACCGCGCCGACGAAGGTGGCGAGCAGGTTCTTGAAGCGCGCGCGGATCTCCGGGTGCAGCGACATGCCGTTCCACTTGTACATCGCCTTCTGCACGACCAGGAACACGGCCATGCCCCAGGCGAAGGACATGATGATGAACATCGGCGCCAGCACCGCCGACTGGTAGGCCTGGCGGGCGACCAGGAAGCCGAAGATCGAGCCGGTGCCGGTGGTGAGCAGCAGGCGCCAGACGAAGGCGGCGAAGCCGACCGGCTTGGAGAACGGATACATCCGCTTCTCCATCAGCGTCCAGAGATAGACGGCGACGATGCCGAACATGCCGGGGTAGAGGATCACGTTCCAGCCGAACACCGAGGTCGGGTTGAAGTGCGTGAGCGTCACCGGAATGCGGTCGGCGCGGCCCAGGTCGAGCATGATGACGGCGAGGCCGCCGGCCAGCATGGCGATGCAGAGCAGGCCGGCCAGCTGGCCGCGCGTCTTGTACACCTTCTTGCCGAACACCGAGCCGATCGAGGCGACGTTCAGCACGCCGGAGGCGGCGACGATCAGGAAGATCGCGAACACGTGCGGCAGGCCCCAGACGATCTGGTTGTTCATGCCGGTGACGACGTGGCCGTGGTGCTCCATGTAGAGCGCCGCGCCGACGCCGACGGCGCTGACCAGTGCGCCGAGGGCGGCGAGCAGGTAGAACTTGTTTTCTTCGGCGCGCGAGGATGCGTAGTCCATGTTTGTCGTACCTCAGATGCCTTGGTAACGGACGCCGGTGTCGAGCTTGAGGTCCGCACGGACCTGGGTGCTGGCGACTTCCTTGAGGCGCTTGGAGATTTCGCTGTTCGCGTCGTTGAGGTCGCCGAACACCATGGCGGCCTCGGGGCAGGATTCGACGCAGGCCGGCTTCTGGCCGCGGTCGACGCGCTGCACGCAGAAGGTGCAGGCCTCGACGCAGCCGACGCCGCGCGGCATCTCGGGGTTCTGCGTGGTCAGCGGCTCATGCACGAAGGAACGCGCCTTGTAGGGGCAGGCCATCATGCAGTAGCGGCAGCCGATGCAGATGTGGCGGTCGACCAGCACCAGGCCGTCGGCGCGCTTGAACGAAGCGCCGGTCGGGCAGACGTCGACGCACGGCGGCTTGGCGCAGTGCTGGCACATCATCGGCAGGGAATGCTGCTTGCCGGTGGTCTTCTCGACGAGGTCGACCTTGCGCACCCACTGCGAACGCTGGCGCGGGTTGGCGACTTCCTCGACGATGCCGTTCTCGCCATTGCAGGCGCGCACGCAGGCGTTGCAGTCCGACTTGCACTTGGTGGTGTCGATCAGCATGCCCCAGCGGACCTTGCTCGAGGCCAGCTTGGCGTCCGACTCGTCGGCCACGGAGGCTTCGATCAGGCGGATGCCGGGGGCGATCGCGACGGCGCCGACGCCGGCGGCCGCCAGCAGTGCGCGGCGCTTGTTATCGGGTGCGGTCATTTCTGTTCTCCGGACGGCGCGGCGGCCGCGGCCTTGTAGCCGGCCTTCGGCTGGTGGCAGTCGAAGCAGTCGAGCTTGACGGCGGCGTAGGCGTGGCAGGACTCGCAGAAATTGTCCTTGCCGCCGATGACCGAGCCGCTGGTCTTGCTGGCGTGGCACTCGATGCAGCCGTTGAGGCTCACCTTCGCGCCGCGCTCGCCCAGCCGCAGGGTGCGGTCACGCTGGTGCTTGAGCATTTCCATGTGATTGCGGCGCATCTCCTCGGCCGGGGCGACGCACTGCGTGCCCGGGTTCTCGATCTTGACGGCCGGCTTGGCCGGCTCGGCGTGCGCCGCCTGGAACACAGGCAGCGCCAGCGCGAGGGCGGCAAGGAGGGTGAGAGCGCGCGATATGGTCATGGTCCGAATGGTGCCGTTTAGTTGCCTTCGCCGCCCAGACCCATGTTGATGTAGCCGGTCGGGCAGACGTCCATGCAGATGTGGCAGCCGATGCACTTCGAGTAGTCGGTCTCGACGTAGCGGCCGACGCGCTGGTCCTTCTTGGCGACGCGCTTGACGGCGCCCTGCGGGCAGTAGATCACGCAGTTGTCGCACTCGAAGCACATGCCGCAGCTCATGCAGCGCTTGGCTTCCGCCTGCGCCTGGGCTTCGGTGAGCGCGATCAGGCGCTCTTCCATGTTGCCCAGCACGTTGTCGGAATTGACGATGTGCTGGTCGCGCTCGTTGCGCGGCGTGTGGGTGAAGTGGCCGAGGAACAGGTCCTTGGCCTCGATCACGGCACGGTCGGCGCGGTCGTCGAAGTTGTGCAGGGCGTTCTTGTTGGTGAAGGTGGCGCGCGTGTAGCCTTCCGGCAGCGGCTCGAACGTCGCGCCGAACTTCTCCAGGTTGGCCGGCAGGTTGAACAGCTTCTTGTCGACCTTCGGGCGCTTCGCGATTTCCTGGCCCATCACGTACTGGTCGATGCCTTCGGCGGCGATGCGCGCGTGGCCGATGGCGGTGGTCAGCAGGTTCGGGGTGATGGCGTCGCCGCCGATGAACACGCCGGGCTGGCCGACGGCCTGCAGGTTCTTGTCGACGTTGGCGACGTTCTTCTGGTTCTTGAACGCGTCCATGCCGTCCCACTCGATGTACTGGCCGACGGCGCAGACGATCAGGTCGGCGGGAATGTCGTACTCCGAGCCTTCCTGCGGCACCATCTTCTTGTTGACCCAGTCCACCTTGATGACGCGCAGCGCGGTGGCGCGGCCGGTCGCATCCTTGACCACGGAAACGGGCGCAACGCAGGGCTGGAACTCCACGCCTTCCTCGAGGCAGGCGTCGATTTCGTGCTTGGAGGCGGGCATTTCCTGGACGTGGCGGCGATAGGCGATCACGACCTCGGAGCTCTGCTTGAGCAGCGGCTTCATCACGCGGGTGGTGCCTTCGCGCGCGGCGACGGTGACCTTGGTCTTGTCTTCGCCAGTGGCCTTGGAGTCGCAGATGGCGCCGATGCGGCGGGCCACGGCGGCGCAGTCCATGGCGGTGTCGCCGCCGCCGATGACGACGATGTGCTTGCCGGCGCAGTCGATCTTGCCTTCGTTGAAGCCGCGCAGGAAGGTGATGCCGTCCGTGACGTTCGGGGCGTCGGAGCCCGGGATGTCGAGCTTGTTGCCGGCCTGGGCGCCGATGCCGATGAACACGGCGTCGTAATCCTTGCGCAGCTGGTCCATCGTGACGTCCTTGCCGACGCGCGTGTTGCAGCGGACTTCGATGCCGCCCATGTCGATGATGCGGTTCACCTCGGCATCGACGACGTCGCGCGGCGTGCGGTATGCGGGCAGGCCGAAGGAGATCATGCCGCCGAGCTTCTTGTAAGCCTCGAAGATCGTGATCTTGTGGCCCTTCTTGCGCAGCTGGTAGGCGGCCGACAGGCCGGCGACACCGCCGCCGATGATGGCGATCTTCTTGCCGGTCTCAACGGTCGGCTTGTCGAAGGCGAGACCCTTCTCGATGGCGTAATTGCCGAGGAACTGCTCGACGGAGTTGATGCCCACGTACTCCTCGACCTTGGCGCGGTTGCAGCCGCCCTGGCACGGGGCCGGGCAGACGCGGCCCATGATGGCCGGGAAGGGGTTGCATTCGGTCAGGCGGCGCCAGGCGTATTCCTGCCACGGCATGGTCGGCTTGCCGTCGGCGCCGACCGGCGGCTTCTCGATGCCGCGCACGATGTTCAGATAGGAGCGGATGTCCTCGCCGGCCGGGCAGGAACCCTGGCAGGGGGGGGTCTGCTGAACGTAGGTCGGGCACTTGTAGGTCCAGCCGGCCTTGAACAGCTTCTCTTGCGAGCGACGGAACTCATTGTCGCCGTCCTTGTAGCGACGGTAGGTGAGCTTGGTGTTCTGCGGGGTCTCGTTCGTCGTGGACATTCTTGTCTCCGGTGAATCGTTATAACTGAGCGTGCCTACTGCTCGTTGCCTAGCTGGATGGCCGCGCTGACCAGCTGGTGGACGCCGCCCACCATGCCGCTCTTGAAGCCGTAATAGGGCAGGACCTTGGTGAACTGCGCCTTGCAGATCGCGCAGATCGTCGCCATGAAATTGACGCCGTGGTCGTCGACCACGCGCTGCAGGGCTTCCATGCGCGGCAGGGCGCCCTTGACGCGGATGTCCATCAGTTCGTCGGTCAGCACGCCGCCGCCGCCGGCGCAGCAGAAGGTGCGCTCGCCGATGGTCTCGGGCGCCATGTCGTAGAACTTGTTGGCGACGGCCTTGACGATGTTGCGCGGGATGTCGAACTGGCCGCCCGGGTAGTCGCCCATGCGCGAGCCGCGCGCCACGTTGCAGGAGTCGTGGAAGGTGATGACGCGGTGGTCGTTGGCCGACTTGTCGAACTTCAGCCGCCCCTGCTGGATCAGGTCCCAGGTCACTTCGCAGATGTGCGAGGGCTGCTTGTAGCGCGGATCGAGCTGCTTCTGCAGTTCGATGGCGAATGGGTCCTTGCCGCCGGCGCCGAGGCCGGTCAGCGTGTTCCAGAAGGCGTAGGCGACGCGCCAGGCGTGGCCGCATTCGCCGACGACGATGCGTTTCACGCCGAGCTCGAGCGCGGCTTCGCGCACGCGCTTGGCGATCTTGTGCAGCTGCTCGTAGTTGCCGATGAACATGCCGAAGTTGCCGGCTTCCGAGGCCATCGAGGAGAAGGTCCACGAGATGCCGGCGGCGTGGAACACCTTGCCGTAGCCGATGGTGGAATCGATGTGCGGCTCGGCGAAGAAGTCGGCCGAAGGCGTGATCAGCAGGACCTCGGCGCCCTTCTCGTCGAGCGGATACTTGACGTCGACGCCGGTGTCGTCCTTGACGTCTTCTTCAAGGCCGTCGAGCGTGTCGCGCAGGGCCGGGCCGGGCAGGCCGAGGTTGTTGCCGACGCGATGCACCTTGCCGATGATCTCGTTCGAGTACTTCTGGCCGTAGCCGGCGGCGTTGAGCAATTCGCGGCCCGCCATGGTGACTTCGGCGGTGTCGATGCCGTAGGGGCAGAACACCGAGCAGCGGCGGCACTCCGAGCACTGCCAGTAGTAGTTGTACCACTCGTCCAGCACTTCGGGCGTGAGATCGCGGGCACCGACCAGCGACGGGAACATCTTGCCGGCGGGCGTGAAGTAGCGGCGGTAGACGCTGCGCATCAGTTCCTGGCGCGCCACCGGCATGTTCTTCGGGTCGCCGGTGCCGATGAAGTAGTGGCACTTGTCGGTGCAGGAGCCGCAATGCACGCAGGCGTCCATGAACACCTTGAGCGAGCGGTACTTGTCGAGCAGCTCGCCCATGCGGTTGATGACGCGGTCGTGCGTCTCCTGCCAGTTTTCGGCGAGCTTGCCGGGGAAGCCCAGGGGCTCCTGGATCTTCTCGCTGGCGACGTAGCACTTGAGATGCGCCTCGGCATCCGGCTGGATCGCCGGGATGCTCGGGTACTCGCGCAGGGCGGGGGCTTTGATTTCGGGGCCGGCCATGTCAGTTTTTCTCCAGCTGCGCCGCCCAGGGCGCCAGGTGGCGCGCCTCGCGCGGGTTGTCAGTCTGGTTGCGGGTGGGGCTGAAGAAGATGCCCGGCGCGTGCAGCAGCTTGCTGAAGGGGAAGATGATCATCAGCAGGGCGACCAGGGCCAGGTGCACGTACAGGCCGGGGTGAGCCGGCAGCGGCTGGACGTCGAAGGACATCAGGCCGAGGAAGAAGGTCTTCACGCCGACGATGTCGGTGTGGTTCAGGAACTTCATGCCCAGCCCGGAGCTGGCGATGAGCAGCAGCAGGGCGAGCATCAGGTGATCGGAGACGGTCGAGATGTAGCGGATGCGTTCGACCAGGAAGCGGCGCGCCCACAGTCCGGCCAGGCCGGCGGCCATGGCGAAGCCGGCGTACATGCCGAAGGGCTGCGCAAAAGCGATGATGGCGGGCACCGGCTCGAGGAAGTAGCGCAGGTGGCGCACCAGCACGAGGGCCAGGCCGAAATGGAAGGCCGCGCCCATGGCCCAGATCCAGAGATTGCCCTTGAACAGGCTCTCGAAGAACACGACCTCGCGGAACATGCGGAAGGCGACGCCGGGAGCGCAGGTGGGCGCCGGGGTCGTCGGGATCTTCAGCGGCGCAGGCGTGCGCGCGAAGTCGACAATCTTGTACGCCAGCCCACCGACGAAGACGGCGGCGGCGACGTAGAACAGGATCGCGAAGAAGAGGGTCATGGCTTCAGATGCCGGGGGTCAATGGTGCGCGGTGGGGCAGGCGGCACGTGGCCGCCTGCATTCTTGTCTTCCGCTTGATGCTTAGATACAGCCGGTGGGCTTCGGCAGGCCGGCGATCTTGCACGCCTGCTTGGCCGGGCCGTACGGGAACAGTTCGTACAGGTACTGGCTGTTGCCCTTCTCCGGGCCGAGCTTCTTGCCGATGGCCTTGGTCAGCACGCGGACGGCCGGCGCGATCTGGAACTCGTTGTAGTACTCGCGCAGGAAGTTCACGACTTCCCAGTGCTGCTCGCTCATGTTGACGTTTTCGGTCTTCGCCAGCTCGGCGCCGATCGCCTCGTCCCAGTCGTTCAGGTTGACCAGGTAACCTTCTTCGTCGACTTCGACCGACTTGCCGTTGACTTCGAGAGTGCCCATGTTTACTTCTCCTAGAAATGTTGGGTGATGGTTTGCAGCCGGCGACTTAGAGCCAGGACTGGCTGGTTTTGAATTCGGCGACGAGGTCGACGAAGCCGGAGTAATCGACGACGGTGACGCCGTCGATGACGCGGTCGCCGACGCCGCGCGCATCGAGGTCCGGACCGAGCGCGTACACCTTGTAGGTGCCCTGCGCGGCCTTCAGCTTGGCCTCGAAGGCGTTGCCCTTGGTCGCGGCGTAGACGCCGTCCTCGATCAGGAGGATGGCGCCGCCGGTCGCGGCGTCGAGGCAGCTTTGCAGGGTGTTGCGGTCCAGCGGGGACTTGTTGACGATGTTGAGCATGGTTGTTTTCCTCAGAAGCTCAGGACGACGTCCTGCTCTTCCATGAGCTTGCCGATGGCGGCGCGGCTCATGGTTTCGACCGGCACGCAGAGGTCGTCGGCGGTGAGGCCGCGCGCCTTCAGCGATTCTTCATCGACGTAGAGCTTGGTGATGTCGTAGTCCTCGAGGGCGCCGTAGGTCTTCTCGAAGCCCTTCATGTCGATGCCCTTGGTGGCATGGCCCTTCTTGAGCTGATAGACGCCGTCGTCGACGAAGGCCAGCGAGACGTCCTGCTCGAAGGCGGCGGCGATCAGCACGACCTCCAGCGACTCCAGCGCGTAGATCGTGCCGTAGGGGGCCTTGCGGTTGACGAACATGAATTTCTTGGTGGTCATTGTCGTCTCCCCTTAGTCGCCGAAGGTCACGATGCGGTCGGACTGGATGCCGGCTTCGATCAGCTGGCCGAGGCCGGAGATGCGGAAGCCGGGGGCCAGGTTGGTGGCGTCCTTGCCGTTGCGCTTGGCTTCGCCTTCGTCGACGATGCCGCGGCGCTGGGCGGCGGCGACGCAGACCACGAGATCCAGCTCGCTTTCCTGCGCCAGCTTGGACCAGCGGTTGACGATGTTGCGATCGTCCTGCGGCGGCGTGGTCAGGCGCGTCGCGTTGTTGACGCCGTCATGGTAGAAGAACACGCGGAAGATCTCGTGACCCCGGGCCAGGGCCGCCCTCACGAAGTGAAAGGCGGAGTCCGAGGCCTGGTGCGTGTAGGGGCCTTCGTTGATGAGAACAGAAATTCGCATGTGCTGTTCCTTAGAAGCGCACTTGAGCCGAGGCGTTGAGGTTCACACGGCCGCCGCGCCAGTCGTCGATCATGTACTTGGTGAAGGGCAGGCCGGTCTTCTCGAAGAACGCGGGCCAGCCGATACGGTCGATCCAGTCGGCCATGCGCTCCCACGGACGGCCGTCGGCCTGGTAGGCCTTGAGGATCTGCTTGACCACGGCGTTGGCTTCCTTCCAGCGCGGGGCGCTGTTCGGCAGGCCGGCGGCGACCAGCTTGTGGAAGGTCGGCTTGGAGCGGGCGTTGGAGTTCTTGCCGCCGACCCAGATGGCGATCTTGTTCGACTCGGGGTCGTTGATCTGCATGGGCGGGCAGGGGGGGTAGCAGGCGCCGCAGCACACGCACTTGCGCTCATCGACTTCCAGCGAGGGCTTGCCGTTCACGATGGTCGGGCGGATGGCGGCCACCGGGCAGCGCGCGACGACGGTCGGGCGCTCGCAAATGGCGGAGACGAGATCGTGGTTGATCTTCGGCGGCTTGGTGTACTGAACCACCAGGGCGATGTCGGCCTGGCCGCCGCAGTTGATTTCGCAGCAGGAGGTCGAGAGCTTCACGCGGTTCGGCATGCGCTCGTTCTTGAACTCCTCGATCAGCTCGTCCATCATCGACTTCACCACGCCGGAGGCGTCGGTGCCGGGGATGTCGCAGTGCATCCAGCCCTGCGTGTGGGCGACCATCGAGACCGAGTTGCCGGTGCCGCCGACGGGGAAGCCCTCGTCCTCGAACGCCTTGATCAGCGGGGCGACCTTGGCTTCGGAGGAGACGGACACTTCGACGTTGGAACGCATGGTGAAGCGGATGAAGCCTTCACCGAACTTGTCGGCGATGTCGCACAGCTTGCGGACCGTGTAGTGGTCCATCTGGCGCTGCGTGCCGGCGCGCACGGTCCACACCTCGTCGCCGTTGCGGGCCACATGGTGCAGGACGCCGGGACGCGGACGGTCGTGGGTCAGCCAGTTGCCGTAGTTGGCGGCGAACTTGGGGTGCAGGAACTTCTTGTTGTCGAGGAAGCCTTCGATCGGCTTGCGGACTTGAGGTTGAGCCATTTCGTTATGTCTCCGTCAATATTCGTTGATCAGGCCTTGGCCGCCTTGCGGGCTTCCGCCTTCTTCACTTCTTCGTCCCAGCCCACGGTATTGACGTAGGGGTTCATGCGCGGACGGTTGATCATGTTCGGGTCGATGTCGACTTCGATGCCTTCCAGGAAGTTGGCCAGGCCGATGCGGTCGATCATCTCGCCGGTGCGCTCGTGCTCGAGGGCGTTCTCGGCGAAGAAGTCCATCACGCGCTGGCCGAGGTCGAGGTAGTTCTCCCAGTCCTCTTCGGTGTTCAGCGGCATGAACGGGACGATCACGGTGCCCATGGTGGCGCCGATCTTCAGCGTGCTCTTGCCGCCGATCAGGATGGTGACGCCCTTGTCCTTGCCGACCTGCAGGCCGCCGGTCATGACGTTGATGCAGTGCATGCAGCGCACGCAGCTCTTGTTGTCGATTTCCAGGGCTTGCTTGTCGTCGACCTTGACGCTGGTGATGTTCGCGCCGGTGGCGACGGCGCCGGCTTCCTTGAGCTGGATCGCGCGGGTCGGGCACATGCTGACGACCTCGTTGACCAGCTTGGTGACGCCGTGCTTGGCGACCCACTTCTTGGCCAGGGCTTCGTCGGTGCGGATGTTGTCGCGCCAGGTGCCGATGGTGGCGAAGTCGGAACGCTGGATCGAGTTGGTGCAGTCGTTCGGGCAGCCGGAGAACTTGAACTTGAACTTGTACGGCAGGGCCGGGCGGTGCAGGTCGTCGAGGAACTTGTTGATGACCAGGTGGTGGGCCTTGGCTTCGTCGTAGCAGGACTGCTCGCAGCGCGCGGCGCCGATGCAGGAGGCCGAGGTGCGCAGGGCCGGGCCGGCGCCGCCGAGGTCGAAGCCGAGCTCGTTGAACTCGTCGAAGGCCTTCTGGACGTTCTCGCTCGATGCGCCCTGGAACATGATGTCGCCGGACTGGCCGTGCAGCGCGATCAGGCCGGAACCGTGCTTGACCCAGATGTCGCACAGGTCGCGCAGCGTCTTGGTGTCGTAGTGCATGCCGGCAGCCGGCATGATGCGCAGCGTGTGGAACTCGCCGGCGTCCGGGAATTTGTAGCTGCCGTCCGGGTTCTTGATTTCCGAGAAGCGCGGGATAATGCCGCCGCCGTAGCCGACGACGCCCAGCGTGCCGCCCTTCCAGTAGCCCATGCGGGTTTCGTAGGAGTGCTCGAGCTGGCCAAGCAGGTCGACGGCCATGTCGTTGTCCTTGGCGAGGCGCTTGATGCCGGTGATGAAGCTGGGCCACGGGCCCTTCTCGAGTTCATCCAGCAGGGGGGTGGGGTGGAGCGGCTTGGCCATCAGAGTGTCTCCTTATTAACTGTTGGGGTGCCGGGCGCGCCAAGGAGGGCGTGGACGGCGGGATCACAGGTTGTGGCGATGGTAAGAAATAGTGCATTGCACAAGCCATACCTCCGGAAGGTAGAGCGACCCCGCCAGATGGGGTAATCGGATGTACCCCTAAAGGAGTATTTTTCGGCACGCCCATCCGGTGATTTGTTATCGCGCCGGGCGGTGCGATATTCACGTTCGCTAAGGAGTGTTAATTGGACAACTTCACCAGTCTCGACAAGTTCAGGGTGCCCATCGGCAACCAGGAGATCGAGTTGCAGCAGATCGACTACGCGTCGGGAGGCGTGCCGTTCATGCGGGTGCGCATCCGCGAGCACTCGCGCTTCACGATCTTCGACATCGACCCGATCACCGCCGAGCGCTGGGGCCGCCTGATGCAGGAATGGGCGCGCAAGGCCCAGGAGCAGGAGCCGAAGTGAGCGACGAGGCCGTGGACCTGGCGTTCTCGCTCGCCGGCGGCGGGGTGCCCGAGGACTATGCCGACGCCCTTTGGCGTGCGCTCGAAGCGGCGGCGCCGTGGCTGGCGCAGGACGAGGCCATCGGCGTGCACCCGCTGGCGCGCGTGAGCCCGGGCAACGGCCGCTGCTACCTTTCCAAGCACACGCGGCTGACGCTGCGGCTCACGCAGGACCAGGCGGAGCGGGCACAGGCCCTGTGCGGCACGCGGCTGGTGCTCGACGAGACCATCGAGCTGGGCGAAGCCAGGCTGCGCCCGCTGGCGCCCGCCAAGGTCATGTATTCGCATTTCGTCGTCGCCGGCGCGGCGGACGAGGCGGCTTTCCTGGCCGAATGCCGGCGGCAGCTGGCAGAACTGGGCATCGAGGCGCAGCCGGTGGTCGGCATGGCACAGGCGATGCGTGCCGGCGACGAGACCGTGCGCGGCTTCAGCCTGATGCTGCACGGCCTGCGTCCCGAGCATTCGCTGCTGCTGCAGCGTGCCGGGCTCGGTGCGCAGCGCAAGCGCGGCTGCGGCATTTTCGTGCAGCACAAGTCGATCGCGCCGCTGAGCGGCGATTGAGGCGGGCAGTACCGGTTTCATTTCGAAGAAGAAGCAACTCAACCTTTACTGAGGAGATATCCATGAGCTACGTCATCAACGGCGAAGAAAAAGAAACCGACGACTACGGCTTCCTGCTGGAGCCCGACTACTCGGACGAGGCCGTCCAGGTCATCGCGGAAGCGGAGGGCATCACGCTGACCGACGATCACATGACGATCATCAACTACTTCCGCGACAAGTACCGCGAGGAAGGCAAGACGCCGAACTTCCGCAACTTCATGAAAGACATCGAAGAGATCATGCCGGGTGCGGACTCGAAGAAGATGTACGACCTGTTCCCGCAGGACGGCCCGGCCAAGCAGGCGGTGAAGATTGCCGGCCTGCCGAAGCCTTACGGAAAAGGCGGCTATTAAGCCGCCTTCGCCGTAAGGCGCAATTAATGGCCCCCCACCCCCCACCCCCGCCCCGGGGCGGGGGAGCCCGAGCGAGCTCGCTTCGCTCGACTTATTGACCGACACGATCACCCTCGTGACCTCCATCCTTTCCCGCCTGCGCTGGTCGTTCATCGGCTTCGGCGTTTCCGTCGCGCTGGTGTTTCCGTTCTACGCGCAGTTCTTCGTGGAGTGGAAGCCGGGCATGCTCGGCTGGTTCGTGCTCGGCTGCATCGTGGCCGGCATATCGATCGGGCTGTTCTCCTACGCCATCATGAGCGCGGTGCTGCTGTCCAAGCTCAAGGGCATGGCGGCGACGGCCGAGGCCATCGGCTCCGGCGACCTGACGGCCGGATGCACGCTGGAGTCGCGCGATCTGATCGGCGCCATCGCGGATTCGTTCCGCCAGATGACGGGCAACATGCGCGGCATCGTCTCGGACATCTCTTCGTTGTCGGCGCGCGTGGGGCAGGAAGCGCAGTCGATGGACGGCCTGATGGAGGCCTTGGCGGGCAAGCTTTCATCCCAGCACGAGAACTCCAGCCAGATCGTCGCGCTGGTCGGCACGCTGAACGATGCCGCCGGCCGCATCAGCGCAAGCGCCGCTTCGGCCGTGGGCAATTCGGAACAGTCGCAGCGCTCGGCGCTTGCCGGCCGGGAAACGGTGCAGCGCGCCCAGCAGGGCATTTCGCGCATGGACGGCGCCGTGCGCGGGTTGGCCGAGGACATCGGCAACCTGGCGCACCATTCCAAGGTGATCGAAGGAATCTCGGGTGCCATCCGCGAGATCGCCGACCAGACCAACCTGCTTGCGTTGAATGCCGCCATCGAGGCGGCGCGCGCGGGCGAGGCAGGGCGCGGCTTCGCGGTCGTTGCGGACGAGGTCCGCAAGCTGGCGGAGAAGACCGCCGCTGCGACGGGCGAGATCGAGTCCGTGCTGGCGCAGATCCGGGAACGCGTCGAGGAGGCGGTCGCGAAGTCCGAGCACAGTCTCAGCGAAATGAACGAGAGCCGCCAGCTTTCCGCGGCAACCGGCGCGGCGCTGGAGGAAATCGTCGCCAGCATCGGCGGGCTGACGGCCGAAATCGGCGCCGTGGCCGGCATGGCGGCCGAGCAGCAGCAGATTTCCGCGGCGGTGCTGTCCCGCATCCAGGATAATGACCGGCACACCGACGAGGCCTCCGGCAACGCCTCGAACTGCAAGGCCGCGTGCGAAGGACTGCGCGAGCTTTCGCACCGGCTCATGGCCGAACTTTCGCGCTTCAAGCTTTCCGCAGGAGTGAACTGATGGCCGTCCGCATCCGCAGCCGCTTCCATACGAAAGGCGCCCGCCCGCCGGCCGAGCTGGCCACGGTGGTGGCGATGCTTGCCTGGAAGCTGGCGATCGATTCCATCGGGCGCATGCGCAAGGCCAAGTACGACATCGACATCGGGCGGCCTTACTTCGAGTTCGTTTCGGAGTTCCTGGTCTTCCTCGCCACCGCGGCCGACCGGATCGCGCATCGCGAACTGGACGACGAGCAACGGATCGAGTTCACCACGGCGCTGGTCAAGCGCTTGTCGGAGATCGTCGAGGACAATCGCGAGATGCTGTTCGATGACGCGGAGCCCGACGAGTGCCGGCGCGACTTCATCGGCCGCTTCAACCGCCGCGGTTCCGACTACGCGGAGTTCGAATACACGGACGGCCCCGACTTCGGCTTCCGGCGCTATTTCGCTTCCTGCCTGCGCGATGTGCTGCCGGAAAAGGACCGGCTCTGGGTGATCGACCAGGCCATGGACATCGAGTCGCCGGAAGCGATCCGCGCGCTGGAGCGCACCTTGGCCGGGCTGTTCGGCACCGGCGCCGCGGTATCCGAGCGCCACGCCGAACTCGACCGCAAGAAGGCCGAGTGATGAATTCTCCGTTCTCGCTCGACGACGCCGTTGCTTACGCGGCCTGGCGCGAGCGCAAGCTTGACACGGCGCCCCGCCGGCTGGAGGACATCCTCGTCGAGGTGGACGACCCGCGCACTCTGACGCCGGCGCAACGCGACCGCTTCATCGCGCTCAATGGCATCGCCAACATGGCCGTCTATGCGGGCAAGACAGGGCGCGATCCCGACAAGGAAATCCCGCGCCGCCTCGGCGCGCAGCTGGGGCTCACGCATATCGACAGCCACTGGCTGACGGACGACGACGACATTTCGCCGATCTCGGTGCGCGGCGCGGAACAGCGCGGCGAACGGCGCGATTTCATCCCCTACACCGACAAGCCGATCAAGTGGCACACCGACGGCTACTACAACGCGCCGGAACGCACGGTGCGCGCGCTGCTGCTCCATTGCGTCGAGAGCGCCGTGTCGGGCGGGGAGAACCAGCTGCTCGACCACGAGATCGCCTACATCCTGCTGCGCGACGAGAATCCGGACCACATCCGGGCGCTTTCGCACTCCGACGCCATGACCATTCCGGCACGCTACGAAGGCGAGAAGGTCGCGCGTGCGGCCCAGTCGGGTCCCGTGTTTTCGCTCGATGCGCAGGGTTTCCTGCACATGCGCTACACGGCGCGCGCCGTCAACGTCGTCTGGCGTGACGACGCGGCAACCCAGGCCGCGGTCGCCGCCTTGGCGCGCATGCTGGCCGAACCGACGCCGTGGACGCTGCGCGGACGCCTTGAGCCGGGCATGGGCTTGGTCTCCAACAACGTCTTGCACGACCGCAGCGGCTTCACCGAGAGTCCCGCGCGGCGGCGCCTGCTGTACCGGGCCCGCTACTACGAGCGCGTAGCGGCCTGATGGGTATAATCCGCGGCTAGACCATCCGTCGCGGACCACTGTGGCCACCCTGACCGTCGAAGTCCAACGCAAGCTGGGCACCGCCGTTGAGCGCATGCCCGCCTTCCCCCAGAGCGTGCAGAAGATCCTCGACCTGACGCGGGACATCAACTGCCTGCCGAAGGATCTCGTCACGGTCATCGAGAAGGACCCGGTGATGACCATGAAGATCCTCCGGGTCATCAATTCCGCCTACTACAGCCTGCCGGCCAAGATCACCTCGGTCAACCAGTCGGTCGTCTATCTCGGTCTCAACACCATCAAGAACCTGGCGCTGTCGATCGCCGCGGTCGGCATGCTGCCGCGCTTCAACACCTCCGGCTTCGACATCCAGCGCTACCTGCTGCATTCGCTGACGACGGCGGCGGTGGCGCGCCAGGTGGCCGTTCACTATGCGCGCGGCCAACTCGACCCGAGCGATGCCTACATCGCCGGCCTGCTGCACGACTTCGGCAAGGCCGTGTTTGCGCAGTTCATGGCCGCCGAGTTCCACGAGGCGCTGGCGCGCACGCGCGAGCGCAACATGCCGCTGCACCTGGCCGAACTCGAAGTGATCGGCGCCAACCATGCGCTGGTCGGCTCCATGCTTGCGACCAAGTGGCAGTTCCCCGAGCACCTGATCGCCTGCATCCGCGATCACCACGATGCCGACGCCGAGCCGACGCCCGTGATGGACTGCGTACGCGTCGCCGACCAGATCTGCCGCAAGCTTGCCTTCGGCGACGGCGGCAATCCCTGGCGCGAAGATGAACCGATCGTCGCGCCGCAGCGCTTCGGCTCCTTCGAGGCGGTCATCGAGGCGCTCGGCGACCTCGAGAAGATCGTTTCCGACGCCCAGATGTTCGCGCAGGTGTGAGCATGGCCCCCCACGCTCACATTCGTTCGCTGCCCCCCCCAGGGGGGCGCTCGCCCTCTTGGGGCGGCCCGGCGAGGGCGCGATGAAGATCAGATTCTGGGGAGTCCGCGGCTCCATCGCTTCGCCGGGCCCGCGTACGGTCCGCTACGGCGGCAACACTACGTGCATCGAAGTGCGCACCGACGACGGCACGCTGATCGTGCTCGACGGCGGCACCGGCATCTTCCAGCTGTCGCAGACGCTGTTCAAGCAGATGCCGCTCACCACCCACGTATTCATCACCCACACGCACTGGGATCATATCCAGGGCTTGCCGTTCTTCATCCCGATCTTCGTGCCGGGCAACACGGTGCGCATCTACGGCGCCTACGACATCGTGTCGGGCAGCGGCATCGAGCAGGTGATGAACGTGCAGCTGCAGTACAGCTATTTCCCGGTGCGCGAGGCCGAACTCAAGGCGGCGCTCGAGTACGAGACGCTCACCGTCGGCGAGCCGGTGCCGGTGGGCGACGCGACGGTCACCAGCGTGATGCTCAATCACCCGGTCATCGACCTCGGCTACCGCGTCGACTGCAACGGCAAGTCGGTGTTCTTCACCGGCGACCACGAGCCCTGGTACAACATCTACGACCCGGCCGACGCCGAATACGCCGAGTATCAGCGCATCGTCGACGAGAAGCAGGACGCCATGATCGAATCGATCCGCGGCGTCGACGTGCTGATCGCCGATTCCTCCTACACCGCGGCCGAATACCCATCCAAGCGCGGCTGGGGGCACGGCACTTTCGATTCCGCGATTGCCCTCGGGCGGCGCGCTGGCGCCGGGAAGGTCATTTGCACGCACCACGAGCCCACCCGCTTCGACGACGACCTCGAAAAGGTATTCGCCGAGGCGCTCGCCCGCAACGAAGTCGGCGCCGGCGATCCCGAGGTGCTGCTGGCCCGGGAAGGCCTGGAGATCGAGCTCTAGTCTCCGGGGACCGGGTAATTCCTCGTTGTTTGTGCACTGCAGCAGTATACTGACCGGCAGCAGGGCGGACGGCTCCCCGAACCCGGCCGGTCGGAAACCGCCCTTGGGCGTTGCGAGGTAAGCAAATGACGGAAGCGAAGACCCGGGAGGAACTGCTGCAGTTCCTCAGTGAAAACGTGGCCTTGTTCAGCGGCTTCGAGCCGGCGGCGATCGCCGACATTGCCGCGGCGTCGACGCTGCGCACCTTCGAGGGCAACGAGGCGATCGTCGAATGCGGCGAGGAGGGGCGCTTCATCGGCGTCCTCGTCAGCGGCCACGCGGAGATTTCGGTCTCCGACAACACCGGCGGCCGCTTCGTCATCAATCACCTGGCTGCCGGCGACGTCTTCGGCGAAATGTCGGTGCTGACCGGCGACCGAACCGTCGCCGACGTCATCGCCGGCAACCGCTGCTTCGTGCTGCTGATCCCGCAGGACGTGGTGAGCGGCCGCATCCTGGTCAATCCCCGCGCGATCACCTATCTCGCCAAGCTGCTGGCCGACCGCACCCGCGCGCATGCCGTGGATCTCACCAGCAGCCAGCTGCATGCGCGCGCCGTGGCACGTTCCGAAGATCCCTACGCGCTGAGCCTCAAGACCACCGTGCCGGGCCGCATCCTGGCGCTCAACTTCGGGCTGTCGCAGATCCACTTCGGGGTCTACGACACCGAGGACGATGGTCACGACGTCCACGGCATCATCGAGACGGACGGTGCGGAAGCGGTCATCACCATCGAGGCGGGCGGCCGGACCACGAGCCGCCGCCGCCCGGCTTTTCCGCCGGCCGAGTTCTTCCGCGTGCTGTTCGAGTCGATGCAGCTGCTCGACGACGGCTTCCTGTTCACGCCCTTCGAGGTCGTCGCGGTCGGGCATCGCGTGGTCCACGGCGGGTCGAAATTCTCCAGCTCGGCCGTCATCACGCCGCAAGTGATCGCCGACATCGAGTCGCTGGCGCCTTTCGCGCCGCTGCACAACCCGCACAACCTGGAGGGCATCCGCGCGGCGATGAGCTTCTTCCCCGACGTGCCGCACGTCGCCGTCTTCGACACTGCCTTCCACCAGAGCCTGGCGCCCTACGCCTACCTCTACGGCCTGCCCTACGACTACTACAAGAAGGAAGGCATCCGGCGCTACGGCTTCCACGGCACCTCGCATCGCTACGTCTCGTTGAAGGCGGCCGAGATGCTGAAGCGGCCGCTCGGCGAGCTCGACATCATCTCCTGCCACCTCGGGGTTGGCGCTTCGATCTGCGCCATCGATCATGGCCGCTCGGTGGATACGACGATGGGCATGACGCCCTCGGACGGCCTGATCATGCCGAGCCGCGCCGGCAGCATCGACCCCGCGGTGATTGTCCATCTGATGGAGCATTACGGCATGGACGCGGCTGCGCTGGGGCGGCTGATCAACGCCGAGAGCGGGCTCAAGGGCATCTCCGGCATCTCCTCGGACATCCACGAGATCGAGGCTGCCGCCGAGGAAGGCCACCACCGCGCCCTGCTGGCGCACAAGGCCTTCTGCTATCAGGTACGCAAGAACATCGGCGCCTACGTCGCTGCCATGGGCGGCGTGGACGTACTGGCCTTTACCGGCGATATCGGCGAGACCAGCCCGCTGGTGCGCAGCCTCGCGTGCCAGGGCCTCTCCTATATGGGCATCAAGCTGGACGACGCCCGCAACAGCAGCGTCGGCCGCCGCGCCGACGCGGTCATCTCGACCGACGACTCCCCCGTCAAGATCCTCGTCGTCGCCAACAACGACGAGCGCCTGCTGGCGTGGGAAGCCTTGCGGGCGATCGAGCGCAACCAGATCACGCTGGCCATCAAGGGCCAGGAGGAGGCGCCGATCCCGATCGAGGTCTCCGCCCACCACGTGCATCTTTCCCAGGCGGACGTCGACAAGCTGTTCGGTCCCGGCCACGCGCTCACGCCGGAGCATGAACTCTCACAGCCGGGCCAGTTCGCCTGCGCCGAGAAGGTCGACCTCATCGGACCCAAGGGCCGCATCTCGAACGTTCGCGTGCTCGGCCCGACGCGCAAGGAAACCCAGGTCGAGATCGCCATGACCGAGCAGTTCAAGGTGGGCATCCAGCCGCCGATCCGGGAATCCGGCGACCTGGCCAACACGCCGGGCATCACGCTCGAGGGGCCGGCCGGCCGCGCCATCATCGAGCGCGGCGTGATCTGCGCCCAGCGCCACATCCACATGTCGCCCGAGGACGCGATGCGCTTCCGGCTGCGAGACAAGTACGTGGTGCGCGTGCGTGTCGTCGGCGAACGGGAACTGATCTTCGGCGACGTGGTGGTGCGCGTCAATCCGAACTACCGTCTGGCGATGCACATCGACACCGACGAAGGCAACGCGGCCAATATCCGCACGGGAATGCAGGGTTTCATCGAAGAAATCCAGAGCCGCCGCTGATCGCTATACTGTGTGTGTGGGCACGCCCGCCGCGAAGCAGCGGGCCAACCGGACACCAAAAATAATGCAAGAAATTACCATCAGGGAGATTCTCAGTTCGGGGCTGCTTTCGTGCGCCCCCGAGACGAGCGTCGCCGAGGCCGCGCAGCGCATGGTGGAAGCCCGCTGCAGTTCGATCATGATCGAGCAGAGCGGCGCGATCGTCGGCATCTGGACGGAGCGCGACGCGCTGGCGCTCGACTTGTCGGCCGCCGATCTGCTCGCGTCGCCCATCTCCAAGTTCATGTCCTCGCCGGTGAAATCCGTCCCGGTCACGACCGGCATCGGCGAAGCGGCACTCCGGTTCCGCGAGGAGGAGGTCCGCCATTTCCTCGTGATCGAGGAAGACGGCAAGCCGTGCGGCGTGATCTCGCAATCGGACATCGTGATCAACCAGGGCATCGAGTACTTCATCGCGCTGCGCGAGGTGAGCTCGGTGTTCAACAACCGCTATCGCGGCGTGCCGGGCAGCCAGCCGGTCAGCCGGGCGGTGGCCGACATGCGCGCGGCGCAGCTCGACGCCATCGTGGTTGAGCGCGACGACGGCGTCCTCGGCATCCTGACGGAGCGCGACGTGGTGCGCCTGATCAGCGAGCGCCGGCTGGAATCGCCGGTCGAAGGGGTGGCCAGCTACCCGCTCATCACCTTGCCGCTGAACGGCAGCCTCTACCAGGCGCGCAAGCTGTTCGTCGAGAAGCGCATCCGCCATCTCGGCGTCACCGGCGAGAAGGGCGAACTGCTGGGTCTGGTCACCTTCGCCGACATCCTCGCCAGCGTCGAGCATGAATACGTGCGGCGGTTGCGCGAGGCGCTGCGGGAGAGCGAGGCCAGCCTGGCGGCGTCCAACCGCGACCTGCGCCTCGCGGCCAAGGCTTTCGAGAGCACCTTCGAGGGCATCCTGGTGACCGACGCCGCGGGTGTCATCGAGTCGGTGAATCCGGCATTCACGCAGATCACCGGCTATCGGCCGCAGGAGGTGATCGGCAAGACGCCCAAGGTGCTGTCTTCCGGTCGTCACGACGAGGCCTTCTATCGCAGCATGTACGCCTCGCTCGAGGCGACCGGGCACTGGCAGGGCGAGATCTGCAACCGCCGCAAGAACGGCGAGCTCTACGTCGAGTGGCTGACGGTGAACGCCGTGCGCGACAACGCCGGCCGCGTCACGAATTACGTCGCGGTATTCACCGACTTCACTTCGCGCAAGGCCGCGGAAGACCAGATCCGCTTCCTGGCGCAGCACGATTCGCTCACCCGGCTGCCGAACCGCTCGCTGATGCGCGAACGCCTGGTGCGCGCCATCGCGCATGCGGACCGCAACGGCCGCAAGGTGGCGGTGATCTTCCTCGATCTCGACGAGTTCAAGGCCATCAACGACAGTTACGGCCACAGCGCCGGCGACGAGATGCTGCGCGTGGTGGCGCAGCGGCTGGTGGAGTGCGTGCGGCGCGAGGACACGGTCGCCCGCCTTGGCGGCGACGAGTTCGTCCTGGTGCTGGAGGAACTGAACAGCGCGAGCGGCATTCCGGCCATCGTCGCGAAGATCATCGAAGCGGTGGGGCGGCCGATGGAAGTCGAGGGACAGGAACTGCGCACGGCCACGAGCATCGGCGTCGCCTTCTATCCGGATGACGGCGAAGACCCCGACGAACTCGTCAAGCGCGCCGACGCGGCGATGTACGTTGCCAAGGAAAAGGGCAGCAACAGCTACCACGTCTTCGCCACCTAGGCGAAGAACGGGCTATTCGTCGCAGCCCACCACGCGGTCGCGGCCGCCCTGCTTGGCCGCGTACATGCGCTTGTCGGCGAACTCCACCAACTGGCGCCAGTCTTCCGCGCCGTCGCGGACGCGCTCGGCGATGCCGATGCTGGCCGTCATGCGCGTGCCGTCGGGACGCAGCCCGAAACCCATGTCGCGCACGCGGGAGAGCGCCTTGCACGCCATCGGCGCCGTCGTGTTCGGCATGATCAGCAGGAATTCCTCGCCGCCCCAGC
>JBLNBJ010000173.1:0-25401 GCA_050259835.1 Ignavibacteria bacterium | reverse complement strand
CGATCCTTGGCGAGGCTGGCCGCCTCCAGCTCGATGTTCTTCTCGTGCAGCGCCTGCTCGATGCGCTTGCGCTCGGTGGTGTCGCGCACCGCGCTCATGACCAGCGTGCCCTCTTCGGTCGGCAGCGGGCTCAGGCTGATTTCGACCGGGAACTCCTCGCCGTTCTTGCGCAAGCCGAACAGCTCCATGCCGGCGCCCATGGCCCGCGTGCGCGGATGCTCGGTATAGGCGCCGCGGTAGCCGACATGGCCGCGTCGGAAGCGCTCCGGTAACAGCACCTCGATCGCCCGCCCCCGCAACTCGCCCGGCGGGTAGCCGAACAACTTCTCGGCCTGGGTGTTGGCCATCACGATGCGGCCGGTGGAATTGGTCATCACGATGCCGTCGGGCAGGGACTCGAGCAGATCGCGGAACTTCGCCTCCAGCAGCTTCGCCTCGCGCTGGACCTTGAGGCCGGTGACGTCCTTGTGCGTGAGCAGGAAGTATTCGGCGCCGACGGCCCGGCCGGTGACTGCGACGTAGATCAGCGAACCGTCCTTGGTGCGCCGCACCGACTCGTAGTCGGCGCGGCCCTCCGACGCGGCGCGCGCAAATGCCCGCTCCTCATCTTCCAGCCAGCCGGAGGGAACCACCAGTTCGCGGAACTCGCGCCCGACCGCCTCCTCCGCGGCATAGCCGAACAGCCGGGCCGCCCCGGGATTCCAATACAGGACCAGGCCTTCCCGCGACGCGACGACCACTCCGTCGGGCGTCTCGTTTAGTACGAAGCTATCGAAGTCGGGCACGTTGAACCTCGTTCCTGCGCGGACGTTGCGCCCGCAGCCCTTCCACGCCCACGGGCAATGGAATGGCCCAGCGAAGAATAACGATGTTGAACGTGTGACTGACGGGCGTGCGCGAAGTTCGCCGCAGCCAGGCTGCGGCGAAGACCGTCAGGACGAGGGGAGACTAGACGACGACCGTCTGGGGCTGGTCGGGCTGGCGCGCTTCGATGCGGCCGATGCGATAGACGGTCTCGCCGGCGGCGGAGAGGCTCGCCATGGCGCGCTCGGCATCCGCCGCCGCCACGATCACCGCCATGCCGATGCCGCAGTTGAAGACGCGGTGCATCTCGGCGTCCGCCACGCCGCCCTCTTTCTGCAGCCATTGGAACAAGGGCGGCAGCGTCCACGACTTGCTGTCGACGATCGCCGTCGCGTTCTCCGGCAGCACGCGCGGGATGTTTTCCGTGAGTCCGCCGCCGGTGATGTGCGCCATGCCCTTGACCGGCAATTGCTGCATGAGCGCCAGCAGCGGCTTGACGTAGATGCGCGTCGGCGCCATCACCGCATGCGAGAACGGCTGGCCGTGGAAATCGGCGTTCATGTCAGGCTTGGCGCGCTCGATGATCTTGCGGATCAGCGAGTAGCCGTTGGAATGCGCGCCGCTGGAAGCGAGACCGAGCACGGCGTCGCCCGGCACGATGGTCGCGCCGGTGATGATCTTCGACTTCTCCACGGCGCCGACGGCGAAGCCGGCCAAATCGTATTCGCCTTCGGGATACATGCCCGGCATCTCGGCCGTCTCGCCGCCGATCAGCGCGCAGCCGGAAAGCTCGCAGCCCTTGGCGATGCCCGCGACCACCGTGGCGCCGATGTCGACGTCGAGCTTGCCGCAGGCGAAGTAGTCGAGGAAGAACAGCGGCTCGGCGCCCTGCACCAGGATGTCGTTGACGCTCATCGCGACGAGGTCCTGGCCCACCGTGTCGTGCTTGTTCAGCTGGAAGGCGAGCTTCAGCTTGGTGCCGACGCCGTCGGTGCCGGAAACCAGCACGGGCTCCTGGTATTTCTTCGAGATCTCGAACAGCGCGCCGAAGCCGCCGATGCCGCCCAGCACCTCGGGGCGCATGGTGCGTTTGGCGAAGGGCTTGATGCGTTCGACCAATTCGTCGCCCGCGTCGATATCGACGCCGGCATCGCGGTATGTCAGGTTGGTGGATGAGGACACGGCAGCGGAATGGTAAAGTTGCGCCTTCTCGGCAAGACGCCGAATTTTACCGGAAATGATCCTCCAAGACCGCCTGCATGCGGCGCTCTGGATCGGCGCGGGCCTCCTGCTTCTCTGGCTGCTGGCACAACTGGGGCCGATCCTCGCGCCGTTCTTCCTCGCCGCCATCCTCGCCTACATCTGCAATCCGCTGGTGGACCGCTGGCAGCACCTCGGCCTGCCGCGCCCCGTGGGCGTGGTGGCCGCGATCCTGCTGGTCGGCGCCATCCTGGCGGCGCTGGTGCTGATCCTCGTGCCCTTGATGATCGACGAGGCCCGCATCGCCGCGGAAAGCCTGCCTCAGGTCTCCGCCGCCATCAACGAGCGGCTGGTGCCCTGGCTGCGCGAAACCTACGGTGTGCGCCTGCGGCTGGACGCCGAATTCGTGAAGCGCGTCCTCGCCGCCAGCCCGGACGGCTGGAGTTCCATTGCCGACAAGCTGTTCCAGTCGATCAAGTTCGGCAGTATGGCGCTGATCGGCATCGCCGCCACGGTGCTGCTGACCCCCGTGGTGATGTTCTACCTGCTGGTCGATTGGCATCCAATCCTCGACCGGGTCGAGAACGCCATCCCGCGCGACTGGCATGCAAAGGCGATGGGCATGGCCCGCGACATCGACGCCGTGCTGTCGCAGTTCCTGCGCGGACAGCTGCTGGTGATGGCCATCCTCGCCGTCTACTACAGCGTTGCGCTGCTGCTCGTCGACCTGCCCTCGGCGATTTCCGTCGGCATGCTGAGCGGGCTGCTGATCTTCGTGCCCTACGTCGGCTTCGCCACCGGCCTCACCTTGGCCCTGGTCGTGGCCGCGCTGCAGTTTCAGGGCCTCACGCCGGTGGTCGGCGTGCTGGTGGTCTACGGCATCGGCCAGGCGCTCGAAAGCGCCTTCCTCACGCCCTATCTCGTCGGCGAGCGCATCGGCCTGCATCCGCTCGCGGTGATCTTCGCGCTGCTCGCCTTCGGCCAGCTGTTCGGCTTCGTCGGCGTGCTGATCGCCCTGCCCGCTTCCGCGGCGCTGCTGATCGGCCTGCGCGAACTGCGCAAGCTCTATCTGGCGAGCAAGTTCTATAAGGGGGACGCGTGAGCCAGTTGCTGCTGGACCTCACGCCGGAACAGGTGCCCTCGCTCGACAACTTCGTCGCCGGCGTAAACGAGGAGCTGGTCGGACGCCTGCGCGATCTCGCCGATCCCGGCAACTTCGACATCCTCTACGTCTGGGGGCCGGAAGGCAGCGGCCGCTCGCATCTGCTGCGCGCCGCCGCCGACGCGGCAGCCGCCAACCGCCCGGCCCATTTCGTCGCCGGCGCCACGGCGGACGCCGACATGAACGTACCGGCCGGCGGGCTGCTGGTCGTCGACGACGTCGACCGCCTCGGCGCCGACGCGCAGGTCGCCCTGTTCCGCGCCTACAACGCGGCGCGCCTGGTCGGCATGGCGGTGCTCGCCGCCGGCCCGGTTCCGCCCCTGCAGCTCGCGCTGCGCGAAGACCTGCGCACGCGCATCGGCCAGTCGCTGATCTACGAAGTGAAGCCGCTCACCGACGACGAGAAGTCCGCGGCGCTGGCGCGCCACGCGTTGCTGCGCGGCATGAAAGTGGACGACGGCCTGGTGAACTACCTGCTGCGCCACGGCCGCCGCGACCTGCCTTCGCTGATGGCCGTGCTCGAGGCGCTCGACCGCGCCACGCTGGAGCAGCAGCGGCCGGCGACGCTGCCGCTGCTCAAGGAAGTCATGCAATTCCAATTCGAACCGGATAGCCAAGAAGAATGAAACTCGTACTTTTCGACCTCGACAACACGCTGCTGGCCGGCGATTCCGACTTCGAGTGGGCACAGTTCCTGATCTCCAAGGGCGTGCTCGACCGCGAAGTGCACGAGGCGCGCAACCTCGAGTTCTATGAACACTACAAGGCCGGCACGCTCGACATTCACGCCTTCCTCGACTTCCAGCTCGCGCCGCTGTCGCGCCACGCGCGCGAAGAACTGGACGCCTGGCGCGAGGAATTCGTCGCCACGCGCATCCGCCCGATCATAGGCGGCAAGGCCCGCGCGCTGGTGCAGCGGCACCTCGACGACGACGCGCTGGTCGCCATCGTCACCGCCACCAACAGCTTCGTCACCGGCCCGATCGCGCGCGAATTCGGCATCCCGCACCTGATCGCCACGATCCCGGCGTGGGACGGCGAGAAGTTCACGGGCAAGGCGCGCGGCACGCCCTCGTTCAAGGACGGCAAGATCGAACGCGTCGAAGCCTGGCTGGAATCGCTCGGCTGGTGGTGGGGTTCGTTCGACGACAGCTGGTTCTACAGCGATTCGCACAACGACCTGCCGCTGATGAGGAAGGTAGCCAACCCGGTCGCGGTGGACCCCGACGACACGCTGCGCAAACATGCGCTCGAAATGGGATGGAAGGTGATCAGCCTGCGCTGAATTGGCGTCGGATCAGGCACTTCCGGTATCATTAGCGTCTTTCCGCTTCCGCAATCCGCATGATCCGCAAGCTGCTGCGCCGCGTTTTCCGGCGCGATGCCCCCAGCCGGCACGAGCCGGCGACGATTTCCCACGCCCGCCACGGCATCGACCGCACGCTCGTCTCCAGCAACGCGCGGCGCGTCTGCGAGGTCCTTCAGAGCGCCGGGCACAAGGCCTACATCGTCGGCGGCGCCGTGCGAGACCTGATCGCCGGCATCGAGCCCAAGGACTTCGACGTCGCCACCGACGCCACGCCCGAAGAGGTGCGCGGGCTGTTCCGCCGCTCGCGCATCAGCGGCCGCCGCTTCCAGATCGTGCACGTCATGATGGGGCCGGAGACGCTCGAGGTCTCCACCTTCCGCGCCGCCCACGACGAGAACACGCTCAAGGACGAGCACGGCCGCGTGCTGCGCGACAACATCTGGGGCACGATGGAGGAGGACGCCGCGCGACGCGACTTCACCGTCAACGCGCTCTACTACGACCCGGTCACCGAGATCGTCTACGACTACCACCGCGGCGTCGAGGATCTCAAGAAGAAGACCATGCGCATGATCGGCGAGCCGAAGAGCCGCTATCGCGAGGATCCGGTGCGCATGCTGCGCGCCGTGCGCCTGTCGTCGAAGCTGGGCTTGACCCTCGACCCCGCCGTGCGCGCGCCGATCAAGGAAATGGCCGGCCTGATGGAAAACGTGCCGCCGGCGCGCCTGTTCGACGAGATGCTGAAGCTGCTGTTCTCGGGCCACGCCGTCGAATGCATCAAGCGCCTGCGCAAGGAAGGCCTGCACCACGGCCTCCTGCCGCTGCTCGACGTGATCCTCGAGCAGCCGCTGGGCGAGAAGTTCGTCATGCTCTCGCTCGCCAGCACCGATGCGCGCGTGCGCGCCGACAAGCCGACCTCGCCGGGCTTCCTGTTCGCCACGCTGCTGTGGCACGAGGTGCTGGCCAACTGGGAAGAGCGCAAGAAGGCCAAGGAGCTGCCGGTGCCGGCGCTCTACGCCGCGATGGACGAGGTGCTCGACCAGCAGGCCGAGAAGCTCGCCATCACGCGCCGCGTGGCCGGCGACATCAAGGAGATCTGGCTGCTGCAGCCGCGCTTCGACAAGCGCTCCGGCAAATCGCCGCTGCGCATGATCGAGCAGCCGCGGTTCCGCGCCGCCTACGACTTCCTGCTGCTGCGCGCGGAAAGCGGCGAAGTGCCGCAGGAACTGGCCGACTGGTGGACCAAGTTCATCTCCACCGACCATGCCGGGCGCGAAGCCATGCTGCTGCCCGACACCGGCAAGAAGCGGCGCCGCAGCCGCGGACGCGGCCGCAAGGCCGCCGAGACCTCCGCGCCGGAGGCGGCGGATTGACCCTGGCTTTCGTGGCGCTCGGCGCCAACCTCGGCGATCCCGTTTCCACCGTCAAGGCCGCCATCGCGGCGCTCGACGGCATTCCGCAATCGGCGCGCGTGGCGGTCTCCTCGCTGTATCGCACCGCGCCCGTCGGCCTCAAGCACCAGCCCGATTTCATCAACGCCGTCGCGGCGCTGGAGACCAGCCTCGCACCCCAGGCCCTGCTCGATGAACTGTTCGGCATCGAACAGCAATTCGGCCGCCAGCGCAGCGTGAAAAACGCGCCGCGCACGCTCGATCTCGACCTGCTGCTGCACGGCGATGCGACGCTCGCCACGCCGACGCTCACGCTGCCGCATCCGCGCATGCACCAGCGCGCCTTCGTGCTGGCGCCGCTGCTGGAGATCGCCCCCCACGTGAAGATTCCCGGGTACGGCAAGGCCGCGCCGCTGCTCGCGCTGTGTGCCGACCAGGCCATCGAGAGGGTTGCCGCGTGAACCTGCCCGTGGTCGTGCAAACGGCCCTGCTGCTGGCCGCCTCGAACATCTTCATGACGTTCGCCTGGTATGCGCACCTCAAGAACCTGTCTGATCGCGCCTGGTGGATCGCGGCGCTGGCCTCGTGGGGCATCGCGCTGTTCGAATACCTGATCCAGGTGCCGGCCAACCGCATCGGCCACAGCGAACTCGACCTCGGCCAACTCAAGATCCTGCAGGAGGCGATCACGCTGGCGATCTTCGTGCCCTTCGCCGTGCTCTACATGGAACAGCCGCTCAAGCTTGACTACCTCTGGGCGGGATTGTGTATTCTGGGGGCCGTCTATTTCATCTTCCGCGGCGGCTAGACATGACCTACCTCGCCAGCAACAAGCCGATCACCCTGCCTGAACTCGCGCGCATGAAGCGCGACGGCGAGAAGATCGCCATGCTGACGGCCTACGACGCCAGCTTCGCGGCGCTCGAGGACCGCTGCGGCGTCGACGTCATTCTGGTCGGCGATTCGCTCGGCAATGTCGTGCAAGGCAAGACCTCCACACTGCCGGTCACCATCGACCAGATGGTCTATCACACCGAATGCGTCGGCCACATGGCGAACCGCGCGATGTGCGTCGCCGACATGTCGTTCGGCAGCTACCAGGAATCGAAGGAGCAGGCCTTGCGCAATGCCGTGCGCCTGCTCGCGGCCGGCGCCGAGATGGTGAAGATCGAAGGCGGCCAGGCGATGGCCGAGACCGTGCATTTCCTCGTCGAGCGGGGCATTCCGGTATGCGCCCACATTGGCCTCACGCCGCAGTCGGTTCATGCGCTCGGCGGCTACCATGTGCAGGGCCGCGGCGAGGAAAACGCCGCGCGCATGCACGCCGACGCCCGCGCGCTCGAGCAGGCCGGCGCCGCGTTGATGGTGCTCGAGATGGTGCCCGCCATGCTGGCGTCCGAAATCACCCACGAACTGAAGTCCTGCGCCACCATCGGCATCGGCGCCGGTCCGGACTGCAACGGCCAGGTGCTGGTGCTTCACGACATGCTGGGCGTCTATCCCGGCAAGAAGGGCCGCTTCGTGCGCAACTTCATGGCCGATGCGCAGAGCATCGACGGCGCCGTCAGCGCCTACGTCCAGGCCGTCAAGGACGGCAGCTACCCCGCGCCCGAGCACTGCTACTAGGGATTTCCTCCATGCAAGTCCATGACACGATCGCCGGCCTGCGCGCCGCGCTGAAGCCCTTGCGTCCCGATCAGCGCATCGCGCTGGTGCCGACCATGGGGAACCTCCATGAAGGCCACATCGCGCTGATGACCCAGGCGCGCGGGCACGCCGACCTCGTCGTCGCCACCATCTTCGTCAACCGCCTGCAGTTCCGCCCGGGCGAGGACTTCGAGAAATACCCGCGCACCTTCGCGGCCGACTGCGAGAAGCTCGCCGCCGCCGGCGTCGACCATCTGTTCGCGCCCGCGGAAGCCGAAATGTATCCGCAGCCGCAGCGCTACCACGTCGAGCCGCCGGCCGATCAGGACCGCATCCTCGAAGGCGAATTCCGGCCGGGGCACTTCCGCGGCGTAGCCACGGTGGTGATGAAGCTGTTCCAGGTCGCCCAGCCCGACGTCGCGCTGTTCGGCAAGAAGGATTTCCAGCAGCTGATGGTGATCCGCAACATGGCGGCCGACTTCGCGCTGCCCATCGAGATCGTTGCCGGCGACACCGTGCGGGCCGCCGACGGGCTCGCCCTGTCGTCGCGCAACGGCTATCTCTCCGCGACCGAACGCGAAGAGGCGCCGCGGCTTTTCCGTACTCTGACTAAGGTGGTAGGGGAAATCCGGTCCGGAAACCGCGATTTTGCCGGCCTGGAGCGCGCCGCAACGGCCGAAATGGCCGCCCATGGCTGGATTCCGGACTATATTGCGGTGCGAAACTCATTTGATCTACAATTGCCGGCCGCTCACGAATCCAGGTTGGTGGTGTTGGCCGCGGCGCGTCTTGGCAGCACGCGCCTCATCGACAATCTGGAAGTTTAGGTCGCCGCGATGCGCTCATGCCGGCGGCGGCCAGTAGCAAAGAGGACGGAGTCCTTCGCCGGGCTCCGGTGATTGCCGCCTCCTTTGCATGAGAAAGGATCGCCAATGCAACGTACGATGCTGAAGTCCAAGCTCCACCGCGTCACCGTGACGCAGGCGGAACTCCATTACGAAGGTTCCTGCGCCATCGACGAGGATCTGCTCGACGCCGCGGACATTCGCGAGTACCAGCAGATCGAGATCTGGAACGTCGACAACGGCGAGCGTTTCACGACCTACGCGATCAAGGCCGAGCGCGGATCCGGCACCATCTCGGTGAACGGCGCCGCCGCCCGCAAGGCCGCCCCCGGCGACCTGCTGATCATCGCCACCTTTGCCAGCTTCAACGAAATCGAGCTGGCCAAGTTCGAGCCCGACCTCGTCTACGTCGACGCGAAGAACCGCATCACCCACCACAGCCGGAAGATCCCGACCCAGGCCGCCGCCTGACGCTCCGGACGCTTCCGACGAATGGCCGCCCACGGGCGGCCATTTTCATTGCGGCACCGGTTGTTCGCCGACGCGCAGTTCGTGGTTGAGCCAGACCAGTGAGCCGAACAGCAGCAGCGCGCAGGCCTGGTGGGCGGCCCCCAACGCCACCGGCACGGCGAGCAGCAGCGTGGCGATGCCCAGCGAGACCTGCAGCGCGAGAGCCCCCACCACGACAAGGGCGACCGTGCGGGCGCGCGGCCGGACCGGCAGCCTGTGCACCCGCAGCGCAAACCAAGGAACGAGGAAAGCAAGAAGCCACGCGCCGAGCCGGTGGTCGAATTGCACGGCGGCGGGATTGGCGAAGAAGTTCAGGTACCACGGTTCCAGCATCATGAATTCCGGCGGCATCACGTGGCCCGCCATCAGCGGGAACGTGTTGTAGGCCTTGCCGGCCTGGATGCCGGCGACGAAGGCGCCGCTCACGGCCATCGCGAAGACCAGGCCCATCAGCCAGGCGCCGGCGCGTTGCAGCCGCACCAGCACATCGCCGCGCGTAGCCGCAGTGCGCGGCGCCAGCATGCCGAACGCCGCCCACAGCAGCGCCCCGAACAGCGCGAAGGCCAGCGCGAGATGCGCGGCAAGCCGGTACTGGCTCACGCGCGGATCGTCGACCAGGCCGCTCTGCACCATGTACCAGCCGAGCGCTCCCTGTGCCGCGCCGAGCGCGAAAATGCCGGCCAGCCGCAGCGCCGCCGGTCCCCCGATCGCGCCGCGCAACCAGAACCCCAGCAGCGGAATCGCGAACACCGCGCCGTCGATGCGCCCCAGCAACCGGTGCGCGTATTCCCACCAGAAGATGGCCTTGAAGTCCTCGAGCGCCATGCCGGCGTTGACGAGCCGGTATTCCGGGGTTTCCTGGTAGCGCAGGAACACTTGCCGCCATGCTTCGGCGTCGAGTGGCGGAACCGCGCCCACCAGCGGCTGCCATTCGACGATCGACAGGCCCGAATGCGTGAGCCGCGTCACGCCGCCGACCGCCAGCGTCAGCCAGACGCAGGCCGCGCAGACGAGCAGCCAGATGCCGACGGCGCGGCGCGATGAAGCATTCAACGGCATCGAATATTCCTTCGGCTTAGGGGAATGCTGCCGCAATTTCTCGGTCACAGATTATAGGCGCCGTAACATGGCCGGTTCATGCTCACCTCGGGGAGACGCCCATGGCACAAGGCATTCACCACGACGCAACGATGGATTCCGGCCTCGCGCCCGTCATGCGGGCGACGCCGCAATGGCGCACCGCGATCGGGGTTTTCAAGCTGCGCATCGGCCTCGTCATCGCCTGCACGGCGCTGGCAGGGCTTGCGGTAACGCCGGGGCCGGCGCCCGATGCCTGGCGCATCGGCGTGCTGTGGCTCGGGGTTCTCGTTTCATCCGCCTGCGCGGGCGCCTTCAACCAGTACTACGAATACGACATCGACCAGTTGATGCGGCGCACCCGCCTGCGTGCCTTCGCCAGCGGGCGGTTCCCGCGCAGCGCAGGCTGGCCCGTCGCCATCGTGGGGCTGATCGCGGCCGCCCTGCTCGCCGTATGGCTGGCGACCAACGCCTGGGCCGCCTTCTACGTATTCCTCGGCGCCTTCTTCTACGGCGTCGTCTACACCATCTGGCTCAAGCGGCGCAGCTGGCTCAACATCGTCGTCGGCGGGCTGGCCGGCAGCTGGGCGGTGCTCGCCGGCGCGGCTGCCGTCGACCCGCGCCTCGGCGAACTGCCGCTGCTGCTCGCCGGCGTGCTGTTCCTATGGACGCCGCCGCATTTCTGGAGCCTGGCGATCGCCTTCCGCGACGACTACGCGGCTGCGCGCGTGCCGATGCTGCCGGTAGTGGTGGGCGACGAGCGCGCGGCGCGCGTCATCTTCGCGTCGACGCTGCTGCTCGTCGCCGTCTCGCTGCTGCCGCTCTTCTTCGGCCTGGGCTGGATCTACGCTGCCGGCGCGCTGGGCGGCGGCAGCACCTTCAGCGCCAAGGCGTGGCGCCTGGCGCAACAGCCCGATCGCCGCGCGGCGATGGTCTGCTTCCATGCCTCGCTACTGCAATTGACGCTGCTGCTGCTCGCCGCCGGCATCGACGCCCGCTGGTGAAGGCCACATCGCGCGCAGGCAAAGCACGACGAACATCAGTCCGCCGATGACGGCGACGAGTCCGCCCAGCCCCATCATCGCCATGCCGAGCTTTTGCGGCAACGCCGTCAGCGCCTGGTCGGCGCCCGCCACCTTGCGCGCCACGCCGTAACCGCCCGACCACGCGAGCCCCAGCACGTGCAGCAACTGGCCGCCGCCGTAGACGAGCGGCTGCAGCCTCGCGGCGCGCCCCTCCACCGCGCGGAATCCCAGCTGGGGCAGCAGCACGTACGCAAGTCCCATGAACGCCAGGGTCACGCCGACGATCGCGCCGTGATAATGCGCCGGGACGACGACGTTGGCGCCGCGGATCATGAAGCCCAGCACGCCGCCCGCGCAGAACAGCAGCAGCGAAGCCTGGAGGGCATACCTGGCCGGATGCGGCGACCCGCGTACGCGCCACGCGTCGCCCAGCGCCACGAGCAGCAGCGGGGTCATCGCCAGATGCCCCCAGGCCATCAACTCGGCGAAACCCGCAATCTGCCGCGGCGTGCCGGCCGGCAGGGCGATCAGGACAAGAGCGGCCGCCAGCGGCAAGGCGGCGAGCGCGAACAGCACCGCCAAGGCACCGGGCCGCTGTCGCGGCGGCGCGCCCAGGTGCCGCGCGATCCAGAACCACGCCACCAGCGCGAGCAGCGCATGCTGATACTGCAGCAGGTGGCCGGTGCCCCAGAACAGCGTCTCGAAATAGGCCTGGTCGTCGCGCGCCGGCAGCGTCAGCCAGGCAGAGACAAGCGCCGCCAGCGCCGCGGCGCCCGCGACCGCCGCGAGCGCTGCGCCCAGCCGCTGCGGGTCTTCGGCCAGGCGGCGCGGCCACGCGGTCGCCAGCGCGCGCCACAGCGAGAGCGCATAGCCGGCACCGCACAGCGCCAGGCCGGCAAGGAAGACGGGGTGGCGCAGCACCGGCAGGTAGTTGTTGAGCAGCGGCTGCGCCCCTGGCAGGAAGGGCGACAGCAGCAGCGCCAGGCTGCCGGCCGCGGCGCAGGCCGCCGCGATGCGCCCCACCGTCGCACCGCGGGCATCGCCCAGCACGCTCCAGATCACGCCGGCGAACGCCATGAACCAGACGGCCACGGTCAGATCGACATGGACGATCAGTGCCGAGCGGAAGAAGGCCTCGAGGCCGAGGACCTCGCCGAGCGCCGGCGTGCGCGACAGCACCAGCAGCACGGCGAGCAGCCCGCCGCCGGCGAGCGCGCCCAGCCCCAGCCACAACCAGGTGCGGGCCAGCGAAAGCGCGGTGGCGGAAGGGTTTTCAGTCATGCTGTCGGCAAGAAATGCGGCAACAGGTCGCAGTATAGGGGCAGCCGCCCGGTGATAAACTCGGCGCGCTTCCGCCCTTGGCGCCCTCCGTTCCGCTCCCATGAAAATCCTCGCCGCCGTCCTTGCCGTCTTCGCGCTGACGCTCGCCGGCTGTGCCGAGCCGGCCCACTTCTACGCCACCGACATCACCGGCGTCGATTGGGGCAAGGATTTCGCGCTCACCGACCACAACGGCAAGCCGCGGCATCTTTCCGACTTCAAGGGCAAGGCGGTCGTCCTGTTCTTCGGCTACACGCAATGCCCCGACGTCTGCCCGACCAACATGGTGGCGATGAAGGAAACCATGAAGGTGCTGGGCCCGGATGCTTCGCGCGTCCAGGTGCTGTTCGCCACGCTCGATCCGGCGCGCGACACGCCGCAGTTGCTGGCCCAGTACGTGCCGTGGTTCGATCCCTCGTTCCTCGGGCTGTGGGGCGACGAGAAGACCATCGCGGCGACCGCCGCCGACTTCAAGGTGTATTTCGCCAAGCAGCCGGGCAAGGCGCCGGGCAGCTACAGCATCGACCACACCGCCAGCAGCTATGTGTTCGATCCGGCCGGCACCCTGCGCCTGACGGTCCGGCACGGCGAAAGCCCGGAACACATCGCCGCCGACCTGCGCCAACTCCTTGCGGGAAAATAGGGCGCGCTAGCGCTTTGCGGCCGCGAAGGCCGCGTCCATGTCGGCCGCGGACATCGGGCCGAGCTTCACGTAGGCGACTCGGCCCTCGCGATCGATCGCCAGCGTGAACGGCAATCCCAACTGCGCGTTGCCGAGTTCCGACATCAGCCCCATCGCGTTGTCCTTCACCAGCACGAGCGGGTACTCCATGTCGTAGGCCTTGGCGAACTCGCGCACCGCCGTGCCCTGCTCCTCGAGCGCGACGCCGATCAGCTCGACGCCGCTGCCCTTGTGGCGCGCACGCGCCTTGATGAACTCCGGAATCTCCTTGCGGCAGGGCGTGCACCAGCGCGCCCAGAAGTTCACGATCACCGGCTTGCCCTTCCAGGCCGAAAGCGTCGTCGGCTTGTCGTCGAGGCCGACCAGCGGCGCGGCGAAGAGCGGCGCCGCGCTGGGCGCGGCAGGGGCCGCGGCTGCGGCGAATGCCGCGGCGGCCAGCAGGGCGCCTGCGAGGCGGCGAGCCGCGCGGCCGCAGGCCGTAAAGGGAGTGGATTCCATGGCGCGCAAGTATAGCTTCGCGGCATGCGCCGACGTTTGACCTGCGGCAAGTTGCCGCGGTCCCGTGGCGCCGCCCAGGTTTAAACTGGCGGACCTCTTTTCCCCTGCTGCCGACGTGACGCCAAGAAAGAACTTCCTCGTCGATGCCGCCATCGTCGCCGCGCTGCTGCTCGTCGGCGCCGCCGGCTATTACTTCTCGCCGCTGCTCTTGCCCAAGAGCGACGTGACCGCCGCGCCCGACCCGGGTTGCGACCTGCATGCCGGCGCCTGCGGCGCGGCCCTGCCCGGCGGCGGCCGCATCGAGTTCTCGATCTCGCCGCGCCCGATTCCCAACCTGAAGCCGCTCGACATCGAAGTGCGCGCGATCGACGTCGCCCCGACCAAGGTGACGCTCGACCTCGCCGGCGCGAAGATGAACATGGGCATCAACCGCAGCGACCTCGTCGAGAGCGCGCCCGGCCGCTTCACCGGCACCTCCAGCCTGCCCGTCTGCGTCACGGGCGCCATGCCCTGGATCGCGACCGTCGTGCTGGAAAACGGCCGCCAGCGCATCAGCATCCCCTTCCCGTTCAACTCGTTGCCGCACTGACCAGAAAGGAACGTTCCATGAAAGCTTCCCGCCTCTTCCTCGCCCTCGCCATGGCCGCCAGCGCGGCCGCCTACGGCGCCGGTTCCGCCGATGGCGTCCAGGTCGTCGATCCTTACGTGCGCGCCGCGCCGCCGGGGGCGCGGGCCACCGGCGCCTTCATGACGCTCAAGAATGGCGGCGGCGCCGACGCCAAGCTGGTGAAGGCCGAAAGCAAGGCTGCGCGCAGCGTCGAGCTGCACAACCACATCGACAACAACGGCGTGATGGAGATGCGCGAAGTTCAGGCCATCGACATCAAGGCCAAGGGCGAGACGCAATTGAAGCCCGGCAGCTACCACATCATGCTGATCGACCCGACGACCCAGCTGAAGCCGGGCGACAAGGTCGCGTTCACCCTGCGCTTCGCCGACGGCAGCAGCAAGCAGGTGGAAGCGCCGGTGAAGATGCCCGAAGCGGCGCCGGCGGCGATGCCGATGGGCGGCCACGACCACATGCACCACTGACCGCTTCACCAGGCGCCCGGCACCCCGCCGGGCGCGCGGCCGCTACTGCTTGACCGGCCGCTTCATCAGCTTGCGCTGCAGCGTGCGGCGGTGCATGTTGAGCGCGCGCGCCGTCGCCGAAATGTTGTTGTCGTGGTCGCGCAGCACGCGCTGGATGTGTTCCCACTCGAGACGGTCCACCGACAACGGCGTCGCCGCCTCCATCGCGTCGCCCGGCTTCGGCCTCTCGTCACCGAATGCGGCGATCACGGCGGCGACCTCCACCGGCTTCGCCAGATACTGGATGGCGCCGAGCTTGATGGCGTCGACCGCCGTGGCGATGCTCGCGTAGCCCGTCAGCACGACGATGCGGCAGGCTGGGTTCGCCGCCAGCAGCGGCTCGATCAGCGCCAGGCCCGAACTGCCGCCCAGGTTGAGGTCGAGCACCACCTGTCCGGGCGGCTCCCGGCGCGCGAGGTCGAGCGCCTCCTGGGCGCTCGTCACGCCGCGCGCTTCGAAGCCCCGCCGCACGAGCGCGCGCGTGAGCACCTCGTTGAAGGTCGAGTCGTCGTCGATGACCAGGATGCGGTTCATGAGCCCATGATGCCGGCAAGCGGCAGTTCTATGCGTGCGACGGCGCCGCCGCGGTTCTCGAGCAGCAGCCGTCCGCCAAGGCGGCCGACGGCGGCGAAGGCGAGCAGCAAGCCGATACCGGCGCCCCCCTTGGTCGAGGCGAGCGGCGCGCGGCCGGCCTGCGCCAGCACGGGCGCCGGGAAGCCGGGCCCATGGTCGGCGACTTCGGCGACGAGCGCGCGCTCGTCCCAGACGACCCGCAGTTCGACGCGTTCGCCGCCGGCATCCGCGGCATTGTTGAGCAGGTTGGCCAAGGCCTGTTCGAGCGTCTCGTCGGCGGCGATCTGCGGCGCCGGTGCATCGGACGCGATGGTCACGGCGCAGGATGCGCGCGGCCGCGTCGCCTGCCAGCGCCCGACCGCCTCCTGCACCCAGCGGTCGGCCGCCGTGGCGCGAACGCCTTCGAGGCGCGCCGCGCCGGCGCGATCGGCCAGGCGGGTAACGATGGACTTGCAGGCAGCCACCTGCCGGCGCAGCAACTCGAGATCGGCGCGCGCGGCATCGCCGAGCGCGGGATCGACCGCCAGCTCTTCGGTGAGGATGGCGATGGTGCCCAGAGGGGTGCCAAGCTCATGCGCCGCGCCGGCGGCCAGCGCCCCGAGCGCCACCACGCGCTCGTCGCGCAGCGCCTGCTCGCGCGCAGCCGCCAGCGCCGCGTCGCGGCTGCGCACGGCGGCCGTCATGCGCACGATCAGCCACGCGATCAGCACGGCGGAAACGACGAAGGTCAGCCACATGCCGGCCAGATGGAGGCTGGTGGCGCGGCGCGGGTCGCCGACCTGCAGCGGCACGAACCAGACCGAGAGGAAGGAATAGGTGCCGATGGCGGCCGCAGCCGCGCCGGCAGCCCAGGCGGGCGGCAGGATCAGCGCCGCCGCCGCGACCGGCAGCAGCAACAGCGATACCAGCGGGTTGGCGCCGCCGCCGGTGAGGAACAGCAGCACGCCGAGCACGACGAGATCGACGCCGACCTGGAAGGCAAGCGCCTGCTGCGTGAGTGCTTCGCCGCTGGCCAGGCGCCGCGCGGCCCGGGCGTTGAAGGCGCCCAGCAGCGCCAGCGCAGCCAGCAACGGCGCGACGGGCAGCGGGATCTCGAGCCAGACAGGCACGACGGCGAGCGCCACGGCCGCGCCGCCGAGCAGCCACCAGCGCAGCTGGATCAGGCGGCGCAGGGTGGCGCGCGTACTTTCCTGGTCGGCGGAGGTGAAGGTCATGGGAGCGGATTATCCCGCATCCCGCCGCAGCCCGCGGCCGTCGCCGGCTGCGGCAATTTGTCCCAGGCCGTCAGGCCTCGAGCAGGACGTTGCTGTCGCAGCCGATGCGCACGCCGCCCCAGTGGCGGCCGTTGATGGTGATCGGCATGTCGATCTCGGAGAGGATCTCGCCGGTGTCGCGCGCGTAGGTCTGCAGCAGCAGGGGCTGGGTGTTCTTCGCGCTGCGCTGGCCGGTCGGGTCTTCCCAGATGCGGCGCGTGCGGTTGCCGACCAGGTCCACCTGCGCGTCGCCGGTGAGCGGCTTGGAGAACTTGAGGTTGTGGATCGGCGCGTAGCCGCGCGTGTCGATGAGGATCGCATAGTTGCCGCCCTTGAGCGCCTGCAGGCAGTTCTCGAGCAGCGGCTGCATCTCCTGCTCGAAGACGCGCAGGTAGCTCACTTCGTACTTCTGCGGGCTGGTGCCGGGGATCGGCTTGTAGCGCTGGTCCCAGATGTCGACGCCGCGGCCGGCCAGCTCCGTCAGCTTCTGCTCGGCGGCGTCGCGGAACATGCGCGCCTTGTCGACGTTGTAGTCGAAGGCGCCGCGGCCGATCTTGAAGCGCGACACCAGTTCCTGCACGCTCTCGGTCGCCGATGCGAGCGTCAGCGTCGACTCCTCCGACGACTTCATGCTCCCCGTCACCTCGGCCGACAGCGAGTGCACCTGCGTGACGGCGTCGTGCACCTGGCCGTTGGTGGCCGTCAGTTCTTCCATGGCGGCCGCGATCTGGTTGAGCTGGTCGCTGGTGTGCTCGAAGTCCGACACCATCTTGCGGAACTCGCCGGCCGAGCGCTCCACCACGTCGCGCGTCTCGCGGATGTCGGCGTTGATGAGCTCGTTCTCGTTCTGCGTGTCCTTGACCAGCGTGGTCATGCCGGCGATGTTCTCGTTGATCTCCTGCGTGGCCTCGTTCACGCGTTCCGACAGCTTGCGCACCTCGTCGGCGACCACGGCAAAGCCGCGGCCGGCCTCGCCCGCGCGCGCCGCCTCGATGGCGGCATTGAGCGCCAGCAGGTTGGTCTGATCGGCCACTTCCTTGATCAGCGCCGCGATCTGGCGCACGCTCTCCGAGCGGTCCGCCAGGCTCACCACCGTCTCGTTGAAGCGCGACAGGCGGTCGCTGACCGCCTGCACCTTGTCGACGATGTGCAGCGTCTCGTCGAAGGAGGCGCGCGCCGCGTCGAGGTTGGCGCCGGTCGAATGCGAGATCACCTCGGCCGAGGCCGACACCTCGTGGATCGCCTGCGTCGCCTCGTTGCTGGCGCCGAACACCGCCTCGGTGATCTCGCCCTGGCGCGCCGCGCGCGTGGCGGTGGACGACACGGTCTTCTTGACCACCACCGCCTCGCGCGCAATGCGCACGCTCATCTTTCTCACCTCGCCGATGATCTGGCGCATCTTGTCGGCGAAGCGGTTGTAGCTGTCGGCCAGGGTGCGCAACTCGTCGTGGGTGATGGTGGGCAGGTTGCGGGAGAAGTCGCCCTCGCCGTCGGCGATCTCGTCGAACACGCCCGTGATCGCCTTGATCGGCCGCACGATGAGGAAGCGCAGGTAGAGAATCTGCAGGACGTTCCAGGCCAGCGCGACGAAGGTCAGCACCAGCATCAGCTTGAAGCCGTCATCGAGCACCGACGTGACGTGGTCGACCAGGGCCGGATCGGCGTGCGCCTTGGCGAGTTCCTCGGCGGCCCGGTTCTTGTGATGGATGAAGATCGCAAGAAAGGCGACGTCGATGAAAAACAGCAGCAAGAAGCTCATGAGCTTCTTGGTGAGCGAATTCCAGAACGTTCGCTCGTTCCAGTCGTAGAACTTCCAGAACAGTCCCATATCCCCCTCCAGCGTGGCTTCTATTTGTTCTTTTCAGTTCGGTGCGTACTCGCATCCACCTTCGAGTCTCGCACGGGCGGCTTACGGGATGCTGTCGACGGCAGTCCGGCGGCATTGTTGGCTAAACTAGGCGCCCCGAACAAGACCAAGAAGCTTCCCCTATGCCGAGCAAGGACTTGCCGCGGTCGCTGCGCGCCGCCCTGCTGGCGGCCGGCGCCGCCGCGCTGGCGCTCGGGGCCCTGGGCGGGCTCTGGCGGCTCGGCTGGGACGTCCCGCTGCCGGGCACGCAGCCGGCGAGTTTCCATGGCGCGCTGGCCGCGGCCGCGTTCTTCGGCACGCTGGTGGGCCTCGAGCATGCGGCAGCGCGGGCCGCCCGCTGGGCCTATCTGGCGCCGGGATGTGCGGCGCTGGGCGGCATTGCCACCATGCTCGGCGCGCCGCATGAATTCGCTGCCGGGCTCCTGCTGGCGGGCAGCATCCTGCTGGCCGGCCTCGCCTTCGGCAACCTGCGCCAGGACCGCGCGCCGCACTCGGTGATCGCGCTGGCCGGCGGGCTCTGCGCGGTCGGCGGCAACGCGCTCTGGCTCGCAGGTTTCACCGGCAGCCAGGCGGCCGGCGCCTGGCTGGCCTTTCTCGTCCTCAACGTGGTGGCGGAACGGCTGGAGCTTTCGCATCTGCAGCGCCCCGGGGCGGCCGCGCTGGGCCTGCTGGGCGCGGGCGCCGCGCTGGTGGCGGGCGGCGGTGCGCTGCTGCCATGGCAATGGCGCGCCGGCGCGGCGGCGGCCGGCATTGGACTCGTCTGCCTCGCGTTTTGGCTGCTGGTTCTCGACGTCGCGCGCCGCGACCTGCGCCATCACCGACAGCCGCGATTCACTGCGCTTTGTCTGGTCGGCGGCTATCTCTGGCTGGGCGCCGGCGGCGCCATGCTGGCGTTCGCCGCGCCGCTGGACGGTCTTCATGACGCTGCCCTGCATGCGGTCTTCCTCGGCTTCGTCTTCGCGGCGGTCATGGCGCATGCTGCGGCGATCCTGCCCGGGCTGCTCGATGTCGAGGCGCCCTACACGCCGCTGCTCTACGCGCCGCTCGTACTGCTGGAGGCCTCGCTGCTGCTGCGTGTAGCCGGCGACCTCCTTGGCCGGGCGGCGCTGCGCGATTGGGGCGGCATGGGCAATGCCGCCGCCCTCGCGCTGTTCGTGCTCGCCGCGGCCATCGCCGTGCGGCGCGGACGCGACGCCTAGCCGGGCTTCCTCCTACGACGACTGCTGCGCGGCGGATTCCGGCGTCGCGAGCGCGAAGGCGTGCGCGATGCGCGTCCAATCCACGCGCGCCGAATGCATGCGCAGCACGCCGGGGAAACCGACCATGCCGTGTTCCGTCGGCAGGCTGCCGCCCATCAGCGCCGCCTCGATCTGGGCCGGCTGCGGATGATCGATGCCCAGCGACGTCAGGCCGGCGCGCGCCAGGTTGAGGATGCGCTGCACGCGGCTCCAGCCCATGGGCGCGGTCGGCGGCGAGAACGACACGTCGCCGGCGGCGCCATACAGCGTGATGCCGCCGCCGTTGCGCAGGCCGGCGATGAGGTTGAGCGCGTTGCGCGTGGTGCCGGCGAAGGCCGTGTATTGGCGCGCCAGGCGCACCAGTTCGGCTTCGTAGGTGGTGCGCAGCACGCCGGCGCCGGCGGCGTAGAACGGCGCAAGCGCGTCGTCCTGGTTGAAGGCGTCGCGGGCGGCGGGGGAAATCTCTGTCTGCTCTGTTTGGCGGGTATCCATATTGCGGCTCCTGTTGCTGTCCGTTGCCCCGCCCGGCGAAAGGCCCAGCGCGGCGGTGTCGCAATGCTGAGCCGATTCCCCGCACCGCGCCGCTGTCGCCACCGGACGACATGCCTGCCGCCTACCCGGCGCCCGGTAGCCAAATTACCGGTTTCGGTGAATTCAGTTGCGCCGCGGGCCTTCCTATGATGCGTTCAAGCCGCGGCATCGCGCCGCCCAAGCGAGAGTTTCAGCGTGTTCAACTTCCATGGGGATACTGTGATGAATTCGAGAATCATGAGAATCGTGGGCCGCCTGCTGATCATTTCGATGCTGGCCTTGCCGTTCCAGACGGTGCATGCGGGCATGATCGGAACCGCGCAGGCACTCTCCGCGGCCAATACCGACGCACAGCGCGCCGGCCTGGTGCGAACGATGGCGCGTGCCGACGTCGCCAGCCAGTTGCAGACCCTCGGCGTCGATGCCAAATCGGCACAGGACCGCGTTGCGGCGATGACCGACGCCGAGGTGCAGGGCCTCGCCAACCAGGTCAACGCGCTGCCGGCCGGCGCGGACAACGCCGCCTGGGGCTGGGCGATCCTGATCGCGCTGGTCATCTGGGCCTGGTACTCCTACCGATGAACTGCCGCTGGCAGAACCGCGCCCGCCGCCTGGCGGGCGTTTGCATTTCCCTGCTGCTGCTGTCGGGCTGCTCGATGATGCTGCCGCAAACCACCGCGCTGACCGACAACCGCCCGGCGCGGCTGCCGGACAGCGCGAAGCTCGACGTGCCGTTCGTGCCGCAGGACGACAACCTGTGCGGCCCGGCGGCGCTCAAGATGACCATGGCCAGCGCGGGCGTGGACGTCACGCTCGATCAACTGAAGAACGAGGTGTTCGTGCCCGGGCGCCAGGGCAGTCTCCAGGCCGAGATGCTGGCAGCGCCGCGCCGCCACGGCCTGATCGCCTACCAGCTCGCGCCGCAGCTCGAAGACGTGCTGCGCGAGGTGGCGGCAGGAACACCGGTGATCGTGCTGCAGGACTACGGCGTCTGGCCGGTGTCCGCCTGGCACTATGCGGTCGTCGTCGGCTACGACTATCCCAAGCGCGAGGCGATTCTCCATTCCGGACTGAAGGCGGACATGCGCATGCCTTTCGCCGTGCTCGAGTACCTGTGGAAGCAAAGCCACTACTGGGCCATGGTGACCGCCGCGCCCGACAAGGTGCCGGCCACGGCCAAAGCCGCCAATTACGTCGAGGCGGTTGCCGCCGTGGAGAACCTCAAGGACCTGCAGGCCGCGCGCGCCGCCTACGCCGCCTCGCTGCGGCGCTGGCCCGACGACGACCGGGCCGTGCTCGGGCTCGCCAACACGCTCTATGCGACGGGCGACTTCGCCAAGGCCGAAGCGGTGCTGCGGCCGGCCGTCGAGCGCCGCCCGGACTCGGTCGTGCTGCTCAACAACCTCGCGCAGACGCTCTCGAAGCTCGACCGCAACGCCGAGGCGCTGACGGTGATCGACCGCGCCGCGGCGCTCGGCGGCCCGTTCAGCGACGCCGTGCAGGACACCCGCCGCGAGATCCTGCGGCACACGCAGGCCGCGGCGCTGCGCTAGTCAGAGCAGCACCGACACTTCGACGTCGCCTTCCTTGCGCAGCAGGTTCACGGCGACGTCGAACTTGTTGTGGCGCTCGAAGGCAAGGTCGATGGCGGCGTCGCCGATGCGCAGGTTGCGCACCTCCACCCGCCGCAGGAAGGGCGGCAGCAGCGGATGGTCGAAGCGCACCTCGCGTGCCGGCGCGTCGAATGAGAGCCCGAGCGCAGCCTGCAGCAGGTAGAAGACGCTCGCGCTCGCCCACGCCTGCGGCGAGCAGGCTACCGGATAGAGCGTCGGGCCTTCGTTGTGGCGACGCACGAAGCCGCAGTAGAGCTCGGGCAGGCGCTGCTGGTCCATGAACTGGCTGGCGTCGAACATGGCGGCGAGTATCGACAAGGCCTGGTGGCGCATGCCGTAGCGCGCCAAGCCCATTGCCACCAGCGCGTTGTCGTGCGGCCAGATCGATCCGTTGTGATAGGACATCGGGTTGTAGCGCGCCTCGCCCTCGGCGATGGTGCGCACGCCCCAGCCCGAGAACGACGCGGCCTCGAACAGCTTCATGCCGGTGCGGCGCGCATGGGCCGGGCTGGCAATACCGCTCCACAGCACTTGCCCGGCATTGGACGACTGCACCAGGCAGGGCCGCTTCTCGCCATCGAGCGCGATGGCGTAGCTGCCCATCTCCTTCGACCAGAACACGCGCTCGAAGCGCTGGCGCAGCTGGGCCGCCTGGCGGCGCAGCAGGGCGGCGCGCTCGGCGAGCCCCAGCACCTGGGCCAGCGCCGCCGCATGCATCTTGGCGAGGAACACATAGCCCTGCACCTCGGCCAGCGCGATGCTGCCGCGCGCCAGGCTGCCGTCGCGATGGAACACCGCATCCTCGGAATCCTTCCAACCCTGGTTGGTGAGGCCGTCGTGGCTGCGCCGCTCGTACTCGACGAAGCCGTCGCCGTCGACGTCGCCGTAGTCGTCGATCCACGCGAGCGCGCGCTCGATGTGAGGCCACAGGCTGCGCAGGAACTCGATGTCGGCGCTGCGCTGGAAGTACTCGCCGGCCAGCACGATGAACAGCGGCGTCGAGTCGATACTGCCGTAGTAGAGCCCGAACGGGATCTCGCGCAGGGCCGCGAGTTCGCCCTGGCGCGTCTCGTGCAGGATCTTGCCCGGTTCGGCATCGCGCTCGGGGTCCTCGGCATCGGCCTGGGCATGGGCCAGATAGGTGAGCACGGCGCGCGCCATCGAGGGATCGACCGCCATGTAGAGAATCGCCGTGATGATGCCGTCGCGGCCGAACGGCGTGCTGTACCAGGGCACCCCCGCATACGGGTAGGGCCCGTCGGCGGTGTCGGTCGACAGCATTACGAGGTCGGCGGCGGAACGGTTGATCCAGTCGTTGAAGCGCTCGTTCGAGGTCCAGATCTGGCAGCCGCGCTGGTGCGCCTTCGGCAGCGCGGACTCGGCGATGGCCAGCGCCTCGCCGTAGCCGATCGCATGGTCGGCATAGCTGCTCGGCCGGCATTCGGCGACGACGTGGATTTCGAGCTTCTGCTTCGGCGCCAGCGCGACCTCGTATTCGACGCGATCGGGCTCGACGTGCGTCGGCTCGGGCGAGAAGCGCAGCGCCGTGGTGCGCGTGACGCCGTCGAGGCCTTCGTAGCCGATGATGACGCGGTCGCCCTGCGCCTGGGGCGCCAGCATGCGGCCGCGGTGCGTGCGGATGAAGCCGCGCACCTCGAAGATGTCGGCATAGTCGGCGTCGAACTGCAGCGACAGGCGCAGGCGGACCGGCGTATCGCCGAAGTTCGCCAGGCGGATGTGCTCGTGCGAGGCGGCCTGCCACAGGAGCTTGGCGCGGAACAGGTGCACCGTCCCCTTGAGCACCGCCAGCTTGCCGCCCTCGTAGAGATCGGGCGTGGTCAGGTCGACGGTGAGCAGGCTGTTGTCCTGCCGCACGTTCGAGTTGAGCAGCATCGGCCGCTGCTCGTTCACGCGCATCTCGAACAGCGAAAGGTAGCGCGTGCCCTCGTAATAGATGCCCTGCCCGCCGGTGCCGATCGGGTGCACGTCGCCGAAGCGGTCGAACACGCCGAAGGTGTCGCCGTGCTTGAGCACGCGGATGCGGTCGTCGGCGCGCGACGACGTCGCCAGCACGTACCAGCGGTCTTCGATGCGGATGGCTTCTTCGAGCTTCATGCGTTCACCCTTCGATGCGGTAGGCGCAGCCGACGGTAGGCCGCGACGTAGTCCTCCGCCATGCGGGCCGCCGTGAAGCGGCGCTCGAAGGCCGCCCGGCAGGCGCGGCGGTCGTGCGCGAAGCTCTTGGCCACGGCGGCCACGGCACCGGCGACGCCGTCCGTGATATAGCCGGTGACGCCGTCGTCGATCACCTCCGCCACCGAGCCGGCGCGCCAGGCGATCACCGGCGTGCCGCAGGCCATGGCTTCGATCATCGCCAGGCCGAAGGGTTCGGGCCAGACGATCGGGAACAGCAGCGCGACGGCACCGCCGAGGAATTCCTGCTTCTCCGTCTCGCGGATCTCGCCGATGAACTCGACGCCGGGTCCGTCAAGCAGCGGGCGGACCTTCTCCTCGAAGAACAGGCGATCGTCGCGGTCCACCTTCGCGGCCATCCGGAGCGGGACGCCGGCGCGACGCGCGATCTCGATGGCGTGATCCGGTCCCTTCTCGTGCGACATGCGCCCCATGAAGGCAAGGTAGGTGCCGGGCTCGGGTTGAAGCGCGTAGAGGTCGGCCGGCACGCCGTGATAGATGGTGGCCCGCCAATCGGCCCACGGCAGCGGCTGACGCTGCGCATCGGAGATGGAGACGAGCGGCAGGTCGTCGAAGTGGCGATAGAGCGGCACCAAATCCGGCAGATCGAGGCGGCCGTGCAGCGTCGTCAGCGCCGGCGTGCCGAGCCGGCGCACCAGCGGGAAATGCAGGTAGTCGGTGTTGAAGTGTACGACGTCGAAGTCCGGTGCGGCGCTCGCCACCTGGTCGAGCATGATCATGTGGTGGACGAGCGGATCGCGGCAGTCGGGATCGAGCCGCAGGCCCTGCGGCGCGCCGGCGCGCAATTCGGCAGCAGTGCGCGAGTCGCCCGAGGCGTAGAGCACGACGTCGTGGCCCTGCCGCACGAGTTCTTCGGTGAGATAGGACACTACCCGCTCGGTGCCGCCGTAAAGCCTGGGCGGAACGCTCTCGAAGAGCGGCGACACGATCGCGATGCGCAGGGGCGGATTCTTCACGTCGTCCTTCATACGGCACTCCGGAAGCGCAGCCGGCGCTGCTGCGCCGGACCGCAGGCCCCCTTCTGTCATCGGATTATGTGAGGGTTCCCGCGTGGCTGCCATAGTCCGACCGGACCGGCGGGCGCGGGTTCAGTCGCCGGCGAGCTTTTTCTGCAAGGCGGCGCGGGCGTCGGCGATGACGCTCGTCCAGTCGCCCGGCGTCGGCTGGCGGAACTGGCGAAGCGTCGGATACCACGGGCTGTCGCTGCGCTCCAGCAGCCAGCGCCAGCAGGTGTCGTGGCGATTGAGCAGCCAGACTTCCTTGCCCATCGCGGCCGCGAGATGCGCCGTCGAGGTGTCGATGGACACGACCAGATCGAGGTTGTGGACGAAGGCCGCCGTGTCGGAGAAGTCGGCAAGCGCTGCCGTGTGGTCGGCGATGCGTGGCCCGCGCCACGATGCCGCCTCGAGGGCCTTCAGTTGGGCGACCGCATCGTCGCCCTTCTGCAGGCTGAAGAACGACACGCCGGGCAGCTTGAGTTCGGCCAGCTGCTCGAGCGGGACGTTGCGTCG
>JBLNBJ010000172.1:0-52236 GCA_050259835.1 Ignavibacteria bacterium | reverse complement strand
TCGAGCTTCTGCCGCTGCGCCTCCTCGAGCGTCGCGGCGCGGTGCCAGTAGGCGCAGGAGTAGGTCATGCTGGTGTCGAGCATGGCCTCGAAGACGTCGTTGCCGATGTCGTAGTGGCGCTTGCCGATCTGGAAGGCGCGCCGGTAGGACTGCAGGTTGAACAGCGTGTGGCGCAGGAAGTCGCCGAGCACATGGAAGCGCAGGCGGCCGTCGACATGGCGGTCGACGTCCACGGCCAGCAGCCGGTGGCAGAGCTGGTCGAGTCGGTCGCATTCCCACCAGCCGTCCACATAGGCTTCGCCGAAGCCCAGCGACCCCTCCGACTGGATGCGCCGGTAAAGGCGCGGATCGATCACGCGTACGTCCCACGGGTCCTGGCCGTTGAAGCGGAAGCCGGCCAGCTGCGCCATCTCCGCCAGCCCGCGCGGCACGCCGGGCGCCGCCACGCTCGGCAGGGCAGGGCTGTCCTGGACGGTGGAACTCGATCTCATCGCTCCTCTCCCGATGACGGCGCGCAGCGCCGAAATACGCCGTTGGCGATGGTGAACCGCGGGGCTGCGGCTGGCTATTCCGCGATCGGGGTAACCGCCTTACCGGCTTTACCGGCGGCATGGCGAATTCCGGGTAGCGCGAAGGAACGGCCGGCGCGCGCGGCAGTCTTATTGACGTATTCCGCGTTCGGGACATGACATCCGACATGGCAAGCGACGGAACGGTCCACCCGCTGTGGCTGCGGCTTACGCACTGGATCAACGTGCTGGCCGTGCTCGTGCTCGTCACCAGCGGCTGGCGCATCTACAACGCCTCGCCGATCTTCGCGTTCCGCTTTCCCGACTCGCTCACGCTCGGCGGCTGGCTGGCCGGCGCGCTGCTCTGGCATTTCGCCGCGATGTGGCTGCTGGCGGCGAACGGCCTGGCCTATCTTGCGCTCAACCTCGCCAGCGGGCGCTTCGCGCGCCGCTTCCTGCCGCTGCGCCCGCGCGACGTGCTGCGCGACCTCGGCGCCGCCCTGCGCGGTCGGCTCGCCCACGACGATCCGCGCCGCTACAACGCCGTGCAAAAGCTCGCCTATCTCGCTGTCGTGCTCGATTCCATCCTGATCGTGCTGTCGGGACTCGTCGTGTGGAAATCGGTGCAGTTCCCGCTGCTGCGCGAACTGCTCGGCGGCTACGACAGCGCGCGCGTCGTGCACTTCGTCGCCATGGCGCTGCTGGTCGCTTTCGTCGCGGTGCACCTGATCATGGTCGCCATCGTGCCGAAGAGCTTGCTGCTCATCACGCGCGGACGCTAGAAGGAGACCCCATGCGCCGCAAGCCCGCCATCGATGAAGCCGCCGCCGTGCGCGAGGCGCTGCGCACGCTGCCCTCGCCGGCGCGCCGGCTGTTCCTGCGGCACGGCCTCACGCTCGGCGGGCTTTCGCTGCTGTCGGGCTGCGCGCTGGTCGACGAGGAATCGGCCGAGCGCGCGCTCATGCGCGTCTCGCGCTTCAACGACCGCGTGCAGGCCTGGCTGTTCGACCCCAATCGCCTGGCGCCCACCTACGCCGAGTCCGCCATCACGCGGCCCTTCCCGTTCAACGCCTACTACGACCGCAGCGAGGTGCCCGAGGTCGACGGCGGCGCCTATCGGCTCGAGCTCGGCGGCCTGGTCGCCGACAAGCGCCCCTGGACGCTCGCGCAGCTGCGCGAGCTGCCGCAGACGCACCAGGTCACGCGCCACATCTGCGTCGAGGGCTGGAGCGCGATCGGCAAGTGGGGCGGCGTGCGCTTCTCCGACTTCCTCAGGCGGGTCGGCGCGGACCTCACGGCGAAATTCGTCGGCTTCAAGTGCCTCGACGACTACTGGACCAGCATCGACATGCCGACGGCGCTGCATGCGCAGACCCTGCTCACGCTGAGCTACGACGGCCGCACGCTGCCGGCGGAATACGGCTTTCCGATGAAGCTGCGCATGCCGACCAAGCTCGGCTACAAGAACCCCAAGCACATTGCGGCGATCTTCGTGACGAACGCCTATCCCGGCGGCTATTGGGAGGACCAGGGCTACAACTGGTTCGGCGGCAGCTGAACGGCGGGTGCCGCCGGCGGCAGCGCGCGCCGAACGGCGTGCCATCCTCCGAACGCCGGGTTTCGGCGTGAACTTCGCTATCCGTTTCAAGTCCATAAGAGGGTCCGTTTCTTCCTGCGGCCGGGGGCCTTGCCGGCCGGGTTCGACAAGGAGATCAGCATGCAACGCAAGAGCTTCAGCCTGGCGGCGGCGATTCTGGCCGTGACGCTGATCGGCGCCTACTTCGGCTTCGGCGCGCAGCCGGCCACCAGTGCGCCCGCCGCGGTGCCGCAGGCGGCGACACCGGCCGTGTCGGGCGGCGCGCCGGTTTCCGCGCTGCCGGATTTCAGCGGCATCGTCGAGCGCAACGGCGGCGCGGTCGTGAACATCAGCGTCACCGGCACGATGAAGAACGCGATGGGCGGGCACGGCAGCCCGCAGATCGACCCGGACGACCCGATGTTCCCGTTCTTCCGCCACTTCCAGATCCCGCGCGGCGGCGACGTCCCGGTGCACAGCCTCGGTTCCGGCTTCATCGTGAGCCCCGACGGGCTGGTGCTCACCGATGCGCACGTCATCGACGATGCCGACGAGGTGATCGTCAAGCTCAACGACAAGCGCGAGTTCAAGGCCAAGGTGCTGGGCACCGACAAGCTCACCGACATCGCGGTGCTGCGGATTCCCGCCAGCAACCTGCCGGTGGTGCACTTCGGCAGTCCGGCCGACACGCGCGTCGGCGAATGGGTGCTCGCCATCGGCTCGCCGTTCGGCTTCGAGAACAGCGTCACCGCCGGCATCGTCTCGGCCAAGGGCCGCTCGCTGCCGGACGACAGCTACGTGCCTTTCATCCAGACCGACGCCGCGGTCAATCCCGGCAACTCGGGCGGCCCGCTGTTCAACCTCAAGGGCGAGGTGATCGGCATCAATTCGCAGATTTACAGCCGCAGCGGCGGCTACCAGGGCGTTTCGTTCGCGATTCCGATTGACGTCGCGATGCACGTCAAGGACGAGCTCGTCGCGCACGGCAAGGTGGCGCACGGGCGCCTGGGCGTGAGCATCCAGGAAGTTTCGCAGCCGCTGGCCGAATCCTTCGGCCTGAAGCGCGCCGAGGGCGCGCTGGTCGGCGCCGTCGAGAAGGACAGCCCGGCCGCCAAGGCGGGCCTCCTGCCGGGCGACATCATCCTCAAGATCAACGACAAGGCCATCGCGCGCTCGTCCGACCTGCCGCCGCTGGTGGCCGCCATGCGGCCGGGCACGCGCGCCAGCCTCGAGGTCTGGCGCAAGGGCGAGAACCGGCAGCTCGCCACCACCATCGGCGAACTCAAGCCCGAGAAGGAGGACGTCGCGTCCTCGGAAGACAACCCGGTCGTCGACAAGGGCCGGCTCGGCCTCGCGGTGCGTCCGCTGACGTCCGAGGAGAAGAAGGAGATCGATGTGCCGGGCGGCCTCGTCGTGCAGCAGGCCACGGGCGCGGCGGCGCGCGCCGGTTTGCAGCCGGACGATGTCGTGCTGTCGTTCAACGGCGAGCCGGTGAAAAGCGTAGACGACCTGCGCAGCATGGTCGCCAAGGCCGGGCACCACGCGGCGCTGCTGATCGAGCGCAACGGCGCCAAGATCTTCGTGCCCATCGACCTGGGGTAGGGCGATGAACGCTTGCGTGAAATCCGCCTGCGTTGCCGCACTGCTGGCCGCATTCGCGCTGTCGGCCGGCGCCGATCCGCTGCCGGCCGAGCAGCGCCAGGGCGCCGTGGCCTTCCGCAGCGGCGGCATCGGCGAAGACGAAGCGGCGGCCATGCTGGCGGCGGCGCGCGACTATCCGCTGGCGCTTGAATTCGTCGCGCGCTCGGGCGAGGACCGCGGCGGCTGGCTCGCCGACGTGGATGTCGCGATCCGCGACGGCCGCGGCAACGAAGTGCTGCACACGCGGGCGAACGGGCCGGTGCTGCTGGCGCGGTTGCCGGCCGGGCGCTACACGGTGACGGCGCAGAACGGCGACGCGCAGCGCACGCAGCGCGTGGACGTGCCGGCGCACGGCACGCGCAGGGTTGTGCTGGGCTGGTGAGCGAATCCCCCAGCATTCGGCCGGTTCCGAATCTCGCGGAGCGCGCGCGGCGGCGCTTCCTGTTGCGCGTCACCGCGGCCGTGGGCGGCGTCTACACTGCGGCCGCCGCGTGGCCCTTCCTCGCCAGCCTCGCGCCTTCGGCGCGCGCACGTGCCGAGGGGGCCCCGGTCGAAGCCGACCTGGCCGGCATCGCGCCGGGCGAACTGCAGGTGGTGGCGTGGCGCGGCAAGCCGGTGTGGGTGCTGCGCCGCACGCCCGAGATGCTGGCGGCGCTCGCCGGCCACGACGCTGAGCTGGCCGATCCCAACTCGGACCAGACGTCGCAGCAGCCCGCCTACTGCCGCAACGCGACGCGCGCGATCCAGCCCGAATGGTTCGTCTGCATCGGCATCTGCACCCACCTCGGCTGCTCGCCGACGCTGGTGCCGCGCGAGGCGAGCGGGTCGCTCGGCCCGTGGCCGGGCGGCTTCCTGTGCCCCTGCCACGGCTCGAAGTTCGACCTCGCCGGTCGCGTCTTCCGCAATGTGCCGGCGCCGACCAACCTCGAGATCCCGCCCTACCGCTACCTGACGCCGACGCGCCTCAGGATCGGCGAGGAGAGCGGCAGCGCCTGACACCGCTCAGGCGCCGCTGGTCAGTTCGTCCGTGAGCTGCCCGGCGCGCTTGCGCGCGGCGGCGAAGTCGAGCCGTTCGAGGCTGGCGTTGATCTCCACGATCGTGTCGTGATGCGGGCTGCCGTGCAGCATGTCGCGCAGTTGCGGCACGATTTCGAGCGCCGCCATGCTGCTGCGGTCGAGCAGAGTGACGAAGCGGTCGAGCAGCGGCTGCAGCTCGCCGGCGGGCGGGAGCGACCGCGCCGGCGGCGTCGCCCCGACGGCGGCGCGCGCCCGCCCGGCGAGCGGCTGGGCGCAGGCCACCACCGCAACGGCCCGTTCGCGCGCGAAGGAGCTGCGCAGGGCTTCGTAGCCCGGCAGGTCCCCCTGGCGCAGGTTGCGCTCCATCTCGGCCGCCACAGCGGTGAAGCGGTCGAGCCCGAGGATCATTGCCGTGCCCTTGATGGTGTGCACCAGGCGGCTGGCTTCCTCGATCTTGCCTGCCGCGACCAGCGCCTGCACGCGCTGCGCCGTGTCGCCTTCGCTGGCGCGGAAATCAGCCAGCAGGCGGCGCAGCAGCTCGCGGTTGCTGCCCAGGCGGTCGAGCGCGCCCTGGACGTCGATGAGCGCCAGGACGGGTTCGATCGGCTCGCTCGGGGCCGGCAGCGGCACCGACGCGCGGCTGCCTTGGCCGATCACGGCGTTGAGCACGCGCAGCAGCTTGTCGAGCCGCACCGGCTTGGTGATGACGTCGTCCATGCCGGCTTCGCGGCAGCGGTCGAGGTCTTCCGTCATGGTGAACGCCGTCATGCCGATGATCGGCAGCGAGCGGCCCTGCTCGTACTGGCGCAGCACGCGGGTGGCGGCCCAGCCGTCCATCACCGGCATCTGCACGTCCATCAGCACGGCGTCGAAGGGCACTGACGCGTGCAGCACGCGGTCGACCGCTTCGCGCCCGTTCTCGGCGATGTCCACGCTGAAGCCCGCCCCTTCGAGCAGTTCGCGCGCGACCAGCTGGTTGTAGGCGTTGTCCTCGACCACGAGCAGGCGGCCTCCGGCGGCTGCCACGGGTTCGGCGATGGCCGCGCCGCCTGCCGCCGGCGCCGGCTCGCGCGACTCGGGCTCGGCGCCGAACATGTCGCCGATGGTGCGGTAGAGCACCGGCGGCTTCACCGGCTTCAACAGGAAGGCGTCGATCGGCGTCTCGAGCCGGCTGGCACGCGCGGCGACTTCGTCGCGGCTGTAGGCCGTCACCATGACGACCACCGGCTGGCGCGGTATCTGCGAGTCGGCCTTGATGCGGCGCGTCGTCTCGACGCCGTCCATGCCGGGCATGTTCCAATCCATCATGACCAGCTGGTAGGGCGAATCGGCGGCCGCCGCGCGCAGCTCGGCGATCGCCTCGGCGCCGCCGGAAACCGCGGTGACGCGGCAACCGGCGTTCTCCAGCACGTGCTGCAGCGCCAGGCGCGCGCTGTCGTTGTCGTCGACCACCAGCACGCGCAGGCCGGTGTAGTTGGGGGCGGTGTTCTTGTCGACGTCGGCGGCGGCCGGTGCGATGCGGAAGCGGGCGGCGAAAGAGAAGTCGCTGCCGACGCCGGGCGCGCTGGCGACTTCGACCTTGCCGCCCATCAGCTGCACCAGCTCCTTGACGATGGTGAGGCCCAGGCCCGTGCCGCCGTGGGTGCGCGTGACCGACATGTCGGCTTGGCTGAACGGCTGGAACAGCTTGCCGAGCTGCTCGTTGCTGATGCCCATGCCGGTGTCGGTGACCGAGAAGCGCAGCACGATCTCGCCCGAGGCCTCGTCGAAGCGCTCGCGTTCCACCGACAGCGACACCTCGCCGCTGGCGGTGAACTTCACGGCGTTGCTGGCGAGGTTGAGCAGCACCTGGCCCAGGCGCAGCGGATCGCCGACCAGCAGGCAGGGACTCTCGCGCGAGCGGTGCACCACCAGTTCGAGGCCCTTTTCCTGCGCCGCCATCTCGATGGTGTCGGCGACGCGGGTGACGACTTCGTCGATGCTGAACGGGATGGCTTCGAGGCTCATCTTGCCGGCCTCGATCTTCGCCATGTCGAGCGTGTCGTTGATGAGGCCGAGCAGCAGTTCGGCGGCGCCGTCGATCTTCTTGAGGTAGCTGTACTGCTTGGGCGTGAGCTCGGTGCGCAGGCACAACTGCACCAGGCCGATGATGGCGTTCATCGGCGTGCGGATCTCGTGGCTCATGTTCGCGAGGAACGCGCTCTTGGCGCGGTTGGCCGCCTCGGCGGCGCTCGACGCCTCGCGCAGCGCGGCCTCGATGCGCTTGCGTTCCGCGATCTCGTCGGACAGTTCGCGCGTGCGCGCGGCCACCTTCTCCTCGAGGCCGCGGTTGGCTTCCTCGAGCGTGAGCGACGCGCGCTTGAGGCGCTCGTAGAGGTTGGCGTTCTCGATCGAGATGGCGAGCTGGCCGGTGAGGAGCTGCAGCACGCGCATGCGCTCGCGGTGGAAGGCGCCGCGCAGCAGCGGGTTCTCCATGTAGAGCAGGCCCAGCAGGCTGCCGTGCCGCACGATCGGCAGGCACAGCAGCGATTTCTGGTCGCCTGCCGACAGGTAGCCGTCGGCGGTGAAGGCGGCGTCGCGCGCGGCGTCGTCGATGACCACGTCCGACAGCGTGCGCGCGGCGTAATGCACGACGGTGTGGGCGATGTCCTCGCAGCGCTCCAGCGGCATCGGTCCGAGGCACTGCGGCGCATCCTCGCCGGCGCGCCATTCGTCCTCGATCTGCAGGCCGGCGTCGCGCTTGAGGATGAAGACCACGCGCGCCGCGCCGGCGTGCACCGCCAGCGCCTCCATCAGCCGGCGCAGCAGGCCGCCGAACTCGATCTCGCCCGAGAGCGCCTGCGACGCCTTGATGACGGCCGCCATGTCGATCGGCGCGGCGTCGGGGCCGGCGGCTTCCGGCGCGCCCGCGGCGACGGTGGCCAGTTCGGCGTGGCGGCTTTCGATTTCCTCCGCCAGCGCGATGGCGCCCCATTGACGATAGCCGTGGCAGGCGTTGCGGAGATACTGGCCAGCGGCGGTCTCCATGCCGTGACGGCGGAAATTCTCCGCCGCGCGTTCATTCGCCAATGCCCAATCCTGGGTGTGGCCGGTGTCGGCCGCCAGGGCCACGGCGCGCTCGAAGCGGTGCGCCGCCCCGGCGCCGTCGAGCGTGGCGACGGCGAAGTGCTCGGCGGCGACGAGCAGGTCGAGGTGGCGGTAGTTGGCCGGGCAGCTCTCGGCGAGCGCATGCAGGCGCCGGCCGTAGCGTCCGGCCAGGCGCAGGTGGCGGCGGCGCACCAGGCCCTGGGCCGCCGCGGCCAGGCCGAGTTCGGCCAGCGCCGAGTAGAACAGCTGGCGCGGCACGTAAAGCTGCGCGATGGAAACTTCGCGCATGGTCTCGAGTTCGTCGGCGGCGGCCTTCGCCTCGGCCAGGTGGCCGAACAGGTAGCACACCTGCAGCCGGTTCACGAGGTGCCAGGCGAGCGCCGTGCGCTCCGTCATGGCGCGCATTGCGGCGACCTGCGCCGACTCGTCGTACTCCGGGCCATCGAGGCTGGCCGGCGCGGCGGTCTCGCCCTGCAGGCAGAGCGCCTTGCGCTGCGTCGACAGGAAGTAATGCGCGCTCTCGTTGAAGCCGATCTTGCGCACGAAGTCGGCCTCGCGCTGCGCCTCGGCGGCGAGCGAGGGCAGCGGCTCGCCCTTGCCGTCGAGCGCGAACACCGTCGCGATGGCGCAGTAGTTCGCCATCATGAGGTTGCCGCAGTCGAGCAGGTCGCGGCCGGCGCGGCGCAGCTGGATGATGCTGGCCGACAGCGGCTGGCCCCAGGCGCCGGTGAAGATGCCGCACATCGAGCGCGCCAGGCCCTGGTAGCGCACGTCGCCCGACATTTCGCCGAGGCGGCGGCCGAGTTCGCCGAAGCGGTAGCCGTCGCGGTAGCGGGCGAAGCCGCCGCCGATGACCATGCCGAAGGTGACGTAGGCGTAGGCCGACGAGCCGGTGTTGCCGTGGCGCATCGAGACGGAAACCATGCGCATGGCCACCAGCGCGAGCAGGTCGCGGTTGACGAAATACGCCGCGACCGTGATGTTCATGTAGAGGTGCATGACCGCCTGCTGCAGCGGGTCGGACATGTCGGGCAGCGCGGCGAGGTCCTCGATGCGGCGGCCGCGCAGGCCGGCGCCGATGCGCATCAGCTCGGCCAGCAGCGTGGCCTTGCCGGGCGCAGCGGGCAGCCGCACGCCCAGGCGCATCAGGCCCTGGCGGCCGGCCTCGACGGCGCGGTCGCTGCGGCCCTGGCTCATGTAGAGATGCATGCGCAGCACGTAGAGCCGCGCCACGTCGCCGGCGTCGACCGTGCGTTCCAGCACCCGCACGAACAGCGCCTCGGCGATCTCGGGATGGCCGCAGAGGAATTCGCATTCTGCGCGGTCGACGAACAACTGCATGGCGAGCGCGCGGTCGCGCTGCCAGATGTCGCTGCCGGCCAGGTCGGAAGCCGTGGCGAGGTAGGCGCGCGCGGCCGCATTCGCGGCGGCGGCCTTGGCGCGCATGCCGGCGCGCGCGAACACGGCCACCAGGCGCCGGCGCTCGTCGGGGTCGACGACCTCGCCGATGCAATACTGGAACTGGTTGGCGATGTCGAAGATGCGGTCGGCATGCGCGTCGGCGTCGGCCAGCAGCGCGCGTCCCGCCGCCAGGTGGGCCGCCGTGCGTTCGCCTTCGCCCAGCATGCCGTAGGCCGCCTGCTGGATGCGGTCGTGCGCAAAGCGCAGCACGTTGCCGCCGGGGGCGCCGAGCACCTCGCCGATGAGGCCTTCGTGCAGGGCTTCCGCCAGGCCGGTGGCGATTTCGGCTTCGCCCTCGCCGCAGCCGAGGGCGGCGGCGCCCACCGTGTCGGCGGCGAAGCGGTTGCCGATGCAGGCGGCGATCTGCAGCGCGCGCTGCGCCGCGGGCGAAAGGCGCCGCAAGCGCTGCGCCATCAGCTCGGCGGCGTCTTCGCCGAGTTCGGCGGCATCGATGCGCGCGAGGTCCCAGGTCCAGCGCCGCTGCGCCGTGTCGTAGCCGAGCAGGCCCTCGTCGTAGAGGTTCAGCAGGAACTGGCGCACGAACAGCGGGTTGCCGGCCGACTTGGCGAGCACCAGGCGCACCAGCTCGCCGGCGTCATGGGTGTGCAGCGTGTCCGCGATCAGCCCGGCGACGTCGGCCTCGGACAGCGGCGCCAGCGACAGGGTGCGGCAGGGCACGCCGCAGCCGGCGAGGTGGCGCGTCACGGCGTGCAGCGGGTGCGCGTCGTCGACTTCGTTGTCGCGATAGGCGCCGATCACCAGCAGGTGGCGCGTGTCGGGGTCGGCGAGGCCGTGGCGCAGCAGTTCCAGCGTCGCGGTGTCGGCCCATTGCAGATCGTCGAGGAAGACGACGAGCGGCCGATCCGGTTCGGCGAAGGCGCAGACGAAGTCGTGCAGGCTGCGCTGGAAGCGCACCGTGCTCTGCGCCGGCGGCAGGTCCTGCAGCGCCGGCTGCGGGCCGAGCACCAGCCCGGCCTGGCCGACGGTGTCGACGATGACCTGGCCGTTGGCGCCTAGCGCGTGATGCAGCTTGGCGCGCCAATGGGCGAGCTGTTCGTCCGACTCGGCCAGCACCTGGCGCACGAGATCCTGCAGCGCCTGGATCAGCGACGAGTAGGGCGTGGCGCGGTTGCGCTCGTCGAACTTGCCGGCGACGAAATGGCCGCCGCTCTGGGCCACCGCGGGCTGCAGCTCCTGCACCAGCGCCGACTTGCCCAGGCCCGCGGGCCCGGCGATCAGCAGCAGCTCGGCGCGGCCGCCGGCGGTTCGCTGCCAGGCGTCGAAGAGGGCGGCGCGCTGGTTGTCGCGGCCATACAGGTGAGCCGGCATCGCCAGCGTCGGCGCCGTGTCGCGCGTGCCGAGGCGGAAGCCTTCCCAGTCGCCGCCGGTCTCGATGCGCGCCGCGCATTCCAGCAGGTCCCAGGCCAGCCCCGAGGCGCTGCGATAGCGTTCCTCGGGCGTCTTGGCGAGCAGCTTTAGGACCATGCGCTCGATCAGGACGGGGATGCCCGTGCGCAGGCTGCGCGGCGCTGCCGGGACGCGCGCGATGTGGCAATGGATCCAGTCGAGCGGGTCCTTGACGCGGAAGGGCAATTCGCCCGTCAGCATCTGGAACAGCAGGATGCCGAGCGCGTAGAGGTCGGCGCCGGGGCCCACCTCGATGCCGGTGCGGCCCGTCTGCTCTGGCGCCATGTAGGCGGGATTCGCCGGCGCGCGGCGCTCCTCGCCGTCGTCGCGTCCGGCGGTGCTGGCCTGCCAGAGGTCGGTCAGGTAGGCCTGCCCGCTCGGGTCGACCAGCACGCTGTCGGGCGTCACGCCGAGGTGCAGCCGTTGCCGCCGATGCAGTTCGTCGAGCGCGCGCGCCACGCCGGCTGCGACGCGCAGCGCCTGCAGCAAGGGCATGCCGCCGGTGGGAATCAGCTCCGCGAGCGGGCTGCCGCCGCACTCGGCGCGCACCAGGACCACCGTGCCGCCGTGGGTTTCGCAGGCGAGCGGCGCCACGATGCCGGGAATGTCGAGCTCCGCGCCGAAGGCATGCTCGCGCGCCAGGCGCACCGCCTCGTCGCTGCCGGTAGGCGCCGTCAGGATGGAGACGGCGACGCCGTCGCCGCGCCGCAGGCCGCGGTAATGCGCGATGGCGCGTGCGCTGCCGCGCAGCGGCAGTTCCTCGACGACGCGGTAGCCGGGAAGCGAAAGCATGGCCGGGCCCTCAGGCGAAGTCGAAGCCGGGGTTGCGGCTGCCGTCGAGCGACGGGTGCTGCTTGCCGAACCAGTGCCGCACCTCGTCGATGATGGATTCGCCGATGAAGTAGGCGGCCTCCTCGATCAGCAGCGCATAGTCCGAGGGCGTGAGGATGTGGTAGAGCTCCTTCAGGTGGAACTCCTTCAGCATCGTCTGCAGCACGGTGCTGGTTTCCTCCGGCGTGATGTCCAGCGTGAACACCTTCTCGCAGTAGATCGGGTCGATGTAGTTCGGATTGCTCGGGTTGAAGAGGCCGATGAAGCGGTCGAGCATGCCGGCGGGCGCGTTCGACAGGAAGTGCGTCATCAGGGCGTTCAACACGATCTCGCCGCGCTCGCGGAAGCGGAAGTGCGGGATGTCCGCCAGGGACTCGCGGTCGAGCGTGTCTTCCTGCAGCGCCTCGTCGAGCTTGGCGGTGAAATCGCGGTAGTTGTTGAGGATGAACGACATGCCCCAGCCGCAAGGCGTGGTCCAGCAGGCCGCGTCGCCGGCGAAGATGACGCGCTCGCGCGCCAGTTCCTGCGACACCTGGGCCGACGGATACCAGCCGTACTTGTATTCCTTGACCTTCATGCCGTGGAAGGCGGCGGTGGCGGCTTCCTCGCGGATGATGCGGTTGTACTCCTTGGCCATCTCGTCCTGCGTCATCACCTTCTTGCGCAGGTAGAGGATCAGCGAAAACGAGGTCTTGTCGTCGAGGATCTCGTACTCGAACACCGGCCGGCCCTGCTGCAGCGAGGCGTTGGGGTCCGGATTGGTGTCGGCGAAGGTCTGCCACATCATGTAGTCGCCGACCTGCATGCCGGAGAGCCCGTCGGGATGCTCGCCGACGGCGCCGTACACCGACCACCAGTAGTAGCCGTCGCGGCTGATGCCGTACTGCTTGGCGATGGCCGAGTCCCAGCCGGTGCAGTCGACCAGCAGGCGCCCTTCGAATTCGCCGCGCGAGGTGACGACGCGCACGCCGTCGGCAAAGACCTCGTGCGAGCGGTATTCGCACTCGCCGACCACTTCCGAACCGTTGGCGCGGATCGCCTCCACCCAGTGCGGCAGCAGGCGCTTCTCGTCGACGTAGGGATAGCGCTCGAACAGGCGGGCGCGCCACTGCGCCTTGGCGCCCGAGCAGGTGTTGGCGAGGAAGCGCGTGACGCCACCGTAGGTGAACGGCTTGACGACGTTGTCGACGACGTTGAGCGGCACGAACCAGCTGCGCTTGGTGTCGCCCGGGGTGCCCTTCTCTACGACGAGGACGCGGCGCGAGCGCGACAGCTCGGAGGCGATGGCGAGGCCGGCGGGGCCGCCGCCGACGACGATGGCGTCGTATTGGGACATGGGTGTCTCTCCTGGGTGGGATGGCGCCCCTGCAGGCGGGGCTGTCTGGTTCGCTTCATGAAGGATTGCGGGCCGGCTGCTGCATGCAGACGCAATTGCGGCCGGCCAGCTTCGCCTCGTAGAGGGCGTGGTCGGCCGCCTCGAGCAGCGTGCGCGCCGGCGCCTCGGCGTTCGGCAGCGCGGTCGCGACGCCGGCGCTGATGGTGACCTGCAGCGCGGCATCCGCGTCTTGCGGCGGGGTCGCCTCGTCGGGAAGCAGCTCGATGGCGAGGGTCTCGACGGCGCTGCGCATGTGTTCGGCGAGCTGGCCGGCGCCGGCCAGGTCGGTGCCGGGCAGCACGCAGGCGAATTCCTCGCCGCCGTAGCGCGTCAGCACGTCGGCCGCGCGCTGCAGCTCGCCGCGCAGCGTGGTCGCGATGCGCTTCAGGCACTGGTCGCCGAAGGTGTGGCCGTAGCGGTCGTTGATGTCCTTGAAGCGGTCGACGTCGATCATGATCAGCGACAGTGCGTGGCCTTCGCGCGCCGCGCGGCTCCATTCCTTCGCCAGGCAATCGTCGAAGCGCCGTCGGTTCTCGATGCCGGTGAGCGGGTCGAGCGTGGTCAGGCGGCGCAGCAGGTCGCGGTTGCGCTTGAGCTCGATGTGGTTCTTGATGCGGGCGCGCACGATGGCGGGGCGCAGCGGCTTGCTCAGGTAGTCGATGGCGCCGAGCGAGAGGCCGCGCGCTTCGTCGGCCTCGTCGTCGTGCGCGGTGATGAACACGATCGGGATGTCGGCGGTGCGCTCGTCGGCCTTGAGGCGCGCGCACACCTCGTAGCCGTCCAGTTCCGGCATGACGACGTCGAGCAGGATGAGGTCCGGGTTCTGGGTGGCCGCCAGATCGATGCCGGCGGCGCCGCGCGTGGCGACGAGCACGTCGTAGTCGCTGCCCAGCAGCGCGAACAGCTGATGCGCGCTCGTCGGACTGTCGTCGATGACGAGCACGGTGCCGTGCTTCTCGTTCATGTCTTCGGTCTTCCCGGAAGTCGGGGCCACGGAACTTCGCTGCCCACCGTTGGAGCAGGCAGAATCATACGTAAGGAACATGGAATAGGCCATATGCCGTTGGGCAGAAGGCCCGCGGGCTCGGCGTTTCTGCCCAAGCCGTTGCTGCGGTGCAGCGGAAGGTTCAGCCGCGCGTCACGCCGGCGGTGGCAACCTTGTCGCGGCCGGTGCGCTTGGCTTCCATCAAGGCCTCGTCGGCGCGCACCAGCAGTCCGTCGATGTCGGAGTCGTCCTCCTGCAGCGTCGCCACCCCGATCGAGATGGTCAGGTGCGCAGCCCCGGCGCCGTCCAGGCGGATCTCGGAAGCGGCCACCTTCTGGCGCAGGCGCTCGGCCACCAGCAGGGCCTGGGTGGCGTCCGTCTCGGGCAGCAGCACGCCGAATTCCTCGCCGCCCAGGCGGCCCATGACGTCCCAGTCGCGCAGCGCCTGGCGGCTCACCGAGCTCAGCGACTGCAGCGCGATGTCGCCGGCATGGTGGCCGAAGGCGTCGTTCACCGCCTTGAAGTGATCGACGTCGATCACCCAGAGCGAGAGCGGGTGCCCGTAGCGGCGCGAACGCGCGAATTCCTGCGTGGCGAGCTCCAGGAAATGGTTGCGGTTGGCCAGGTGCGTGAGCGGGTCGGTGCGGGCTTCCTCCTCGAGCTGGCGCACGCGCTCGCCGCGGTCCGTCGTGTCGACGCCGACGCCGACCAGGTACTGCGTGTCCCGTACCGAGAAACGCCGCGCCGCCATGAAGTAGAGCCGCACGCCGCGGTCGTGGGTGAGGACATGCAACTCCGCCTGCGCATAGCCGGTCTCGAAGGCCTGCTTCATCGCGGCCGCCGCGCGCGGGCGGTCCGGCTCCTCGATGGTGAGCAGCGAGCTGCGCTGCCTCAACTCCTCGTTGGACAGGCCCGTGAGGCGGTTGAGGTAGCTGTTCCAGGCGTAGTAGTTGCCCTCCATGTCGACGACGTAGAAGGCGCCCGGCACGCTGTTCACCAGCGCGTCGGCGAACGCCTTCTCGCGCGTCAGGGCGTTCTCGACTTCCTTGCGCTCGGTGATGTCCACGCAGAAGCCCGTGACGTAGGGAACGCCGCCGAGTTCGAAGCGGCGTGCGGTCTTCATGTAGGTGCGCAGGCCGCGCGTGGCGCTCGGCAGGCGCACTTCCATCTGGGCGTGGCCCATGGCCACGGCGGCGAGGAACTTTGCCGCCGCCAGCGGGCGGTCGTCCTCGTGGACCGTGCTGAGAATCGACGTTCCCATCAGGTCGGCGTCGCTCATCTGGGTGAGCTCGCGCAGATGGCGATTCCAGCGCACCAGGTTGTATTGCTGGTCCACCACGTAGCATGGGCCGGGCGCGCTTTCGACGATGGCGTCGGAGAACGCCTTCTCGTCGTCGGCGCCGCGCTCGAAGCGCCGCACCAGATCGCCGCCGAATCCCACGCACGCCACGCAGCGCTCGGCGCCTGCCGCCACAGCGCCTGCCGAGAAGACGAAGCGCCGGGGTTCGCCGGCGGCGTCGAGCAGCCGCACGTCGCCCTCGCCGTGCCCCGTGTCGAACGCCTGCTCGAGGGCGGCCGCCATGCTGGAACGGTCCGCCTGCGCCACCAGGGTCATCACGTCGGCGCCCTGCAGCCGGGCCTCGGCCAAGCCCGTCAGCGTCGCGACCTGGCGGTTCCAGCGCAGCAGGCGCCGCTGGCGGTCGACCACGAGCAGCAGCGCCGGCAGGCCCGCGACGACGGCGTCCGCGAGCAGGGCTTTCTGGCGCCCGGTGTCCTCTTCCTGGCGGCGCGCCGTCATGTTCTCCATCAGGTGGCGCGAGTACCAGAACTCGCCTGAGGCGCGATGGGCGGTGATGTCGTGGCTCAGGAACACCTGCCCGCCCGCGGCGGTGAGTTCCGACTTCTCGGCCGTCGCTCCCTTGGTTAGCGCCTCGACGCAATTGCCCAGCGGGCCGGCGAGCTTCGGGAACACCTGCCAGTACGGGCGCCCGACAATGGCTTCCATCGGCGTGCCGGCGCAGGCGGCATAGGCCGGGTTGCAGCGCAGGATGCGGAATTCGCGGTCGTGGATGAAGACCGGCTCGTCCAGTTCGTCGAAGGCGGCCAGCCACTCGTAGGGGGCGGTCTGCGCCTCGGGTGGCCGGCCTTCGGCGGGCAGCGCGGCTTCGGGGCGCGACGGCGAAGGAGCGGGCTGCGAGGTGGCGGGCTGGCGGGCGATCGGCGCACGGCTTCCCTGGGGCCGCAGGCGCGTCCTCGGTGCCGGCGCGGGCTTCAGTCGATGCTTGAACATGGCTGGAAAGCATTCACCGTCGGTGGGTGGTCGTCCTTTGAAGCTAGCAGCCGCGTGGCCCCCTGCAATACGTCGAACCCCGTAATTTCACTACCGGCTTTCGCTGGTCTGCAGCCTAGGCCGGCGCATCGCAGAACAGGGCGAGGGGAAGGTGCGACAGGGCCGCGGCCAGCGGCAGGAAAGCCTTGCCCGCCTGCACCTCGAACTCGGCGACGGCACCGGTGAAGGCGTCGGCGAGGCGCATGCCGGTGAGGTCTGCCGGCAGTTCGATGCGCGTGTCCTGCCAGGCTGCCTCGCCGAGCGGCCAGTCGGCTTCGCCGAGGCCGGCGAACAGCCGCGGCGCAACCGCGATCGCCACGCTGCGCTCGCTGCGCCGCGCGAAGGCGCAGACGTGGCGCGCGCGTGCGCCGACCACGGCCAGCGGCAGGTAGAGCCCGCCCTGGAACAGCTGCGGCAGGCGACGCCGGCATTGCAGCCCCCGCCAGGTGAGAAGGAGCTTGATGCGCCCGTCTTCGGCATGGTCGAGCAGCGGGCGGGCGAAAGCCGCGCTTTCATCGCCGTCGCGCAGCGAAGCCGTCATGGCGTCGAGCATGCGGCGCCGCACCTCGTAGTCGACGGGGCGGCGATTGTCGGGATCCACCAGGCTCAAGTCCCACAGTTCGTTGCCCTGGTAGATGTCGGGCACGCCGGGCGAGGCGAGCTTCACCACCAGCTGCGACAGGCTGTTCAGCATGCCCAGCCGCGCGATGCGGCGCTGGAAGGGCAGGAAGTCCTCGAGAAAGTAGTTGCGGCCGCCGGCGCCGAACAGGGCGTCGATGAAGCCCGCCAGCGCCTTCTCGTATTCGAGGTTGGGATTGATCCAGCTGCTGCGAGCCTTGGCCTCGCGCACCGCCTTCAGCATGTAGGCCTGGACGCGCTCGCGCAGCGCCTCGAGCGCGGGGGCGTCGGGATCGCCCGCCGGCCAGACGCCGAGCAGCGTCTGGTAGAGCAGGTATTCGTCGTTGTGCGAGGGGGCCGGCGCGTCGTCGACCTGCTGCTTCTTGCTGCGGTTCACGCGCCGCCAGCGGCGCAGGTGCTCGAGCCATTCCGCCGGCAGTTCGGACAGCGCGTCGATGCGCGCGCGCACGTCCTCCGACCGCTTGGTGTCGTGCGTGGAGGTCGACAGCATGGCGTGCGGCCAGCGCAGGCCGCGCTCCTGCGCGGCGCGGTGGAAGGCGGCAACCGGCGTGCCGAAGCGGGTGGGATCGCCGCCCACCTCGTTGAGCGAGACCAGCCGGTTGTAGAGGTAGAAGGCGGTGTCCTCGATGCCCTTGGCGGCCACGGGGCCGGTGAACTGCTGGAAGCGCATGGCGAAGCCGAACACCTGCTCCACATAGCCGGGCGGCCGTCCGGCGGCGAGCGCGCCGGTGAGCGCGTCGCGCACGAAGTCGAACACCGAGGCGTCCGCCAGGCGGCTCCTCTTCTTCGCCCGCCCCACGGCCCAGTCGATGTGGCGGCGGTCGTCCTCCGAGGCGCCGGCCGGCGTGACGTAGGTGCGATAGACCGGAAACGCCGCCGCCACGTCGGCCAGCGCGTGGCGCAGGCTGTTCACGGTGAAGTCGCAGGTGTCGCGGCTGGCGAGCGCGATGCGCGCCAGCTGGCTCGCCAGCACGTTGAGCTCGGCCGCCATGGTGGTGTCCATGACGAGCTTCTTGGAGCGATAGGCGATGTCCCCGAAGTCCTGCCGCTCGCCGACGAACAGCGCGTAGATGCGGTCGATGTCGCCCTCCGCGGCGTCGTCGACGAACAGGCCGTTGACCAGGTTGGCGAAGTCGTAGCCGGTGGTGCCGTAGAGCGGCCAGTCGGGCGCGAGATGCTCGTGGCCGGCGAGGATCTTCTCCGCAATCAAGTACAGCGGCCGCCCGCCGGCCGCGCCGCCCGCCGCCTCCTGCAGCCGGCGGAAATACTGCCCCGGATCGTGCAGGCCGTCGGGGTGGTCGACGCGCACGCCCTGCACGGTTCCCGCGCGCAGCCACTCGAGCACCAGGCGGTGGGTGTCGCGGAACACCGCTTCGGATTCCATGCGCAGCGCCGCGAGATCGTTCACGTCGAAGAAGCGCCGGTAGTTGATCTCGTCGCTGGCCACGCGCCAGTTGGCCAGCCGCCAAGCCTGGCGCTTGATGATCGCATGCAGCTTGTCCCAGCTCTCGGGCTGCCCCGGCGTGCCGTTGCAGGCGTCGACGTTCTCGCCGACGAACAGCGCGACGTCGGCGCTGCGCGCCAGCACCTCCGCCAGGCGCCGCTTCTGGATTTCCTTTTCGCGCGCCCGCTCGGCGACGCGGGCCGGTTCGGACTCGGTGTGCGCCGGCAGGTGGCCGAAGGCGGTGCTGATGCTGAGCAGATCAAGGTAGTCGGGATGGTTCTCGCCGAGGCGCGCCGCCAGGCGCCCGGCATCGTGCTCGAGGATCTGCGGGTAGTGGCGCGGATCGAGCGGGAAATGATGCTGGTAGTAGTGCAGGCCGAATTCGCCCCGCTCGCGGTCGAGCCGGAGCACCAGCTCGCCGCCGGCCAGCACGCGGCCGTATTGAGCGCCGAGCACCGGCAGCAGCACCTTGTCGCGCAGGTCGACGGCGAGCGGCTGCCATTCGATGTCGAAATAGCCGGCGTGCGCGGCGCCCTGGCCGTTCTCGAGCACGTCGAGCCACCAGGGGTTGTCACCGCCGAGCACGCCCATGTGGTTCGGCACGACGTCGATCAGCTGCGCCATGCCGTGCTCGGCGAGCGCCGCCGCGAAGGCCGCCAGGTCTTCGTCGCTGCCGATCTCGGGATTCATCGCGCCGTGGTCGGTGATGTCGTAGCCGTGGTCGCTGCCGGGACGCGCGCGCAGGTAGGGCGAGGTGTAGATGTGGCTCACGCCCAGCGCATGCCAGTAGGGCACCAGGGCGGTCGCCTGCGCCAGCGTGAAGTGCCGGTTGAGCTGGATTCGGTAGGTGGCGAGCGGGATGCGCGCGGGCGCGCTCGGCGCCGCGTCGGACTTGCGCTGCACGCGCGGAAACACCGCGCCGCCGCGCGCGCCGGACAAGGCCTCGGCCAGCGACCGCCAGCGCGCGTCGGCGCGCCAGTTCTCCAGGTTCTGCGCCAGCTTGCGCTGCCAGTTCGGATGGCGCTCGGCGGTGGTGCCCGGCAGGTTCATCTGGTCGATCTCGCCGAACACGTCCTCGGGCGCCACCATCATCAGGCTGGCCGGCGAACGCGCGAGCCAGACGTGGATCGCGCGGTTGAGCTCGTCGGTCATCTCCGGCAGCGTGACGGGGTCGACGCTCGCGCCGGGGGGCAGCAGTCCTTCGCGGTCGAGCGCCGCCAGCAGGCGTGCGCGCTCGCGCGAGCGCGCCACCACCTGCTCCTCGCGCACGGCGTCGGACGGGAACAGGTCGAGCCCGGCGCGCACGTCGAGATCGCGGCCGAGCCAGTAGCCGCGCAGCGTCGGCAGGTCGTGCGTGCCGACCGAGATCAGCGCCTGGCGCGGAAATTCGCCGGGCCGCGGCAGGCCGTGCTCGGGCCGATGCTCGAGGTGCAGCGGGCGGCACGACATCGCGCCGAGCGCGCCCATGGCGCTGCGCACCTCGTCGGGCACGGTGCCGAGGTCCTCGCCGATCACCAGGCAGCGGTTGCGCACGCTCTCCAGCGCCAGGATGCCGAGCAGGTCGGCGAACGGATAGCGCACGTAGCCGCCGTCGGTGGCCGGGCGCCCGGCCGGCACCCAGTACTGGCGCATCAGGCCCATCACGTGGTCCATGCGCAGCCCGCCGGCGTGGCGCATGTTGGCGCGCAGCAGCGCCACCACCGGCGCGTAGGCGGCCTCGCGCAGGCGCTGCGGATGCAGCGGCGGCAGGCCCCAGTCCTGCCCCTGCAGGTTGATCGCGTCGGGCGGCGCGCCGACCGAGGCGTCGAGCGCGAACAGATCGCGCCGGGCCCACACTTCGGCGCCCGCGCGGTCGGCGCCGAGCGCGAGGTCGAGATAGAGGCCGACGCCCAGCCCGAGCTCCCACGAGTGGCGGCCGGCCGACGACAGCTGCCGCTCCGCTTCCCACTGCAGGTACTCGAAGAACTGCACGCGCTCGGCGTTGGTGCGGCAGAACTCGGCGACCGCCGGCCCCTCGGGGTCGCGGTAGGCCTCCGGCCACACCGGCCAGCCCCACACCGAGGCGTCCTGCCGATGGAAGTGATCCTGCAGTGCCTCGAAGCGCGCCAGGTCGCGCAGCGGCGGCCCGGCTTCCGCGCGATAGGCTGCGAAGGCCCGCCCGCGCGCGCTTCCGGTGCCGAGGTGGCGGCGCCGGAACTCCCCGAACAAGAGTTCGAGCACGCGCGTCTTGGCGGCCGCCACGCCGGCATAGTCGACCCGCTCGGGGCCGCGCAGCGCGCGCAGGCCGGCCTGGAAGTCGGCGGCCGCGACCATGCGGCGCGCCTCTTCGCAGTCGGCGAATTCAGGCACGCTCTCGACGTCGAGGTACAGCGCGTTCCACTGGCTGCGGCTCGACGGTCCGTAGGGGCTCGCGTTCTCCGGCCGGTCGGGGAACAGCGCGTGCAGCGGACTCACGCCCACGGCGCCGGCGCCGGATGAGGCCGCGAAGTCGATCAGCCGGTAGAGATCGGTGAAGTCGCCGGCGCCCCAGTTGCGTTCCGAGCGCAGGCTGTAGAGCTGCACCTGGATGCCCCAGACGCGGCCGCCGGCGTCGAGCGCGGGCGGCCGGTAGCACTGCCCGGGGGCGAGCACCAGCGAGGTTTCGCCGAGGACGGCGCCCTCGCCGTCGGCCAGGCGATAGCGGTGGTAGCCGAGCGGCACGGCGCGCGGCAGCGGCAGGGCGAGCCGCAGGTACCACGCCTGCCCGAGGCGGCGCGCATCGAGGCGGCCGAGCCCTTCGGTGCCGGCCTCGCCGGCGAGCGTTTCGCCGTTCTCGAGCGTCAAGGTCCAGCGCAGCCGGCGGCTGCGCCGGGCATTGGGCAGCGTGACGGGAACATGCAGGTTCGGATCGCTCTCGCGCAGCACCAGCACGGGCGGCAGCGGGCGCCGCCATTCGCGCCCTTCGAGCTCGGCGGCCGCCGCCGCGGCTGCCGCCTCGTCGGCGCACGGAATGCCGAGCGCCGCGAGCAGCGCGGCCTTGGTTTCGTCGGAGGCGCGGCGCGGCTGGCCCCAGGCGTCCTCGTAGTCGGGCACGACGCCGGCCAGGGCGCAGAGGCGGTCGAGCTGCGCCGTCGCGATCATGGCGCGGCCGGCGCCTCGTCGAGCAGCCAGACGGTCGACCAGGCCGGCAGCGAGCCTAAGGACAGCGCCGCGTCGGCGCCGGCCGGCGTGGCGTCGAGCACGCGGCCGGGCGGGCGCGCCACGCCGGTCAGCGCGTCCTGGCCGAGATTCGTCACCACGGCGAGGGTCGTGCCGTCGCCGAGCCGCCACTGCGCCTGCACGGCGGCGGCGCCCAGGCGCCGGCATTGCGCGCCCTCGGCCCGCATCGCCGCGAGGCGCGGGGCGATCTCTCGCGCGCGCAGGGCGAGCAGCGCCCGGCTGCGCGCCAGCCGCGCCGCGTGCGGTTCGCGCGTCGCGCTGTCCCAGTCGAGGCGCGAATCGGCGAAGGCGGCGAAGCGCGCGAACTCGCCGCGGCGCCCCTGCGTGACGGCCTGCGCGAGGTCGGGGCCGAAGTCGCAGAAGAACAGGAAGGGCGTCGCCGCGCCGAATTCCTCGCCCATGAAGATCAGCGGCGGGAAGGGCGCGAGCAGCAGCAGCGAGGTGGCGGCGTCGACGGCCTGCGCTTCGGTGAGCTGACCGATGCGCTCGCCGAAGGCGCGGTTGCCGATCTGGTCGTGGTTCTGCAGGAAGGCGACGAAGGCTTCCGGCGGCAGGCCGGCGGTGGACTCGCCGCGTGCGGCGCCGCCGCGGAACGCCGACGCTTCGCCCTGCCAGGCGAAGCCGGCGGACAGGCAGCGGCACAGGCGCTCGGCCGGCGCATCGGCATAGTCGGCGTAGTAGCCGTCGCGTTCGCCGGTGAGCAGCACATGGGCGACGTGGTGGAAGTCGTCGTTCCATTGCGCGTCGAAGAGCTTCGCGGCGTCGGGCGGATGGCGCAGATAGCGCGCCTCGTTGGCGTCGTTCTCGAGCACCAGGTGGATGTGGCGCGCCCGTCCCGGCCCGCTGCGCACCGCTTCGGCCAACGCCACCAGCAGCCGCTGGCGGCCTGCGTCGGGAATCGCGTGCACCGCGTCGAGCCGCAGGCCGTCGAAGTGGAACTCCTCCAGCCAATAGAGCGCGTTGTGCACGAAGAAGTCGCAGATCGTGTGGCCCTCGGGACCGTCGAGCGCGATGGCGTCGCCCCAGGGCGTCTTGTGGCGGTCGGTGAAGAAGGGCTTGGCGTAGGCATGCAGGTAATTGCCTTCCGGCCCGAAGTGGTTGTAGACGACGTCGAGGAAGACCATGAGGTTGCGCGCGTGCGCCGCCTGCACCAGCGCCTTGAGCTCGTCGGGCGTGCCGTAGCTGCTGTCGGGCGCGAACGGCAGCACGCCGTCGTAACCCCAGTTGCGCCGGCCCGGGAAGTCGGCCACCGGCATCAGCTCGATCGCCGTCACGCCGAGCGCGGCGAGGTAGTCGAGGCGCTCGCGCACGCCGGCGAAATTGCCTTCGGGGCTGAAGGCGCCGACGTGCAGCTCGTAGATCGCCGCTTCGTGCCAGGGCCGGCCGCACCAGCCTTCATCCAGCCACTCGAAGGCCGTCGGATCGACGACTTCGCTGGCGCCATGGACGTCGTCGGGGTTCGAGCGCGAGGCCGGATCGGGCACCTCGAGGCTGCCGTCGATGCGGAAGCGGTAGCGGCTGCCGGCGTCGACGCCCTCCACCAGCAGTTCGAACCAGCCCGGGCACGGCGAGGTCATGGACGAGACGATCGGGCTGCCGTCGCGGCCGAGGCAGAGCTCCACGCTGCGCGCCGAAGGCGCCCACAGGCGAAAGCGCACGCCGCCTTCGACGACTTCGCAGCCGAAAGGCATGCGGTGCTGGCGTTTCATGACGACTCCTTCGGGGTGGGGGCGGCCTCGCCGCGCGGCAGGCGCAGCAGGGCCATCGAGCGGCCTTCGAGCCGGTAGGGCTCGCCGCCGGGGACGGTGGCCGCGCTGCCGTCGGGTTCGCGCCGGGCGGTGTCGAAGATCAGGTCCCACGGCGGCGCGCGGTCGCTGCCCGGCAGGCGGAAGTCCACGCCCTCGTGGTGCGCGTTGAACAGCATCAGGAAGCTGTCGTCCTGGACCGGCCGGCCGCGCGCGTCGCGCTCGTCCAGCCCGCTGCCGGCCAGGTACATGCCGAGGCTGCGCGCGAACGAGGCCTTCCACTCTTCGTCGCTCATCTCGCGGCCGGCCGGGTCGAGCCACAGCACGTCCTTGACGCCGGCGCCCTTGATGGCGCGGCCATGGAAGAAGCTGCGGCGCTGGAACACCGGGTGGCGGCGCCGCAGCCGCGCCACGTGGCGCACGAACTCGAGGAAGTCGCGCTGGGGCCCGTCGAGGTCCCACGACACCCAGCCGAGCTCGCCGTCCTGGCAATAGGCGTTGTTGTTGCCCAGCTGGGTGGCGGAGAGCGCGTCCTTGGCCATCAGCATCGGCACGCCCTGCGAGAGCAGCAGGGTCGCCATCAGGTTGCGCTTCTGGCGGGCGCGCAGCGAGTTGACGGACGGGTCGGTGGTCGGCCCTTCGGCGCCGCAGTTCCAGGACAGGTTGCGGTCGGTGCCGTCGCGGTTGTCGTCGAGGTTGGCCTCGTTGTGCTTGCCGTTGTAGCTGACCAGGTCCTGCAGCGTGAAGCCGTCGTGCGCGGTGACGAAGTTGATGCTGGCATAGGGCCGGCGCCCGCTCGAGGCGTAGAGGTCGGAGGAGCCGGTGATGCGGTAGGCGAATTCGCCGATCAGGCCGCCGTCGCCTTTCCAGTAGGCGCGCACGGTGTCGCGGTAGCGGTCGTTCCACTCGACCCAGCCGACCGGGAAGTTGCCGACCTGGTAGCCGCCTTCGCCGAGGTCCCAGGGTTCGGCGATCAGCTTCACCTGCGACAGCACCGGGTCCTGGTGGATGATGTCGAAGAAGGCGCCGAGCCGGTCGACCTCGTGCAGCTCGCGCGCCAGGGCGGAAGCGAGGTCGAAGCGGAAGCCGTCGACGTGCATCTCCTGCACCCAGTAGCGCAGGCTGTCCATGATCAGCTGCAGCACGCGCGGGTGCAGCATGTTGAGCGTGTTGCCGCAGCCGGTGTAGTCCATGTAGTAGCGCGGATCCTGCCCCAGGCGGTAGTAGGCGGCGTTGTCGATGCCGCGGAACGAGAGCGTCGGGCCGAGCTGGTTGCCTTCCGCGGTGTGGTTGTAGACGACGTCGAGGATCACCTCGATGCCCGCCGAATGCAGGGTCTTCACCATGGTCTTGAATTCCTGCATCGGTTCGCCGGCCGCGTAGCGCGCGTCGGGCGCGAAGAAGCCGATCGAGTTGTAGCCCCAGTAGTTCGAGAGGCCCTTCTCCACCAGGAAGCGGTCGTCGACGAAGGTGTGCACGGGCATCAGCTCCACGGCAGTGATGCCCAGGCGCTGGAGAAAATCGATCGCCGGCGCGGTGGCGAGCCCGCCGTAGGTGCCGCGCAGGTTGGGCGGCACCTCGGGATGCCGCTGCGTGAAGCCCTTCACGTGCAGTTCGCAGATCAGCGTCTCGTTCCAGGGCGTGCGGGGCGGGCGGTCGTCGCCCCAGGTGAACGCGGTATCCACGACGCGGCACTTCGGCATGCCGGGCGCGTTGTCGCGGCGGTCGAGCGAGAGATCGCCGCGGGCGTGGCCGATGCGGTAGCCGAAGTTGGCGTCGCTCCAGCGCACGCTGCCGACGATGTCGCGCGCGTAGGGGTCGAGCAGCAGCTTGGCCGGGTTGAAGCGGTGGCCGGCCTTAGGCTCGAACGGGCCGTGCACGCGGTAGCCGTAGAGCAGCCCCGGGCGCGCCTCCGGCAGGTAGCAGTGCCAGACCTGGTCGGTGCGCTCGGGAAGCTGGATGCGCTCGGTCTCGCGGCGGCCCTTGGCGTCGAACAGGCACAACTCGACCTTCTCGGCGTGCTCCGAGAACAGCGCGAAGTTCACCCCCTCGCCGTCCCAGCTGGCGCCGATCGGCCAGGACGCGCCGGGCCAGATGCTGCGGATGGCCGCCTGGATCAAGGGGCGCCTCGCTGGTTGTAGAGGCCGCGGCGCCCGACGGTGCCGCGCGCCATCACCGCGATGCCTGAGTCGGTGACGTGATAGCCGGCGGCGCGATCCGCTTCGCGGTCGAAGCCGATGCGGGCGCCGGCCGGCACTTCGTTGAAGCGGTCGACGATGACGTGCTTGAGCCGCGCGCCGCGCCGGATGGTCACGTAGTCCATCACGATCGAGTTCTCGATATGCACGTCCTCCTCGATCATCACCTCGCGCCGCAGGATGGCATTGCGGATGGTGGCGCCCTTGATCATGGTGCCGTCGCCGATCAGGCTGTTCCTGATGCGGGCGTCGGCGATGCGCGCGCTGGGCCCCTGGTAGTTGCTGGAGATGATCGGCCAGCGCGGGTTGAAGACGTTGAAGCGCGGCTCCGCCCCCAGCGTGTCCATGTTGGCGGCGAAATAGGAGTCCACGGTGCCGACGTCGCGCCAGTAGGCCGCATCCTCGTAGGCGCGCACGCCGGGCACCTGGTTCTGCGAGAAGTTGTAGGCGCACACGCGGCAGGCGCCGGCGATCAGGCGCGGCAGCACGTGGCGGCCGAAGTCGTTCTCGCCCCGCTTCTCGGTCTCCTCCAGCGCGTCGAGCAGCAGCTCGGTGTCGAACAGGTAGTTGCCCATCGAGGCGTAGGCGTAGTCGGGCCGGTCGGGCATGGGGGCGGGATGCTCCGGCTTTTCCTTGAAGTCGATCACGCGGCTGTCGGACTCGGCGGTGATGATGCCGAACTCGCGCGCGCTGGAAACCGGCACCGGCAGCGCCGCCACCGTCGCCTGCGCGCGCTGGTCGCGGTGGAAACGCACCATCTGGCGCAGGTCCATGCGGTAGATGTGGTCGGCGCCGAACACGGCGACCAGGTCGGGCCGGTGCAGCTCGATGAGGTTGCGGTTCTGCCGCACGGCGTCGGCCGTGCCCTGGAACCATTCGGGCCCTTCGCGCATCTGCGGCGGCACCACCGTGACGAACTGGTCGGGCAGGATGTGCGACAGCGTCCACGCGTGGTTCACGTGCTCGATCAGCGACTGCGACTTGTACTGCACCAGCAGGTAGATCGAATGGATGCCCGAATTGACGAGGTTGCTGATCACGAAGTCGACGATGCGGTAGCGGCCGCCGAAGGGCACCGAAGGCTTGGAGCGCTGCACCGTGAGCGGGTACAGCCGCGACCCTTCGCCGCCGGCCATCACCATCGCGAGGACTTTCGGATAAGGCATGGGATTCTCCTTCGCGGTTTCGGGCTAGGGCTCGCGCCGGCGGGTCCACCAGCGTTCCAGCAGCGCGGCGGCCCGGTGCCGGCCGCCCAGCCCGAACGCCAGCGCGAGCGCGAACACGACGCCGGCAAGCAGGATCAGGAAGCTCTCGCGGATGAGGCTGCCGGCGATGTCCACCTGGTCGAGCGCGATCAGGACGACGAAGGCCAGCACGCCGTAGCGGGCGAGCTGCCCCAGCAATTCGGCATCCGCGACGTCGGCGGCGCGCGCGCCGGCGGCCGTCTTGACGCCGATGAAGCGCGCGAAATAGGCGCCGCAGGCGACGATCACCACGGCAACGATCAGCCGCAGCACGAACAGCGCGGCGCGCGCGAGCAGATCGGTGACGTAAGCGAGCTCGAGGCCGTTGAAGGCCAGCACCAGCGCGGCGAGGAGCGTCGCCCAGTAGGCCAGCAGGCCGATGACGCCGACGGTGTCGATGCGGGCGCCGCCCTGCTGCAGCATCTCGTCGGTGCCGGCGCGCTCGGCCAGCACCTGGAGGTTCATGGCGCGCAGCATCTTCACTGCCGCGAGCCGCACTGCCTTGGCCACCAGCCAGCCGGCCACCACGATGACGAGCGCGAACAGCAGCCGGGGCAGCATGGCGACGGCCGCCGCCACGGTGGCGCGCAGCGGTTCGAGCATGAAGTCCCATTCGTCCATCGCGGCGTCCTCTTCGCTGCGTCAGCCGCTGCGCGACGCATCGCGGACGATGCCGCGCAGCAGGCGGGCGACCCGCTCGGGGTGCCGCTCGAGGGCTTCGCGCAGTTCCGCCATGGCGGCCTCGAGCACGAAGATGTCGAGCAGCGCCGGCGCCGCATCGCCGGCCTGCGCTTCGGCCAGGTAGGCCTCGCGGAAGGCCGCGCCGGCCTCGTCGCGCCAGGCACGCACCGCGTCGTCGATGCCGGCCGCCTCGTCGGCGCGCTCGCTGCCGGCGCGGTCGAGCGCGGCGCGCGCCACGCCGTCGATGGAGCGCAGCATGGTGGCAACGTCGCGCAGCGGCGACTGCTTGGCGAGCGAGGCCGGATGGAAGTCGATGATGACGAAGTCGTTTTGCGCGATCAGCACGCGCGCCATGCGGAAATCGCCGTGGATGCGCGTCTTCAGTGCGCCGGGGGCGCCTTCGCCGATGCGCGCACGCAGGCGGTCGCGCGAGGCGAGCAGGGCGTCGAGGTCGGCCTGGGCCTCGGCCGGCAGGGTGCCGCGCGAGCGCTCCAGCGCCGCGCAGGCGCGCCGCACGGCGTCGTCCGCGGCCGCAGCCCAGGCGTGCAGGTCGCCCGCCGCGACGGGCTCGGGCTCGAAGGCGGCGTCGCCCGTGGACCGCGCCAGCGCGCGGTGCAGTTCCGCGGTGCGCCGGCCCAGCGTGCGCATCAGCGCCAGGTAGGCGCCATGCGGATCGGTCGGCTGCACGGCGGCGGGATCGTTGGTGCGGCGCTGCTCGAGATGGCGCTGCAGGTATTCGAGCGTGTAGTCGAGCCCGCTGCCCTGGTTCTCGACGTAGCCTTCCAGCACGGCCAGCGTGACCGCGGCACCGTCGTCGGCGCGGTATTCGACCGTGCCGAACAGCGGGACGCTGTGGGCCAGCGGCGCCGCATCGCTCAGGTACCGGCCGATCTCGATCTCGGCGTTGCGTCCCGCCGGCGGCCGGCGATAGCACTTCACATACACCGCCTTGCCGAGCGCCACTGCCGTGACGTCCGGCCCGGCGCGCGCGCCGCGCACCGGCAGCGTCTCGATCGGCTCGTGCGCCAGCGCGGCGAAGGCAGGCGTCGCGGCGAAGCGCACCGTGCCGGCGCCGCAGCGCAATTCCGTGCCGGCCTCGGCGGCGCTGACCAGCGCGCGGCAGAACCATTCGTCGGCCAGCGCGTCGGTGAGTGCGCCGATGCGCGCCTGGTGGCGCACGCGCGCGGCGGTGGCGGGCGCCATGGCGCGCAGGCGTTCCTCTTCCGCGTCCTCCCAGATCAGCGACAGCGGCAGGAAGCAGCGCTGGCCGCCATCGAGATCGAACAGGGCCACCAGCCAGTCGCCGCGCGCATCCTTCCACTCGGCGTGATCGGCCAGCGCCACGCGCGCCGGCGGCGCCCCGGCGTACCAGCGCTGCGCCGCGACGAAGCGCGGCAGCACCTCGGTCTCGAGCTGGTTGCGCACGTTCTCCGCCATGGCGATGCGCCACGGCACGACGCGTTCACGGAACAGGCTGTGCCAGCCGTCGAACAGCACCAGCACGGGCGGCTCCTCGCGCGCGATGCGCTCCTCGTGCCACGAGGGGGCCTCCTCGCCGCTCGCCAGGCGAAACCAGAAGAAGCCGTGGCTGGAGAGCGTCAGCAGGTAGGGCAGGTCGCCGATCGGCGGGAAGGTGGCGCGGCCGAGCAGTTCCACCGGCACGCGGCCCTTGAAACGCGCGAGATCCAGCTCCACGGGCTGCGCCGAGCGCGCCAGGTTCGCCACGCACAGCAGGATTTCGTCGCCGTACTGGCGCACGAAGGCGAGGATCTTGCGGTTGCCGGCGCGCAGGAACTGCAGCGTGCCGCGGCCGAAGCCCTTGTGCTGGTCGCGCACCGACAGCATGCGCCGCATCCAGTTGAGCAGCGAGGAAGGGTCGCGCGACTGCGCCTCGACGTTCACCGCCTCGTAGCCGTAGATCGGGTCCATGATGGGCGGCAGGAAGAGCCGCTGCGGGTCGGCCTGCGAGAAGCCCGCGTTGCGGTCGGGGCTCCATTGCATCGGGGTGCGCACGCCGTTGCGGTCGCCCAGGTAGATGTTGTCGCCCATGCCGATCTCGTCGCCGTAGTAGATGATCGGCGTGCCCGGCATCGAGAGCAGCAGGAAGTTCATCAGCTTGATGCGGTCCGGGTCGTTGTCCATCAGCGGCGCCAGGCGCCGGCGGATGCCGAGGTTGAGGCGCGAGCGCGGATCGGCGGCGTACATCTGGTACATGTAGTCGCGTTCGCGGCTCGTCACCATCTCGAGCGTGAGTTCGTCATGGTTTCTCAGGAATATCGCCCAGTGGCAGGTGTCCGGAATATCGGGCGTCTGCTGCATGATCTCGACGATGGGGTGGCGGTCCTCCTGGGCGATGGCCATGTACATGCGCGGCATCAGCGGGAAGTGGTAGGCCATGTGGCACTCGTCGCCGTCGCCGAGGTAGTCGCGCACGTCCTCCGGCCACTGGTTGGCCTCGGCCAGCAGCATGCGGTCGGCGTAGTGGGCGTCGATGACGGCGCGGATCTTGCGGATCACGGCATGGGTTTCGGGCAGGTTCTCGTTGCTGGTGCCCTCGCGTTCGCACAGGTAAGGGATCGCGTCGAGGCGCAGCCCGTCCACGCCCATGTCGAGCCAGAAGCGCATGGTGCGCAGCACCGCCTTGAGCACCAGCGGGTTGTCGAAGTTGAGGTCCGGCTGGTGCGAGAAGAAGCGGTGCCAGTACCAGGCGCCGGCGACATCGTCGCGCGCCCAGTTGGAGCTTTCGGTATCCGTGAAGATGATGCGCGTGCCGGCATAGCGTTTCGGCGTGTCGCTCCAGACGTAGAAGTTGCGCTTGGAAGAGCCCGGCGGCGCGCGGCGCGCGGCCTGGAACCACGGATGCTGGTCCGAGGTGTGGTTGATGACGAGTTCGGTGATGATCTTCAGCCCGCGCCGGTGCGCCTCGCGCACCAGCAGGCGGAAATCGCCGCGCGTGCCGTAGTCCGGGTGGATGTTGCGGTAGTCGGCGATGTCGTAGCCGTCGTCCTTCATCGGCGACGGGTAGAAGGGCAGCAGCCACAGCGCGGTGACGCCCAGCTCCTGCAGGTAGTCGAGCTTGCGTACCAGGCCGCGCAGGTCGCCGACCCCGTCGCCGTTGCTGTCGTAGAAGGCCTTGACGTGCAGCTCGTAGACGACGGCGTCCTTGTACCAAAGATGCTCGTCGATGCGGGAGCGCGCCGCTTCGCCTGCCGCCGATTCGTTGCGGTCCGACATCTGCGCCGTCCGCGCCGCCCCTCCGGCAGGAGCGGCGCATCACCGGTTACGGCTTCTTGGTCCAGGCCACGCAGTAGCCCTGCGGAGAGATCTCCGTGTCGCCCGGCATCAGCTTGCAGCCGCCGCGGTCCTTGGGCGTCTTGCCGGGCACGAACTGCATGCAGTTCGAGCATTCCTTCTCGCCCATCGGCTTGTCCTGATACTTGAGCGAACTGCGCAGGGCGGCGTTCTGCGCCGCCGTCGCCCGGCCGGAGGCGACGACGATCGGAATCATGGCGAGGGCCGCGCATCCCGCCTTGAGCAGGCGGCGACGCTGGTCGTTCTGAAGGGGATTCATCTTGCCTCCTGGTGGCGGCGCGCCGTGGGGTGCGGACGCGCGGAATAGTCGGTTGGTTCTCCAGCCATCGGCGAAGTTCCACCCGCCGCATGGACCATCCGGCGCGTTGCGCGGCGCGCGCGCGGCGCTGAAACAAATGTGAGGCGGCGCAGTCGACCGAGGATCGCGACGGCCGGGCGGGCCGGTTGCCGCGACTTTCAAGCGTGGAAAGGAGCAGCGAGATGAACTTCGGGAACCAGGAACGAGGGCAGGACATGGCGCGCGCGGGACAGGCGTTCGCCAGCAATTACCAGACGGTGGTCGAGAGCTGGGTGGAAGTGTCGCGGTGCTGCATGGCGGCCGCCGACGACATCTACCAGACCAGCATGGAGTACGTGAAGGACCAGACGCAGCAGCTGCAGGAGATCTCGCGCGATCCGGGCGCGGCGATGCGCGAGGAGAACGTTTCCAAGGTGCTCAATTGCAGCTTCGACGCGGCCGACCGCATCGCGCAGGCCTATCTGCACTCGATCGAGAACGTGCGCGAGCCGCTGATGCGGGCGGTGACGGCGCAGCTGCCGATGGGCCGCACGATCACCGGCTTCATGGAGCAGGGCATGCAGCGCGGCCTGCAGACCATGCGCGAGGGCGCCGAGCGCATGGAGCAGGAGACGCGCGGCGCGGCGCGCTCGATGGAGCGGGGCGCCGAGGAGACCAAGCAGCATCAACAGCACCAGTCCCATTCTCAGGGGCGCAGCCGCAAGTCGGCCTAGGCGGCAGGAAGGGCGCGGCGCCCGGCGGGCGGCCGCGTCAATGCAGCCGGTCGTACATCCAGCCGTCGAGGCTCAGCGTCAGGCACTTGGCGCCGCCGCCCGATTTCATGAATTCGGACAGCGGCGTTTCCCTCACCTTGAGGCCAAGCTTGGCGAGTTCGCGCGCCAGCCGCGGCGTGGCGCGGTTCATGACCACGTGTCCGCCGGTGCACACGGCGTTGGCGCAGAAGGCGTTCGCCTCCGCGGGCGTGAGCGGGATGAGCGCGTCGCCGAAGCCGCCCAGCAGGCGCTCGCGCGATGGCGCGTCGAAGGCCTCGGGCACATAGAGGGCGCCGCCTGTGGGCAGCGGGCAGAAGCAGGTGTCGAGGTGGTAGAAGGCCGGATCGGCGAGCGTGAGCGGTTCGATGCGGCAGGCGACGATCTCGGCCAGCCGGGCCGCCGTGGCCGGGCTGGAGCGCGGACCGGCGCCCAGCCACAGCCGGCCGTGCGCGTCGAACAGCGCGTCGCCGGCGCCTTCGAAGGTCGCGTCTTCCGGCAGCTCGACGCAGGTCCAGCCGGCGGCCGCGAACCAGGCGCGGTCGACCGCCTTTTCGCCCTGCCGCTGCGGGTGGCGGAAGTTCGACAGCACGAACTGCTTCTTCCAGGGCAGCGGCAGGCCGGCGTTCGCCGTGAACACCAGGTCCGGCCAGGCCGGATCCGGCGGCATCACCTCGACCTGGGCGACCGCGGACAATTCCTCGACCAGCGCCTGCCACTGCGCCATCGCCTGCTCGGGCGAAACGCGGCCGATCTGGTTCGCCATCCAGGGATTGATCTCGTAGCGGACGGCGAAGCCGCCGGGGTTGCACATCAGCAGGGTTTCCATCGCCTCCTCGAAGCCGCACCGCCGAACGCCGGCGCCTCTTCGACCGCAATGCGGCGCGGGAGTGCCTGGTCGCGGCAGCGGCGATTCTACCGGGCGGGATGACGCGGGCTTTTCTTGACGCCGCTCATTTGCCGGGCGCCACGGTCTGCCTAGGATGGCGGCGTGGATGGCGCGCAGGCAGGCAGCGGGGTGGCGAGGGGCCGAATTCCGGGCAACAGCGGGATTTGGGTGGGCATCTTTTGCGTGCTGGTCGAGTTCACGCTGCTGTTCTGCGTCTACTTCATCGCCAAGGCGCATCACCCCGAGGCGTTCCGCCTGGGCCCGGACAAGCTGCTCACGGCGGCGGGCACGACGATCACGCTGCTGCTGCTCACCAGCGGCTACTGCATGGTCAAGGCGGTGGCCGCCGCGCGCGGCGACCGCCGGCGCGCTTCGCTGGGCTGGATCCTCGGGGCCATCGTGCTCGGTTGCGGCTATCCGGCGGTCAAGCTGTTCGAGATACGGTGGAACATCGCGCATGGCATCGACGCCGAGACCGGCATCTTCTACACGGTCTACTACTACCTGACGCTCAACCACCTGGTGCATGTCACCTGGGGGCTGCTGGGCCTCGGCTGGGTGGCGGTGCGCACGGCGCTCGGCGTCTATTCGCCGGCCGACTACGGCGGGCTCGAGGCCGCGGCCGTCTATTGGCATACGACCGACGTGATCTGGCTGATCATCTTTCCCTTCTTCTACGTGCTGCGATGAAGCCCGGCGCCGCGGAAAAAGTCTGGTTCGCGCTGATCGGGCTCACGCTGGTCGGCACGTGGCTCGCGGAGACGGGCCAGGCGGGCGTGCCGCTCACGCTTGCGGTGGCGGCGCTCATCGCCGTCAAGGGGCGTGCGGTGATCGACCGCTACATGGAGGCGCGCGACGCCCACCCGCGCATCCGCAAGACGCTCTACGCCTTCAACCTCGCGATTCCGGCGATGGTGCTCGCCAGCCACTGGTTCGGGCCGGCCCTCGCGCGCCTGACGGCCCTGGGCTGAGCGTCTACTGCACCACCCAGGTGGTGAGGAAGGCGCCCTTGACGTAGCCCCTGCCTACGATGCGGCCGGCGGACTCAGCCGCCCGTTCCGCGAAGCCGTTCATGAACTCGGGCGTGCGGACTTCCTTGGCGTCGCGGCCCATGAGGCCCTTGATCAGCTCGTGGCGGACGGCCGGCACGAAGGCCTTGACGTAGTCGCCGTCCTGCGCGGCCGCCAGCCGCAGTTCCATGGTGAAGCTCACGTAGGCGTCGTCCTTGAGATTCACGACGAAGGGGTCGAGGGGAACGTAGGCGATGCCCGGCTTGGCCTCGCCCGCCTGCGCGGCGAAGCTGCAGGCGCACAGGACGAGGGCGAAGAGGCCGCGCCATGCGCGGCGGGCAGGGGTCACGAGACGGATGGCACTCATGGGGAACTCCTCGTCGGTTCGCGCGGGCCGATCACGGACAATCCGATGACGGCCTGCTCGCAGAGGTGGCGGAAGGAATCGAAGTCGCGCTCGTCCAGCACGCGCCCGGTGCTGCAGCGGTCGGCGTAGAACAGGCCGCGCGGCCGGCCCGCGACGTGGAGCGGGAAGGCGAAGAACTCGGATTCGCCCAGCCGGCGCACCAGTTCCCACGAGCGGCATTGGCGCCAGCGCGGCGAGCCGCGATTGACCCAGGCGGGCGCGTCGCCGTTGAGGATCTGGATCACCGGATGGCGGTCGTCCTCGGTGGGGAAATGGAAGGCGCTGCCGACCATGCCGCCGTCCATGCCCAGCACGTACTTGGCCTTGAGGGCGGCGTTGTCGGGCGTGACGAGGGCGAGCACCGCCCGGTCCATCGCCAGGCCGCGGAAGATGCCTTCGAGCACCATGTTGAGCAGCGCATTGACGTCCACGCGCTCGCTCAGCATGGCGGAAATCTCGCGCAGGATGCGCAGCTGGAAGTCGGGATCCACCGGGCGCTCGGCCGGCGGCTCGGGTGCCGGCTGCACGCGGGTTCCGGCGACGGCGGGCACGGGAATCTGGCGCGCCGCCGCTTCGGCGCCGTAGTCGATGGCGGCGCGCACCGCGAGGCGGGCATTCTCGTGCGCGGACCGCTCGATCTCCTCCTCGGGGGCGCCGGTCAGTTCCGCGGCGCGCGCGATCAGCTTGGTGGTCTCGGGCGCCTCCCAGCCGTGCTCGCTCACCGCGGTGGCGATGCCGGAGGCGATCTCGATCAGCTTGACGCGGGTGTCGTGGCCATGGCGGCCGTCGAGCGTGTGGCCGAGCAACTCGGACAGGCTCCACTCGCGGTTGAGCGCCGCCGTGAGATCGCGGAAGGCGAAGCCGAGCACCTCGCGCTCGGCCTTGGCGGGATGGCGGGCCTCGGCCAGCGCGGCGTCGAGCGCCTCGTCGTAACCGTGCGGGAAGCACCAGAAGGCCATCGCGCCCAGCCGGAACAGCAGCGCGGCGATGAACACTTCCTCGGCGGCAGGGTCGCCGCGCCGGGCGGCGAAGGCGCGCGCCTGGACGGCGGCATGGAAGGCGTGCGCCATCTCGGTGACGACGCGGTCGTGCCGGTTGCCGCGCAGCACCGTGTCCACCATCGAGATCGAGAGCGCGATGGCGCGGATGGTTTCGAAGCCGAGGATGACGATGGCGCGGCTCACCGTCGTGATGCGCTTGATGCCGGGGTTGTAGTAGGCGCTGTTGGCCATGCGCAGCACGCGGGCCGTCATGGCGGTGTCCATGAGCACCACCTGGGCGAGATCGCCCGAGGAGGTGCCGGCGCTGGTGGCAAGCCCCGCGACGTGCCGCGCCGTGTGCGCGAACACCGGCATTTCCTCGTCGCTGAGGAGGCGGGCCCATTGGTCCAGCGTCTTCGGCTGGCCGATCGCGATTTCCCCGTCCATTCTTCCCATGCGTGCTCCTCGTCAAAAGCTCGGGCGCTTTGGCAAAGGGGAACCGGGGAAGGGGAGGACGAGCGCGTGCGGCCGGTCGGGCCGGCCCGGTTCGCGGCATCCGGAGATGCCGGATCCGCGACGCGAACGTCGATCTGTCCTGGCGGTTCCGCTGTCATGGAGCGGCGCCCGGAGGAGCCGTTCTTTAGACCGGTGACTTTGCGTCCCCACCTTTCGATGGGTTTGCCCTGTTTCAGGTGATACGGCGCGTATTACAGCGCGGGTGGGCGGCCGGCGATATACCGGTAAACCGGTAGTCCCCTCACCAGTTTTCCGTTCCGACCAGGCAGGAGACGAGGTCGGCCGCGAACTTCGACAAGCCTTCACGGCGGCGGAGGCACACCTTGAGGTCGCGCTGGGCCCAGGCTTCCTCGAGCGCCACGATGCGCAGGCCTTGCGGTCCCTGGGCGGCGACCGCGCTGCGCGGGACCATGCCCACCCCGACGCCGGCCGCCACCATGCGGCAGACGGCCTCGAAGCTCTTCACCTGGATGCGCACGTCGAGATGGCGGCCGAGCGCGGCGGCCGCGTTCATGGTGAAGGTGTGGATGGCCGAGCCCGAATGCAGCATCACGAACGGATGGTCGAGGACGTCGGCGAACGACGTCGAGCTGCGCGCCGCCAGCGGATGGTCTTCGGGCGCGATCAGCACCAGCCGGTCGGCGCGGTAGGGGATGACTTCGACGTCGACGCCTTCGGCGTTCTCGGCCATGACGCCCACCTCCACCTCGCCGCGCGCCACGGCCACGGCGATCTCGGGGCTGGTGCGTTCCTCGAGCATCACGCTCACCTGCGGGAAGCGGCGCAGGAAGCCGGCCAGGTCGTCCGGCAGGAAGGTGTGGGTCGCGTGCGTGTTGGCCCAGACGCTGACGTGGCCGCGCACGCCGCGGGCGAAGGGCGCCAGGTCCGCATGCATCTGCTCGAGTTCGGCGAACACCTGGCGCGCATGTCGCAGCAGCGCCTCGCCGGCACGCGTGAGCGCGACGCCGCGGGCCTCGCGCTGCAGCAGCGCAGTGCCGATGGTCTCTTCCAGCAGGCGGATGCGGTGGCTGGCCGACGAGGCGGCCAGATGCACGCGCTGCGCGCCGCGGGTGAGGTTGCGCGCCTCGGCCACGGCCACGAAGAGCCGCAGGTCGGTGAGGTCGTACCGCATTGGATTCGTCATGGACGAACGCTCTTGTGCGAAAAACGCAATTGTAAGGCCGTCTCGGCATGCGCATCATTCGGTATTCGCTAACCTTGTCGCAAGCTCATGCCCTGGAAGCACTGGTCATCGGAACGTCTCGGCGTCGCCTTCGCCATCCTGGCGGCGGCCGGGTTCTCGCTCAAGGCGATCTTCGTCAAGCTCGCCTACGCGGCGGCGCCGGTCGACGCCATTACGCTGCTGTCCCTGCGCATGGCGTTCACGCTGCCGGTGGTCGCCTGGGTGCTGTTCTCGATGCGGCAAAGCCTGGCCGCGCTGGCGCCGCGCGACTGGGCCATCGTCGTCGCGCTCGGGCTGTTCGGCTACTACGGCGCCAGCATCCTCGACTTCCTCGGCCTGCAGACGATCTCGGCCGGGCTGGAGCGGCTGATCCTGTTCACGTATCCGACGCTCACCGTGCTGATCGGCGTGTTCGCCTTCGGGCGGCACCTGGAAATGCGCCAGGCCGTCGCGCTGCTGCTCTCGTATGCGGGCATCGGGCTCGCCTTTGCGCACGATCTCGCCGTCGCCGCCGACCTGCAGCCGGTGCTGGTTGGGGCGGCCTTCGTGTTCGGCTCTGCGGTTTCCTACGCCGTCTATAGCGCCGGCGCCGAAGTGGCCATCGCGCGGCTCGGGTCCTTGCGCTTTTCGGCGCTGGCCATCCTGGTCTCCACCGCGGCGACCGAGCTGCACTTCATTGCGGCCCACCCGATCGCCGAGTTGCGCCAGCCGCTGCCGATCTTCGGCTACGGCGCCGCGATGGCGGTCTTCTCCACGGTGCTTCCCGTGTTCTGGCAGTCGGCGGCGGTGCAGCGCATCGGTGCAGCCCGGTCCGTGCTGATCGGGACCCTCGGGCCGATGCTGACGATCTTTTTCGGCTGGTGGTTCCTGGGCGAGCCCGTTTCGGCGGCGCAGCTGGCGGGCGCGGCGCTGGTGGTGGGCGGCGTGCTGATGGTGACGGGCCGCCGCAGGCCGGGGCGTCGTCCCGAAGGCGCCGAGGCGATGCGGGCCTGAGCCGTCCGAGGCCCGCCGCGGCGTAGCGCTTTTGCGCCATTACCCCGCAGCGTCCTGCCTTCTACGATGGGCAGACGATGACCCCATCGCTAAGCGGCGGCGACGTCAGGCGCTACGAATACATCGACCTGCTGCGGGCGGCGGCGATTCTCGGTGTCATGGCGATCCATTGCCAGCAGCACATGCCGGGGCTGTCGCCGGTCGTCGCGGCGATGTTCCATTTCGGCCAGATGGGCGTGCAGCTGTTCTTCGTCGCCTCCGCCCTCACGCTCTGCCTCTCGGCGGCCGAGCGCGGCGAGGCGAGCCCGGTGAACTTCTACGTCCGCCGCTTCTTCCGCGTCGCGCCGCTCTACTACTTCGGCATCGCCTTCTATTTCGGCTGGCGGCTGCTGGTGGCGAAATACCGCTCGGGTTCGTTCGCGGTCGACAACGGGTACAGCCTCCTGTCCGTGGTCGAGAACCTGCTGTTCGTGCACGGTTTCCATCCCTCCAACTTCAACTTCGTCGTGCCGGGCGGCTGGAGCATCGCGACCGAAATGGGGTTCTACGCGATCTTTCCGATCCTCCATCGGCGCATGGAGCAGCTCGACCTCGCGGCGGCCGTGCGCCTGGCCTTGGCCGTCGCCGCGCTTTCCTTCGCCGCGCAGTATGCGTTCGTCGCCGAGCTGCAGCCGCTGCTGGCCGGGGTGGGGCTGCTGAAGACCGTGATCGCGGGCGACGACGAGTTCAACTTCCTCTATGCGAGCCTCGCGAACCAGATCAACGTGTTCATGATCGGCCTCGTCGCCTGGAAGGCGCTGGGCCGCAAGGTCCGGCGCCTTCACCTCGCGCTTGCGGCGGCGCTCATGGCGGCGGCCTGCTTCGTCCTGAACGACCACCGCTTCGACACCGGCTACGACGGCTTCATCTACCCGATCCTGTCCGCCGTCGCCTTCGCCCTCTTCGGGCTGCGGCTGGGGGCCGCGACCCTGCCGAACAACCGGCTGCTGCTAATTCTCGCGGCCGTCGGACGCAATTCGTTCTCGATGTACCTGATGCACTTTGCGGTGCTGGACGGCGTCGAAGCCGTGCTGTGGCCGACCGCATTCGAGTGCATCGTCGCGCCCGACTTGCGGCTTGCGGTGCTCTATGCCGCGGTGGCGGGTCTCAGCTACCCGGTGGCCCGGCTCACGAACCGGTGGATCGAGCAGCCGGGCGTGCGTCTGGGCAAGCGCTTCCTCGGCAGGCGCGCCGCGGCGAGCCTCGGGCGCGACTCCGCCGCGGCGGGAGTTCAGCGCCTCTAGACGGCGTAGCGGCGGTACAGCTCCTTGCGCGCCCGGTCGCGGCAGATCCAGCGCGTGCCGAGGGACACGCGCGTGCGGCAATGCTCGCCCTCGCCGAGCGGATGCACGAACAGGAAGCCGGCCTTGATCTCGACCACTTCGCAGACGCGCTTCATCGATCCGTCGGGATTCTTGGGGCAGGTGCAGCCGGCAATGAGGTCGCCCTTGCGGCGGTAGGCCCACTTGTTCATTGATTCCTCCTCTGCGGCCGTTCTCGTTCTCGGACGGCCGGCAAGCCGCAGACGATAGGGAAAGGGCGCGAGGGCCGCCATACGCGGATTCCGGTAATCGCGCTAACGGAAGTCCGGTGCCGGGCCGGCGAACCGGTATCTGGCGCGGTATGATGTTTATTATTTTCGTCACACCATGGCCGTGAAGCCCCGCGTCCGTCCTCCCCTTGCCATACTGTTCGCCGCCCTGGCCGGACTCGCCGCGGGCCCGTGCGGCGCGGCCGAAGAACCGGACCTGGCGCGCATCCTGGTGACGCCCGGAAACGCTTTCCTCGGCGAGGCAGGCGCGGCCAGCGAAGGCACGGTGACGGCTGCCCAACTGGAAAGCCGGCCGCTGCTGCGGCCCGCCGAGGTGCTCGAGGCGGTGCCCGGCCTGGTGATCTCCCAGCACAGCGGCGACGGCAAGGCGAACCAGTACTACCTGCGCGGCTTCAACCTGGACCACGGCACCGATTTCGCGACGGGCGTTGACGGCATGCCGGTCAACCTGCCCAGCCATGCTCATGGCCAGGGCTATTCGGACCTGCAGTTCCTGATCCCCGAACTGGTGGCCGAGATGCGCTACCGCAAGGGCCCCTACGCGGCCGACGTCGGCGACTTCTCGACGGCCGGCTCGGCCTCGATCCGCTACGTGCGCATGCTGGACCGGCCGTTCGCCGAAGCGACTGCGGGGCAGGGCGGCTATCGGCGCATGCTCGTCGCCGGTTCGCCGCCGGCGGCCGACGGCCGCCTGCTCTATGCGCTCGAATGGACGCAGAACGACGGGCCGTGGACGACGCCCGAGCGCCTGGGCAAGCTGAACGGCCTGTTGCGGCTGAGCGAGGGCGCGCAGGACAACGGCTGGTCGGTGGCAGCGATGGCGTACCGCGCGGCCTGGACGGCGACCGACCAGGTGCCCGCGCGCGCGCTCGAGGCGGGGCTGGCGCGCTACGGCAGCCTCGATCCCAGCGACGGCGGGCAGACGCACCGCTACAGCCTTTCGGGCGAATGGAGCCGCAGGGACGTCGGCGCGTATACGCGCGCGAACGCCTATGCGATCGACTACGGCCTCGACCTGTGGTCGAACTTCACCTACTGCCTGAACGACATGGCCCTGACGGGCGCCTGTGACCGCGGCGACCAGTTCGACCAGGTCGACCGGCGGCGCATCTTCGGCTTCGAGGCCGCGCACGGCTGGTTCGACACCCTGCTGGACAAGCCGGCGGATCTGACGCTCGGCATCCAGGGCCGCTACGACGACATCGGCAACGTCGGCCTCTACGCGACCGCGGCGCGGCAGCGCTGGGGAACCATCCGTCAGGACCGCGTGAAGCAAGGCAGCCTCGGCGTCTATGGCGAAGCGCGCGTGCAGTGGCTGGAGCGCTTCTCCACCGTGTTCGGCCTGCGCGGCGACCTCTACCGCTTCGACGTCGCCAGCGACACGCCGCAGAATTCCGGCCGGGCCGCTGCCGCGATCGCCAGTCCCAAGCTCGCGCTCATCCTCGGTCCCTGGCACGACACCGAGTACTACGCCAACCTCGGCTACGGCTTCCACGGCAACGACGCGCGCGGCGTGGTGGCCAAGGTCAATCCCGACTTCCGCGACACCGACCCGGCGACGGGCTTCGGGCGTCCTGCGGCTGCGTCGACGCCGCTGGCGCGCGCCAGGGGCGCGGAGATCGGCATCCGCACGGCGCCGGCGGCGGGACTGCAAAGCACCCTCGCGCTGTGGCGGCTCGACCTGGCGTCCGAACTGGTCTTCGCCGGCGACGCGGGGACGACGGCGCCGAGTTTCCCGAGCCGCCGCAGCGGCATCGAATGGTCGAATCTCTGGCGGCCGGCGAAGGCGCTCAGCGTGGACGCCGACTTCGCGCTCTCGCGCGCCCGCTATGCGAGCGTCGATGCGACGGTGCCGGGCAACCGCATCCCGGGGGCGATCGAGCGGGCCGTCTCGCTCGGCGTGGCCTACGATGCGCGCGGCCGCTGGAGCGGGGAAGTCCGGCTGCGCTACTTCGGCCCGCGGCCGCTCACGGAAGACGATTCCGTGCGTTCCGCGGCCTCCACGCTGGTCAGCCTGCGTGCGTCGTACCGGCCGGCCAGGGACGTGAAGCTGTCGCTCGACGTCTTCAACCTGTTCGACCGCAAGGTCAGCGACATCGATTACTTCTATGCTTCGCAGCTGCGCGGCGAAGCGCTGCCGGTGAGCGACGTGCATACGCATCCGGCCGAGCCGCGCAGCCTGCGCGTCTCGTTGCGGCTCGCCTACTGACGCGGGCGCCCGACGCTCAATGCAGCGTCCGGCCGCTCGCCGGCAGCGCCTGGAAGAACTGGTCGGGCGCTGCCGGGCGGCCGAACAGATAACCCTGGTACGAGTTGCAGCCCTGGCCGGCGAGGAAGGACAGTTGCGCCTCTTCTTCCACCCCTTCCGCGACCACCGCCAGTTCCAGGCTCCTGCCCAGCGCGATGATGGTCCGGACGATGGCGGCGTCGCCGGCATTGCGGTGCACGTCGGCGACGAAGGACTGGTCGATCTTGAGCTTGTCGAGCGGCATGCGCCGCAGGTACGCGAGCGAGGAGAAGCCGGTGCCGAAGTCGTCGAGCGAGAAGCGGATGCCCGTGGCCCGTAGCGCGCGCATCTTGCCGGTGGCTTCGGCCGCGTCGCCGATCAGCATGCTCTCGGTCAGTTCCAGTTCGAGGCGGCTCGGGTCGATGCCGCTCGATCGCACGATGTCGCTGACTTCGTCGACGAATCCCGGCTGGGCCAGCTGCTTCGCGCTGACGTTCACCGCGATGGTCAGATGCCCGGCCCGCGGCGAATCGGTCCAGTCGCGCAGCTGCCGGCAGGCCGATTCCAGCACCCAGCGGCCGAGCTGGAGGATGAAACCGGTCTCTTCGGCCAGGTGGATGAATTCGCCCGGCGGGATCAGGTCGCCGCCCGAACGGCGCCAGCGCAGCAGGGCTTCCGCGCCCGTCACCCTTCCGGCGCTGCCCACCTGCGGCTGGTAGTGCAGGACGAAATCCCCGGCCTGGGAGGCGGACAGCCGCGATTCGAGGAGCACGCGCTTCTCCAGGCTCTCCTGCAGCACTTGGCTGTAGAAGTGGAAGCTGTCATGGCCGAGCTGCCGGGCGTGTCGCAACGCGGAGTGGGCTTGGCGCAGCAGGTTGTCGGCGGTGGTGTCGCCGCCGATGAACAGCCGAACGCCGACGGAGGCCGTGCATACGTAGGTCGCCCCCTCGATCCGCAGCGGCGCCTTGATGGCGGCCATGAGTCGGCGCGACCGCTCCCTCGCTGCCAGCGCGGCGCGTTCCTCGTCATGGCCGAGGTCGTCGAGGAACACGGCGAACTCGTCGTTGCCCAGGCGGACGACCATGGCGCCCTCCGGCGCCTGCGCCGTGAGCCGCCGGCCGATTTCCACCAGCGCGATGTCGCCCGCCCAGCGGCTGTTGGTGTCGTTGATCAGGCTGAACCGGTCGAGGTCGATCTTGAGGATCGCGCCCCAGGTCCGCTGCCGCCTGTCGGTCCGCAGGTCCTGCGCCAGGCGCTCCAGCAGCAGCCGGCGATTGGGCAGCCCGGTGAGCTCGTCGTAGAAACTCAGGTGGTGGATCGCCTGCTCGGCGCGCTTGCTGCCCGACAGGTCGGTGAAGATGCCGACGTAGTGCGAGGCGATGCCGCGGCGGTCGTCCATCACGGCGGCGATGCTGAGGTCCTGCGGGTAGATGTCGCCGTCCTTGCGGCGGCTCCAGATTTCGCCGCGCCAGGTGTGTCGGGCGTTCAGTGTCGCGCGCAGCTCGTCGTAGAACTCCTTGCCGTGGCGGCCGGAATCGAGCAGCGCGGGCGTCTTTCCCACCACTTCGTCGGCGGAGTAGCCGGTGAGCTTCTCGAACATTCGGTTCACCCGCAGGATGCGGGCCTTTGCGTCCGTGACGAACACCCCCTGCTGCGACTCGAAGGCGGTCGCCGCGATGCGCAATTCGCTCTCGGCGAGCTTGCGCGCGGAGATGTCCTCGCTGAACATCATGATGCCCCCGATGCTGCCGTCCTCGGTGTGCCAGGGCTGGACTTCCCAGCGCAGCCACCATTCCTCGCCGTTCGACCGGACGAACAGGTCCTCGTCCTTGCGCAGCACGTCGCCGGCGAGCGCCTTGCGGTGCACCTCCTTCCAGCGCGGCGGGATGTCGGGGAACAGGTCATAGTGGCAGCGTCCGAGAACATTGCGCTCGCCCAGGCCGAGGTCCTGCTTCCAGCGCCGGCTGGCGGCGAGATAGCGCATGTCGCGATCCAGCATGGCGAGCGGCACGGGCGCCTCCTCGACGAACGCGAGCAGCCGACGATGGCTCATCTTGATCGCCCGCTCGCGGGAAAGGCTCTCCTTCCTGACCGTCTTCGCGTAGGCCCGCAACAGCAGGTAGAGCAGGGTGCCCGTGACGGCCACGAACAGCACGCCCTTGAGGGATTCGACGAGCGCCAGCGTGCCGACGTCCGCCACCAGGAGCGTCGTGATCCGGTCCGAAAGCAGTATCCAGAGACCGGCGACGACGCAGTAGCTGAGGACGATCGGTGTAGCGCTGGAGAAATAGGACCGCTGGAGTCCCAGTCGCATTTGCCTCGATCCGCCAAACGATTGGATAAGGATCCGGTTCGACGCCGCCGGGCGCCCCGTGTTCCGCCGCTTCTAGCCCGCGCAGACCTTGTTTCGTCCCGTGTTCTTGGCTTCGTACAGCAGTGCGTCGGCGCGCGACAGCACGGCATGCACGTCGCCGTCGTCGTCCGTCATGGTCGCCACGCCGATGGAAATGGTCACGGACACCGAGATGCCGTCGCCGACCGGGATGGTGGTGCCCGCGACTGCCTGGCGCAGCCGCTCGGCCACCAGCAAGGCTTGCTGCGCATCGGTTTCGGGCAGCAGCACGCCGAACTCCTCGCCGCCCATTCTTCCCAGGATGTCCCAGTCCCGCAGGGTGTGCCGGCAAGTGTCGACCAGCGATCGAAGCACGGTGTCGCCGGCCTGGTGGCCGTGCTTGTCATTGACCGACTTGAAGAAGTCCATGTCCAGAACCCAGAGCGAGAGTGCATGGCCGTAGCGCCGGCAGCGCGCGAATTCGTCCACGGCCCGGTTGAGAAAATGCGTTCGGTTGGGCACCTGGGTAAGCCCGTCCGTTCGCGCTTCGTGTTCGAGCGCGCGAATGGTTTCCACCTGCTCGGTGGTATCGACGCCGACGCCCACGACATAGGGCGTGCCGCCAACCTCGAAGCGACGGCCGGTCATGAGAAAGGCGCGCTCGCCGCGGTCATGCGAAACCACGCGCAACATCGTCTTCACGTAGCCCGTTTCGAAGACCTCCTTCAACCGCATGGCCGCTTCGATGCGATCCTTCTCGGCGATTGTCAGAATGGAATTGCGCTTGCGCAGTTCGTCGTCGCTGAGCCCCGTCAGCCGGTTCAGATTGGAGTTCCAGCGCAGGAAATTGCCTTCCGCGTCCACCACGCAATAGACGCCGGGGATGTTCTCGACGAGGGCCTCGTGGAAGCGCTTCTGCTCTTCCAGCGCCAGTTCGGCCCGCTTGCGGGCCGTGATGTCCACGGAAAATCCCGCGACCAGCGGGACGCCATCGATGACGACGCGGCGGCAAGTGGTGAGGAAATGGGAGGGGCCGCTGGCGTCGCCGTCGGCCCGCAATTCCATCCGGGAGGTTCCCATCGCCAGCGTCGTGAGGATCTTCGCGGCGGCGGGGGCACGATCGTCCTCGTGAACGAGCGACAAGGCGGACGCGTCCTTCAATTGCTCGTCCGAGAGGCCAAGCCGATCCCGGAGGTAGCTGTTCCAGCGGACCAGCCTCGCGTCCTTGTCCACGAGGAAGAAGGCATTGGGCGCCGTTTCCACCACGGCATCCAGGATCGCTTTCTCCCGCTCCAGCTCGGCCGTCCGGCGCACCAGTTCTTGCTCGAGCCTCTTGCGCGCCGTCACGTCCTCGAGCATGTGCCTGCAGTACCAGAGGTTTCCCTTCGGACACGGCACCGGCACCTCGTGATCGGCGTAAATGGTGCCGTCCTCTGCCACGAAGGTGGGGGCTTCGATGCCCTCGAATGAACGATCCGGCTGGCACGGCGGCGGCGGTTCGGCGAGGCGGGGCAGGATCTGCCAATAGGGACGACCGATGATCTGCTCGGCGGTCAGCCCGGCCTTCGCGGCGTAGGCGCCATTGCACTGAAGGATGCGCTGATTGCCGTCGTGCACGAACGCCGGCACCTTGGAATGGTCGAGCAGGGCAGGCCACTCGTAAGGCGGCAAGGTGTCGCCGCCGTTGCCCTCCTGGTCGCCAGGATCGGCACGAGCATTCTCTCTGTCGGATACCACTGCGAACAGCGGCCGTCCCCGGCGCTTCAACCCGCGCCTGAGCGGTTTGACTGTCTCATTCACGTTTCAAACCCGCGGACAGCATGGCGCTTCATGCGAGAGGCACGCCTCGGTCGAACGGCAATTCCGCAAATGCCGTCGAACGCGAACCGAATGCTGTGACCCGCAATCCGATGCGGAATTCAATCGATCTGCTAGCGGCGGGACATGACCGCGCCGACGATGGCGATCACGATGCCGAGCAGGATGAACAGCACGCTCTTGGCGAAGGCCGCCACGGCCAAAGCCACGACGACGAGCACGATCCAGATCCACTTGCCCCAGTTTTCCATTGCACGTCCCGTTCGGGTTGGCTATGGGGTGGACCGGCGCGGATGTGGCGGGTTTCATCGCCGCGCCGGTCCGAGAAGGAGGCTCCTCGGAACCTTCCCGAATTGCCGAAACGATACCGCCCGTTGCGTTGTCGCTATATCGATCCGATGGATGCCGCCATTGCCGGGGCATGTCGGGCAGACTCGACCTTCATGAGGAACCGATACCATGGCCAGACGCCGCCGGACCAGCATGTTTTCATTGGCGATGAAGTCCGCCGAAGTGATGGGCGCCGCGCCGCATGTCGTGCGCCACCGTCTGGCACGCATGGCAGCCGCGCGCTTCCCGATGGCAGAGCGGGACCGCAAGGAGTTCGCCGGCATGGCGGCCGAGAAACCCTTGGCCTTCTTCGCCGCATGGCAGGGGCTGGCAGCCGGGATGCTCGAAATCAACCGGGCGATCCTGGCCTCGTTCCTCGGCGGACGGCCCTTTTCCTCGCTTCCGCACAAGGCGCAGCTGCGCGCTCTCGACCGAGCGCTCAATCCCATCCACCGCAAGGTGACTTCGAACGCGAGGCGACTGAAGAATACGAAGTTGAGGTGACGATCCCGGCGCGGCTCAGCTACGAGGACTGCTCTTCCAGCGGCGCCGACACCAAAAGAAGAATGGGCACCTTGCGGTGCCCATCCTGAAGCTCCGAGCGAGGGGCTCGGTAGCGTGTTTCGTGACAATAAAGCCGTAATAGCTCCCATCGATATTTCAGGCCATTTCCGCAGGCATGTTCTGGGAATGCTCTCGAAAAGTCGTAATTCCTGCCTCAATCAGCACCTCTCCGATGCATCGCCGAACAATAAAGTCGTATCAGTAGGACTGGCGCGACATTTCCGACGATCTCCCTCGGTCTTCTTGATGGGCCAGCAATTACAGTGCAGCCCAATTAAACAAGGAGACCGACATCATGATAGTGCCTTCACCATTGCCGGATGAAGCTGCTCGCGGTTTCTTCCGCCGCCGCTCGGTGACTTTGGGTGCCTACCCCAATCTAATGGGCGATGGACATGCACTCATTCGCGGCGTCGAATTGGAGTGACGTTGCGAGCAAGAACTCTCTCGAGGAGACCACCATGGCGCAACTGGAACTGACCGATCAGGAAAAGGAAACATTGGCGGAGGTTCTGAGAAGTTTTCTTTCCGAGCTTCGGAATGAGGTCAGCCATACGGATCGTCTGGCGTATCGAAACGATCTGAAAGCACAGGAGCGTTTGATCGAAGATATCCTGGCCAGGCTCACTGGCACTTAGATCCCCAGGGTATTTCCGCTAGGCCAGGCTAGGCCGGAGGGGTACAGCCGCATGGCTTCGCTCGGTGTGAGACACGCACTCGACACGGCACGTTCCCATGTCCATCGCAGCCTGGTCTTTGTTCGTTGGCATTCTGCTCATTTCGATGGTATTGGGCGGCACGCTGCTTTCGCGTCTGCCCTTCAGCAGCGCCATGATCTATCTTGGCTTGGGCTACCTCCTCGGCCCCGGCGGCTTCGGGGTCATGGCGCCGGACCCGGTTCGCTACGCGGGTCTTCTGCAGTCTCTTGCCGAGATCGCATTGCTCATCTCGCTGTTCACGGTCGGCCTCAGGCTTGGCGTACCGATCGTCGATTACCGCTGGACCGTTCCGCTGCGTCTGGCTTTCCCAGTGATGGTCATCACCATCGGGCTCGTTGCCGCCGTGGGAATCTGGTGGCTGAATCTCTCTCCGGCGGCAGCGCTGCTGCTCGGGGGCATGCTTGCTCCCACCGACCCGGTATTGGCGTCCGGGGTCCAGGCCGAATTCGGCAGGAGTCCCGACCGCGTAAGGTTCAGCCTCGCCGGCGAGGGCGCCTTGAACGACGGCTCGGCCTTCCCGTTCGTGCTGTTGGGATTGGGACTCTTGGGGCTGCATGATCTAGGGACGAATGGCTGGCGCTGGTGGATCTTAGACCTCGTCTGGTCCACGGCCGGCGGCCTAGCTATTGGCGCCATTCTCGGTGCCCTGATCGGCCGGCTGGTGGTGTACATGCGCACGCGGCATCACAGCGCCGATGCTTGCAGGTACGCGGAATTGAAGCAGAAGCACTAGCTTCCATCCGGCTACAACACGTAATGCAGGATCGCAACGTAATGGGTGGCGCTGCCGGCCATGACGAACAGGTGCCAAACGCTGTGGGCGTAGAGAAGGCGGCCGTCGAGCGCAAAGAAGACGACGCCCACGGTGTAGAACAGTCCGCCGGCGACAAGCCAGGCGAAACCGGCGGATCCGAGCGCCTGCAACAACGGACCCAGCGCCACCAGGGCCATCCAGCCCATCACGAGATAGATCGCCACCGACAGTATTCGCCGTCCGTTCCTCGGCCTCATGTCCTGCCAGCTGCCGAGCACGGCGAGCCCCCACTCGATCCCGAACAGCGACCAACCCCAAGGGCCGCGCAGCGTGACCAGGCAGAACGGGGTGTAGCTGCCGGCGATGAGCAGATAGATGCTGTGGTGGTCCAGCTTGCGCAGGATGTCCTTGGTGCGCCCGCCAAGGCTGTGGTGGTGGTAGAGGGCCGAGAAGCTGTAAAGCAGCATCAGTGTGGCGCCGTAGATCGACACGCTCGCCACCCGCCACGGATCGCCGGCCATCGTCGCCAGCGCAATGAGCACGACCGTTCCGGCGAGTGCCAGCGTGGCCCCGATGAAATGCGTCAGGGCGTTGAATCTCTCCGGGTGCATGGATGTCGGCTTCCGGTGCGGGATGGCATTAGCCGGCAGTCGGTTCCTGGTTGCGGGCAGTCCATTTGCGGGTCAGGTTGAACCCGACGGCCAGGAGCATCGGTCCGATGAAGATGCCGACGAAGCCGAAGGCAAGCACGCCGCCCAGCGCGCCGAGAAATACGAGCACGAACGGCAGGCTGCTGCCGCGGCTCATCAGGAGCGGCTTCACCACGTTGTCCGCGCCGCTCACGAGAACTAGGCCCCATAGCAGCATGAAGACACCCCATGCCGTTGCGCCCTGGTGGAACAGCCAGAGCGCGGCGCCGCCCCAAATCAGCGGCGGACCGACGGGCGCCACGGAGAGCAGGACCGTGGCGACGGCCAGCGGCAGCACCGCCGGCACGCCGGCGATGGCAAGCCCGATGGCCATGGCGACGGCCTGCACCAAGGCCGTGCCGAGCAGGCCGTAAGCGACGCTTCGCACGGTGTCGGTGATGGTGGCCAGCAGGCCGGGGGCGTCGCTCCCGGCAATTCGGGCCATCGCCGTTTCGAGCGATCTCATCAGCGCCTCGCCGTCCCGGTAGAAGAAGAAGCTGATGAAGACCGCCAGGCTCATCACAATGACGCCGTTGCCGAGCACCGTTCCACCCGCCAGCAGGACGCTCTTGGCCGGTTCGAGGAAGCGGCCGGCCAAGGCGACCAGTGCGTCGCGGCTGGCGAAGGTGTGGCGCCAATATTCCTCGATGGCCGCACCCACCCACGGCAATTTGATCAGCCACGTCGGCGGTTCCGGAGGGCCTGCCGCCAGGGCCGTCCCGGCCTCCGCGTAGGCGTCGGCGACGTCCGCAGCGAGGCTGTACGCCACCAATGCCAGCGGCAGCACGACCATCACCAGCAGCGACAGCGTCATGACCATGGCCGCCAGACCGCGCCGCCCCTTCAGCCTGCCCAGCAACCAGGTATATAGCGGCCATGTGGACACGCAGACCACCGCGGCAAACAAGATTGCGGTCAGGAAAGGTCTCAGCACCAGCCAGCAGCCCGCCGCCAGCATGACCACGGCGACGAGCCACACGAAAGCATCGAATCGCTTTTCCACGCCTCACCGGTCGAATCCGGCCGTTCGAAAGAGGGAGTCCTATTCTCGGCCTTGCGCTGCCGACGGGCTTCGACCGCACGCACACCGATCGGACCATGTGCCGCGCAAACGGAAATTGCGCCGCGACGGGGCACCTCCATATGGATGGTACGTGCAATCCGTCGTCAGCCCGCTCTGAGATCGGCTGAAGCGCGCAGTGCCGATTGCTAGGCAGGCCTATGCTGCGAGTTGCACAAATTTCTCATGGAGAGCCGCGACGCCAGCGGATTCGGCTCAGCGGGCATGGCTTACTCGACGATGCCCGTCGCCTTGTAGTAGGCCGCCGTGCCGTTGGCCCTGACGAATATGGCCTTGGCCGCAGCCTCATAGGGCATCAGATGCGCGGGAACGGCAATGGGGCAATAGCTGGGAACCGGAATGTTTTGGGATTCCTCTGCCGCAATTGCGGTGGAACGGAATTGGGATCGTCCTGCTCTGTTCATCAAAATTCTCCTCGCTACTTGTGAGCAGAGTCTGGGCTGCCACTCGAAGCAGGATGGACTGATTGGGGCGGCAGCGCCAGTGATTTAAATATATATATGCCTTGACATTGAGGATACAGTTCGCGGTATTGGAATGCGACGGTGCCAAGGTGCCTCAATTCGACAGACGAGTTCCGCGATGGCACATCTTCCCGACATTGGCTCGCCGACATTGCGGCGCTTATTGGTGCTCGCACGCGATCTCCTCCAAGCTCACGACCGCGCGTCGATCCCTTATCTGGTGGGTCCTGCCATGAGGGAGATAATGGCCGCGGACGAGGCGTTGTTGTTGCTCCGTGCCGGGGGAAAAGAGGACATCACGGAATTCGATCGTGACGGCCGGTTGCAACCGGGCCGCGCCAAAGCAGGTCTCGATCGGTATGCCCGGAAAGCGCTGCAGGAACGCACACCGATCGTGCTGCCCGTCGTGGGAATGCCACCAGACGGGGTTCCTGATGTTCACGACCCAATGAGTATCATCGCGTTCCCGTTTCCGCCGATCGAGCCCGTCGGGGTTCTCGCCGCCGTCTGGTTCAGGCGATCGGGGGACGATTTTGCCCGTCCAATTGCCGCTCTTCACCACATCGGCGAACTCACCGCGGCCGCCTTGGGGAATGTCGTCCTCCGCGACCAACTTGAAGCGCATGTCATCGCGCGATCGGAGGAAATCGCGCAGGCCGCCCGCGAGCATGCCGAAGAACTCGGGCGCCGCGACAGTATCGAGGACGAGCTACAACACATTGCGAATACCGACGTGATGACAGGCATGTTGAATCGCCGCGGATTCTTTCTCAAGGCCGAATGGAGTCTCAAGGTCGCACGCCGCCGTGGGATCCCGAGCGCCTTGATCTTCGCCGACATAGACAGGCTGAAATCCGTCAATGACACGCTGGGCCACGACGTGGGCGATCATTTGATCCAGGACGGCGCCACCATCCTCCATGGATCGTTCCGGGACAGCGATGTCGTCGCCCGCCTGGGGGGCGACGAGTTCGCCGCCTTCGCGCTCGACGCGCCGCAGCCGGAAGCGATACTGGCGCGCATCAGGAAGAATATCGACGACTTTCATCAGCGTCTCGCCCGGCCTTACCGCGTCTCGTTCAGCACCGGGATCATCGCCTGCAATCCGTCCTCCGATCTCACCCTCGCCGATTACCTTTCGCAGGCTGACCAGCAGATGTACGAGCAGAAGCGGTCCCGCCAGGACCATTGAGTTCGTCCGGGAATTTGCTGGCAAGTTCGGCGACGCGCCGGAATGCCTCCGCCAGTCGCACCAATTCGGTTTCGCAATCGGCGATCAAGGCCGCAACACGGTCTTCACCAAGATGCTTGCGAATGCCGCCCTCGATTTCGCCGGCCAGCGACGCGATGCGCTCGGCGCCCAGCAGCGCCGCGACGCCCTTCAGGTCGTGGGCCAGGATCGCCGCGGCATCGTGCGCGCCGGCAGCCAGGCTTTCGCGCAGTTGCGTTCCCGCGGCGCCGTGCATCTCGATGAAGCGTGCCAGTTGCGTGCAGTATGCGGCCAGCCCTTCCGGTGACCGGCGCCAATTGGATGGCACGGTCAGCCCCGGAATCTTCGAACTCAATTCGTCCTCGCATAACGGCGACGCGCTGTTGACTGCGGCTAGCCCCGGCATCCATTGGCCGAGAGCGGCAGCCAGACCGGCTGGCGTCACCGGCTTGCTCAAGTGTCCGTTCATTCCCGCATCGAGGCAGCGCTGGCGATCCTCGACGAAGGCATTGGCCGTCACGGCGACGATGGGCGTGTCGCGGTGGAGGGGAATCTCGCGGATGGCGCGCGTGGCCGTCAGTCCGTTCATCCTCGGCATCTGCATGTCCATCAGGATGACGTCGTAGTCGTGCTCCCGCGCGCAGGCGACCGCCTCGGCCCCATCCGAGGCGACGTCGACGAGGCAGCCCAGATCTTCGAGCATCTCGAAGAGGATGTCCTGGGCGAGCGGATGGTCCTCCACCAGCAGCACGCG
>JBLNBJ010000171.1:0-9100 GCA_050259835.1 Ignavibacteria bacterium | reverse complement strand
AGCTGGCCGCCATCGAGCGCCAGCAGCAGCAGGAACGGGGCGCGCTGGTCGCCCAGCGCCAGCAGCGCCAGGCCATGCTGGCCAAGGTGGCCGACCGCATCCGCGCGCAACGGCGCGAAATCGACACCATGCGCCGCGACGAGCAGCGCCTGGGCAAGCTGATCGAGGGGCTGGCGCGCATCGCCGCGGCGCACCCGCAACCGAAGCCGAAGAGCACGCGGTCCGCCGCGGAGCCGGGCCTGCGCAATGCCCGCGTCACTGATCCGGCGAGCGCCGGCGGCGCCTTCGCCGCGCTGAAGGGCAAGCTGCGCCTGCCGGTGCGCGGCACCGTGGAAAGCCGCTTCGGCTCGCGCCGCGCCGAGGGCGGCGCGACGTGGAAAGGGCTGTTCATCCGCGCCCCCGAAGGCGCCGACGTGCGCGCCGTCGCGCCTGGCAGCGTGGTCTTTTCCGACTGGCTGCGCGGCTTCGGCAACCTGATGATCGTCGACCACGGCGACGGCTTCCTGTCGGTCTATGGCAACAACGAATCTCTGCTGCTGCAGGCCGGCGAAACCGTGACCGCCGGGCAGGCCATTGCCACGGTGGGCAACAGCGGTGGCAATCCGCAATCAGGTTTATACTTTGAACTCAGGCACCAAGGACAGGCATTCGATCCGCTGAAGTGGGCGAGCCTGCGTTAGTGCGCCCCTCCGGAGAGTCCATGCGCAGCAAGCTACAACAGGTCGGCCTTGTCTTCATCGGACTCGTCGCCGGCGTCCTCGTCAGCCTCAACTTCTCGGCCATCGCACAGAAGGACGCGCAGTCCCCGCTGCCGGTCGAGGAGCTGCGCTCCTTCGCCGACGTCTTCAACGCCATCAAGCAGGGCTACGTCGAGCCGATCGAGGACAAGAAGCTCATCACCTACGCGATCTCCGGCATGCTGTCCAACCTGGACCCGCATTCGGCGTATCTCGACAACGAGGCCTTCAAGGATCTGCAGGTCAGCACGCAGGGCGAGTTCGGCGGGCTCGGCATCGAAGTCGGCATGGAAGACGGCTTCGTCAAGGTCGTCGCGCCGATCGAAGACACGCCGGCCGACCGCGCCGGCGTCAAGGCGGGCGACCTCATCATCAAGCTCGACGAAACGCCGGTGAAGGGCATGACGCTCAACGACGCGGTCAAGCGCATGCGCGGCAAGCCGAAGACGCCCCTCAAGCTCACCATCGTGCGCAAGGGCGAGACCAAGCCGATCGAACTGACGATCGTGCGCGACAAGATCAAGGTGCAGAGCGTCAAGTCCAAGCTTATCGAGCCGGGCTACGGCTACCTGCGCATCACGCAGTTCCAGGAAGAAACGGTACCCGACGTCGCCAGGCATCTCGAGAAGCTGTTCCGCGCCTCCGAGGGGAAGGGCAAGGAGGGCCTGAAGGGCTTGGTGCTCGACCTGCGCAACGATCCGGGCGGCCTGCTGCACAGCGCCATCGGCGTCTCGGCCGCCTTCCTGCCGGCCAAGAGCGTGGTGGTGTCGACCGACGGCCGCACCGAGGACGCCAAGCGCAAGTACCTGGCGAGCACCGAAGACTACCTGCGCGGCCAGAAGGAAGACCTGCTCAAGAACCTGCCCGCGGGCGCCAAGTCGGTGCCGCTGGTCGTGCTGGTGAACGGCGGTTCCGCCTCGGCCTCCGAGATCGTGGCCGGCGCGCTGCAGGACCACCAGCGCGCCGTGATCATGGGCACGCAGACCTTCGGCAAGGGATCGGTCCAGACCATCCTGCCGCTGCCCAACAACACCGCCATCAAGCTGACGACGGCGCGCTACTACACGCCGAACGGCCGCTCGATCCAGGCCAAGGGGATTTCGCCCGACGTCGTCGTCGAGGAATCGATGAACGGCGACACGCGCGAGCGCATTCGCGAGGCCGATCTCGAGCGCCATCTCGACAACGACAAGGAGCAACTGCCGCCCAAGGACGACAAGGCGGCGAAGCCCCACGGCAAGAACGGCAAGAACGGCAAGGGCGCCACGGACGACGAAGAAGCGCCGCTCAAGCCGGCCTTCGAAGTCGCCGGCAAGAACGACTACCAGCTCAACCAGGCCGTGAACCTGCTGAAGGCCTGGCAGATCATCAAGCGCTGACCATGGACGTCGAGCGCGCACGGCGGATGCGGGACAAGGAGCGGGGGCTCCACCGCCCCCATCCGCTGGCTCCGCAGGCCGGCACCCGCAAGCATCGCGAACTTCGCTTCAACAAGCTGCGCCCCTGGCAGATCGAGCAGGCGATGACGCTGCTGTCGGCGCTCGAGCGCATCGAAGTCGCGCCGGGCGTGCTGCCCAACAGCGTGTCGGTCTGGTACGAGATTACCGACTACACGATGGAAGGCCTCGAGACCGCGCTGATCGAGCGCGGCTTCCATCTGGAGAACACGCTCTACTGCAAGATGATCCGCGCGCTCGTCTACTTCTGCGAGGACACGCAGCTGCGCAACATGCGGCAGCCCGAGCGCCTGCTCAAGAAATCCAACGAGATCTACTCCAAGGCCTGGGAGCATCATCCGCACGGCGACCACGACGATACGCCGGTGGAGTTGCGCCAGGACCGCTGACCGTTCCTTGAACGACGACCAGCTTCTCCGCTACAGCCGCCACATCCTGCTGCCGGAAATCGGCGTCGAAGGCCAGGAGAAGATTCTTGCTGCGCGCGTCCTGGTGATCGGCGCCGGCGGGCTTGGTTCTCCCGCCGCTTACTACCTCGCCTCGGCCGGCGTCGGCACACTGGTGCTGGCCGACGGCGACACCGTTGATCTGACCAACCTGCAGCGCCAGATCCTGCACACCACGGATGCCGTCGGCGTGCCGAAGGCGGAGTCCGGCGTGCGCACGCTGGGCCGCATCAATCCGCAATGCCGGGTGGTGGCGATCACCGAGCGACTGTCGGGCGAGCGGCTCGATGCCGAAGTGGCGCAAGCCGATGTGGTGCTCGACTGCTGCGACAACTTCGCCACGCGCCATGCCGTCAATCGCGCCTGCGTCACGCACCGCGTGCCGCTGGTGTCGGGTGCGGCCATCCGCTTCGACGGCCAGATCGCCGTGTTCGACAAGCGCCGCGACGACGCGCCCTGCTACAGCTGCCTGTTCCCCGAAAGCCAGGATGTCGAGGAGATGCGCTGCGCCATCATGGGCGTGTTCGCGCCGCTGACCGGCATCGTCGGCACGACGCAGGCGGCGGAAGCGCTGAAGGTCCTGATCGGCTGCGGCGAGACGCTGGCCGGTCGGCTGCTGCTGCTCGACGGGCTGGCGATGGAATGGCGCAGCATCACGGTGCCGCGCGATCCGCACTGCGCCGTGTGCGGCGACGGACGTGCGTCAGGCGACGCGCCGGTGGCGCACGCGCCCGGGCGCGTGTGCGATCGCCACTGAGAACACCAGGAAGCCCCAGAACGCCGGCGCACCGAAGGCACCGAACGCTGCCAACGTCGACAAGGAAGCGATCTTGAGCAGCACCGCGAGCCCGCTTACTTGCTTGAGGTAGCTGCGGTTCGACCAGCGGTCGAGCGCCGCGATGCCGAGGCCGCTGGCCAGCAGCAGCATCAGGAACGCCGCCGCCGCGGGTTCGCCGCGCAGCACCGCGGCCCCGACGCCGACGACGCCCGCGACATGGCCGATGCGCAGCAGGGCGATGAGGGTGACGCGTCCCGGGAAGTCGCGGAAGCCGGCCGAGCCCATCCGGCTCAGCCGTTCTTGAAGCGGGCGCGCAGCCGCTGGTCGCGGCCGACGCGCCGGGAATCGAAGATCTCCAGCTCGCGCCGCTCGGTCAACTGGGTCAGTTCCGGCAGGACGGCGAGACCGCGCGCCTTGTCGCCCATCAGGATGGGTGCCTGGTAGATCAGCAGTTCGTCGACGCAGCCGGCCTTGATTAGCGCGCCGTTGAGCCGCGCACCGGCTTCGACCAGCACTTCGTTGACACCGCGACGCCCCAGCTCGCGCAGCATGCCGGCCAGGTCCACCTTGCCGGTGCCGTCAGGCAGGAAGATCACTTCCGCGCCCTTGTCGCGCAAGGCCGCCGCGCGGCTCTCGTCCTCGGTCGAACAGAACACGAGCGTATTGCCACCGGCCAGGACGCGTGCCGCCGGTCGCAATTCGAGCCAGCCGTCGAGCACCACGCGCAGCGGCTGGCGCGGCGTCTCGACTTCGCGCACCGTCAGCGCCGGATCGTCGTCGCGCACGGTGCCGATGCCGGTCAGCAGCGCGCATGAACGCGCGCGGAAGTGATGCGCATCGCGCCGCGCCTCGGGGCCGGTGATCCATTGCGAGACACCGTTCGCCAGCGCCGTGCGGCCGTCCAGGCTCATGGCGGCCTTGAGGCGCACCCAGGGCCGGCCGCGCGTCATGCGCGACACGAAACCGACGTTCAGCTCGACCGCCTCCGCTTCCATCAACCCCACGCTCGTCGCGATGCCGGCTGCCGTCAGCCGCGCGATCCCTTGCCCCGCCACCTGCGGGTTGGGATCCTTCATTGCGGCGACCACGCGCGCCACGCCGGCCGCGATCAGCGCGTCCGCACAAGGCGGCGTGCGGCCGTGATGGCTGCAGGGCTCGAGAGTGACGTAGGCCGTGGCGCCCCGCGCGGCGTCCCCGGCGGCGCGCAGCGCCGCGGCTTCCGCATGCGGTCCGCCGGCCTTCTCGTGCCAGCCTTCGCCGATGATCGCGCCGTCGCGCACCAGCACGCAGCCGACGCGCGGATTGGGGGTCGTGGTGAACAGGCCGTTGGCGGCGAGCCGCAAGGCGCGGCCCATGAACTCGTGATCGGCCGCGCTGAATTTCATGCCACGCGCGGACGGCGCACGCGGGGCTTCTTGACCTCGCGAATGGCGTCGGAGAACTCGTCGAGGTCTTCGAAGTTGCGGTAGACGGAAGCGAAGCGGATGTAGGCGACCTTGTCGAGCTTCTTCAGCTCGCGGATGACGAGTTCGCCGATGCGATCGGTCGGCACTTCGCGCTCGGCCAACTGCACCAGCCGCTCCTCGATGCGGTCGATGGCGGCGTCGAGGCTCTCGGTGGTGACCGGGCGCTTGCGCAGCGCCAGCATCATGCTGGACTTGAGCTTGTCGCGATCGTATTCGGTGCGGCTGCCGTTCTTCTTCACCACCAGCGGCAGCTGCAACTCGACACGCTCGTAGGTGGTGAAACGCTTGTCGCAGGCGAGGCAGCGACGACGGCGACGAACGGTGTCGCCGTCCTCGTTCTCACGCGTGTCCACTACTTGCGTGTTGGGATCCGCACAATAAGGACATTTCATGAATCGCTCCGCAAATCATGAAAGTCCGGCAGGACACGACCTACCCCCCGGCCCCCTTCCCGCGGAACGGGGTGACTTCGGTTCGCTGCGCTCGAAGGCAGGGGGCGGCTCACTTTAGTTGCCGTATACCGGAAACTTCTTGCAAAGCTCGGCAACCTTGCCGCGCACCTTGTCGATCACTGCCTCGTCGGCCGGCGCGTCGAGCACGTCGGCGATCAGGTTGGCGACCTTCTCGGCCTCGATCTCGGTGAAGCCGCGCGTCGTCATGGCCGGCGTGCCGATGCGGATGCCGGAGGTGACGAAGGGCTTCTGCGGATCGTTCGGGATGGCGTTCTTGTTCACCGTGATGTGGGCGCGGCCCAGCACGGCTTCGGCTTCCTTGCCGGTGATGTTCTTGGCGCGCAGGTCGACCAGGAAGACGTGCGATTCGGTGCGGCCGGAGACGATGCGCAGGCCGCGGCTCTGCAGCACCTTGCACATCACCTGCGCGTTCTCGACCACTTGCTCCTGGTAGTTGCGGAACTCGGGGCTCATCGCTTCCTTGAACGCCACCGCCTTGCCGGCGATCACGTGCATCAGCGGGCCGCCCTGCAGGCCGGGGAAGATGGCGGAGTTGATGGCCTTCTCGTGCTCGGCCTTCATCAGGATCAAGCCGCCGCGCGGGCCGCGCAGCGTCTTGTGCGTGGTCGAGGTGACGACATCGGCGTGCGGCACCGGGTTCGGGTAGAAGCCCGCGGCGACGAGGCCGGCGTAGTGCGCCATGTCGACCATGAAGATGGCGCCGACGCTCTTGGCAATCTTCGCGAAGCGCTCGAAGTCGATCTTCAGCGCGAAGGCGGAGGCGCCGGCGATGATCAGCTTCGGCTTGTGCTCCTCTGCGAGCTTTTCGAGCGCCGCGTAGTCGATGTCTTCGTTGATGTCGAGGCCGTAGGGCACGACGTTGAACCACTTGCCCGACATGTTCACGGGCGAGCCGTGCGTCAGGTGGCCACCCATGGCGAGGTTCATGCCGATCACCGTATCGCCCGGCTTGAGGAAGGCCATGAAGACGGCCTGGTTGGCCTGCGAGCCGGAGTTCGGCTGCACGTTGGCGGCGTCGGCGCCGAACAGCTTCTTGGCGCGGTCGATGGCCAGCTGCTCGACGATGTCGACGTATTCGCAGCCGCCGTAGTAACGCTTGCCCGGATAGCCTTCGGCGTACTTGTTGGTCAGTTGCGAGCCCTGGGCTTCCAGCACGGCGCAGGAAACGTAGTTCTCGGAGGCGATCAGCTCGATGTGGTCTTCCTGGCGGCGGTTCTCGGACTGGATGGCAGTCCAGAGTTCAGAGTCGGTCTTGGCCAGGGTGTTTTGCTTTGAAAACATTTTCACTCCAAAAAAGACGTCTCGGTGCCGGCTTGGAATGCACGCCGCAACCAGAAACGTTCGGGGAAACCGTCGCGGATAGGGGAAACCCGGATTTTACCCGAGCCGGCCCGCGCGTCTAGCCAGCCACCTCGTCCAGGGAGGATTCCAGGTGGGTGCGGTCGCCCCAGGCGACCAGGCGCCAGGTGGTCCCGTCGTACTCGATCCGGTTCAGGGCGGCATTGGGGATGGGAAAGTCGCGCGGCGAGGCGAGGTCGCGGCCGGCGGCGATCCGGTAGATGATGTCCAGCACGCCGCCATGGGCTACCAGCAGGACATTGCACCCGATGTGAGCGCGGGCTAACTCGCCAAGCAGGCCGGCGATGCGGTCGGCGAAAACCGTGAGCGTCTCGCCGCCGTCCAGATCATGGTGCAGATGGCGCCCCGCGTAAGCGGCATGCAGGTCCGGGCAGCGCTCCTGCGCCTCGGCCGTCGTGAGGCCCTGGATGCGCCCGTAATGGCGCTCGCGCAGGCGGGGTTCCGGCCGCGGCGGCAACCCGTGGGCCGCGGCGATCGGCTCGGCCGTCTGCCAGGCGCGCAGCAGGTCGCTGCTGTAGACGGCGTCGAAGCGCTCGCCCGCCAGCCCGGCCGCGGTGGTCGCCGCCTGGGCGTGCCCCGTCGCATTGAGCGGAATGTCGATCTGTCCCTGGATGCGGCGCACGGCGTTCCAGTCGGTTTCGCCGTGGCGGACGATGCAGAGGCGGGTGGTCGTCTTCATGGGAGGGTGGAGTGGCCGCCGGCGGCCAAGGTTCCGGGCTCAGGCACCCAGATAGGCCTCGATGACCCTGGGGTTGCCGAGCAGGTTTTCGCCGGAATCGGCGAGCACGATGCGGCCCGTTTCGATGACGTAGCCATGGCGCGCGATCTTCAGCGCCTGCCGCACGTTCTGCTCGACCAGCAGGATGGTGAGCCCCGACTTGTTGATCTCCACCAGGGTGCGGAAGATTTCCTGCACCAGGATCGGGGCCAGCCCCATCGACGGTTCGTCGAGCAGCAGCAGTCGGGGCTTCGCCATCAGCGCGCGCCCGATCGCCAGCATCTGCTGCTCGCCGCCGGACAAGTTGCCGGCGTACTGGCCGGCCCGGTCCTTGAGGCGCGGGAACAGCGTGAATACCTGGTCCAGGGTATCGGCGACGCCGGCCTTGTCTGCGCGCGTGTAGGCGCCGAGCGCCAGGTTCTCGCGCACGGTGAGCGTCGTCAGGATGGCTCGCCCTTCGGCGACCTGCACCACGCCGCGCCGCACGATCTCGTGCGGCGGCAGGTGCGAAATCTCCTCGTCCTCGAACGTGACGCTGCCCGCCTTGGCGCGCAGCAGACCCGAGAGCGCCAGCAACGTCGTGCTCTTGCCCGCGCCGTTGGCGCCGACCAGCGCCGTGATTTCGCCGGCATTCAGGTGGAAGGAAACGTCCTTGACGGCATCGATGTGGCCGTAGGCCACCGCCAGTTCGTGCACGCGCAGGAGAACCGTCATGCGGCCTCCTCTTCGCGGCCGAGGTAAGCCTCGATCACGTCCGGATGGTTGCGGATCTCGTCGGGCGTGCCTTCGGCGATGATGCGGCCGAAGTTGAGCACGGCGATGCGGTCGCACAGACCCATGACGAAGCGCATGTCGTGCTCGATCAGGAAGACGCCGTAGCCGCGGTCGCGAATGTTGCGGATCTCGTCCATCAGGATGGTCTTCTCGGCCGGGTTCATGCCGGCGACCGGCTCGTCGAGCAGCAGCAGTTTCGGCTCGGTGGCGAGCGCTCGCGCGAATTCGAGCTTGCGCTGGTCGCCGTAGGAGAGATTGTCGGCCGTCATCTCGGCCTTGTGGTCGAGCTTGACCCAGGACAGCAATTCCAGCGCCCGCTCGCGCGCGCGCCGCTCGGCGTCGCGGCAGCCCGGCGTGTTGAAGAACAGCGCCAGCGGACCGTAGTCGACGAGGTGATGCATCCCCACCATGACGTTTTCCAGCAGCGTCATGTCGCGGAAGATGCGGATGTTCTGGAAGGTGCGCGCGATGCCGAGCTGGGTGATCTCGTGCGGCGGCACGCCGGCGAGATTCCGGCCCTGCAGTTCGATGGTGCCGGCAGACGGCTGCAGCAGACCGGTGACGAGGTTGAAGACGGTCGTCTTGCCGGCGCCGTTCGGGCCGATCAGCCCGAAGATGCTGCCGCCCGGCACCTCGAAATTCACGTCCTCGAGCACGTTCAGCCCGCCGAAGTGTTTGCCGACATTGCGGATCGACAGCATGCTCACGTAGGCTCCTTCCCCCCGCCCCCCTTCCGATGGAAGGGGGTGACGGCGGTTCGCCGCTGCGCGGCTCCATGCGTTGACTGCGCCGCCCTTGGGGCAGCCCTGCGGGCGGCGCTCACTCCCAGCCTCCTCGGCGCCCGATCCACGCCCGGATGCGGCGCGAATCCCACAGCCCCGTCGGCAGGAAC
>JBLNBJ010000170.1:0-12841 GCA_050259835.1 Ignavibacteria bacterium | reverse complement strand
GCGGCGCATCCGGCGCGGCTATTCCACCGAGCGGCTGGCGCGCGATTTCCGCGAGCTCTACGGCTCGCTGTGTCCGCGGCCCGCGGCCGGCCGCTGAGGAGCCCGCCCCATGTGCGGCATCGCAGGCTGGATCGCCCCTCCCGACGCTGCGCCGGGCCGCGCCACCATGGCCGCCATGCTGGCCGCCATCGCGCATCGGGGCCCGGACGGCGAAGGCATCCACATGACGCAGACGAGCGACGGCCGGCACGTCTGCCTCGGCCATCGCCGGCTCGCCATCATCGACCCCAACGGCGCGCGCCAGCCGATGTGCGACGCCGACGCCGGCCTGGCGCTGGTGTTCAACGGCGAGATCTACAACTTCCGCGAACTGCGCGCGCAGCTGATTCGCTTCGGCCATCGCTTCGCGCTCGACTCCGACACCGAGGTGCTGCTGCGCGCCTACCAGCATTGGGGCGAGCGCGTCGTGCACCACCTGCGCGGCATGTTCGCCTTCGCCCTCTGGGACGCCACGCGCGACCGCCTGTTCCTGGCGCGCGACCGCTACGGCGAGAAGCCGCTGTTCCTGCGGCAGCAGGGCGAACAGCTCGCCTTCGCCTCCGAGATCAAGGCGCTGCTCCGGATGCCCGGCGCACGCGGCGAGGTGGACCTCGGCGCCGTCTGGGACTACCTGTCGTGGCGCTACGTGCCCGGTCCGCGCACGCTGTTGGCCGGCGTGCGCAAGCTGATGCCGGGCACGGCCGCCGTCTGGGAGCGCGGCGAGTGGCGCGAGTGGCGCTATTGGACGCCGCCGGACCGCCTGGCGGCGCCGCGCACGCGCCGCGATGGCGACGTGGTGGCGGATTTCCTGGTCCACCTCGACGCCGCCGTGAAGCTGCAGATGGTCAGCGACGTGCCCTTCGGCGCCTTCCTCTCGGGCGGGCTCGATTCGTCGATGATCGTCGCGCTCATGACGCGCCATTGCCCGCAGGTCAGAACCTTCTCCGTCGGCTTCAGCGACGACGGCGCCAGCGAGCTGCCCTACGCCGGCCTGGTGGCGCAGCGCTTCGGCACGCGTCACCAGGAGATCGTGGTGAGCCACCGCGACATCATAGACGCGCTGCCGCGGCTGATCGGCTTTCGCGACGCGCCGGTATGCGAGCCGTCGGACGTGGCCATCCACCTGATGGCGCGCGAGGCCGCGCGCAGCGTGAAGATGGTGCTGACGGGCGAAGGCAGCGACGAAATCCTCGGCGGCTATCCCAAGCATGTCTACGAGCGCCTGGTGCCGCGCTGGCAGCGCTTGCCGCGCGCGCTGCGCAACCGCCTGATCGCGCCGCTCGTGCATGCCCTGCCCTACCGCTTCCGGCGCGTGAAGACGGCCGTCACCAACTTCAACATCGAGGACTGGCGCGAGCGCTACGTGCGCTGGTTCGGCGCCCTGAGCCGCCATGAGCGCGACGGGCTCTCCGTGCTGCGCCTCGACGGCGCGCCGCCGCCCGACCTGCCGCCTTTCGATGCCGACGACGACAACAGCGCGCTGCGCCGCATGCTCTATTTCGACCAGACCAGCTGGCTGCCCGACAACCTGCTGGAGCGCGGCGACCGCATGACCATGGCCGCCTCGATCGAGGCGCGCGTGCCCTTCCTCGACCACGTGCTGGCCGAGTTCGTGTCGACGCTGCCCGACGAGTTCCGCGTGCGCGGCCTGGCGACCAAGTGGATCCTGCGCGCCGCCGCGCGCGAAGTGCTGCCGCGGGAAATCCTCGAGCGGCCCAAGGTGGGCTTCCGTGTGCCGGTCAACCGCTGGTTCCAGGAAGGCCTGCGCGACTTCCTGCTCGACCACCTGCGCGGCGGCGATTCGCTGACGCGCGGCTACTTCGACGCGCGCGCGCTCGACCGCGTGCTGGCCGAGCACCTGGCGGGCCGGCAGAACCACGAGAAGCTCTTGTGGTCGCTGCTCAACCTCGAAATCTGGCACCGCCAGTACGCGCATGCCTGACGCCCTTTCCCGGCACGTCGAGGCGCTGCGCTGGCGCGCCAACCGGCTGCGCTGCATGTCCAGCACGGAGATCGCCTTCCGCATCGGCCGCGAACTGAAGACCGAGGCCGAGCGGCTTGGCCTCGGCGGTTCGCGCACGGCGCCGCCGCCGGATCTCTCGCGCGCCGGCGCTGCCTGGCTGAGCCTGCCGCAAGGCCTGGACGCCGCCCCATACCTCGCTGCCGCCGAACGCATCACGGCCGGACGCTTCGACGTCTTCGCGCTGCGCGACGTGAGCCTCGGCAATCCGCCGCGCTGGAACCGCGACCCCAAGACCGGCGTCGAGGCGCCGCTGGTCTTCGGCAAGCGCCTCGACTACCGCGACCCGCGCCTGGTGGGCGACATCAAGTACCTGTGGGAACCCAACCGCCACCTGCATCTCGTGACGCTGGCGCAGGCCTGGGCGCTGTCGGGCCGCGAACACTACCTCTCGGCGCTGCGCCGCCTGCTCGAAAGCTGGTTCGTCGCCTGCCCGCCCGGGCGCGGCCCCAACTGGTCGAGCGCGCTCGAGCCCGCGCTGCGCCTGATCAACTGGTCGGCCGCCTGGCAGCTCATCGGCGGGCCGGCCTCGCCGCTGTTCGAAGGCCCGGCCGGCCATGGTTTCCGCGACGCATGGCTCGAGTCGGTGTTCCACCATGCCCGCTTCGTGCGCGGCCATTTCTCGCTTCACTCCTCGGCCAACAACCACCTGATCGGCGAGGCGGCCGGCCTGTTCATCGCCGCCGTCACCTGGCCGTGCTGGCCGCGTGCGGACGATTGGCGCTCGGCTTCCCGCGCCATCCTCGAGCGCGAAGCGCTGCTGCAGAACGCGCCGGACGGCGTGAACCGCGAGCAGGCCGTCGCCTACCAGCAGTTCGTGCTCGACCTGCTGCTGCTGCCGCTGCTCGCCGGCCGCGCTGCCGGCATTCCCTTTTCGGCGCGTTATGCGCGGCGGCTGGAATCCATGATCGGCTACCTCGCCGCCATCATGGACGCGGGCGGCAACCTGCCGATGTTCGGCGATGCCGACGACGGCGCCGCCGTGCGCCTGGCGCCGCGCGGCTGCCCGTTCCGCTCCCTGCTTGCGACCGGCGCCGTGATGTTCCGCCGCGCCGACTTCAAGGCCAAGGCCGGCACGCTCGACGACAAGACGCTGTGGCTGCTGGGCGACGCCGCCCGCGCCGAGTTCGAGGCGCTGCCCGCGACGCCGCCTGGCGCGCCCGCCTGCCGGGCCTTTCCCGACGGCGGCTATTACGTGCTGGGCAGAGACTTCGAGACGCCGGACGAGATCCGCCTGGTCGCCGACGCGGGCCCGCTCGGCTACCGCAGCATCGCCGCCCACGGCCACGCCGACGCGCTCTCGTTCACGCTCTCGGTGGGCGGCCTGCCCTTCCTGATCGATCCCGGCACCTTCGCCTATCACACCGAAGGCCAATGGCGCGCGCATTTCCGCGGCACCGCCGCGCACAACACGCTGCGCGTCGACGGCTGCGACCAGTCGGAACAGGGCGGCAACTTCATGTGGCTGGCCAAGGCGGGCGCCGGCTGCAACGTCTGGCAGCTAGACGAGGCCCGCGAGGTGTTCGAGGGCTGGCACGACGGCTACCTGCGCCTGGCCGATCCCGTCATGCACACGCGCCGCATCGAGCTCGACAAGCCGGGTCGACGGATCGCCATCGAAGACCGCCTCAGGATGTTCGGCGAGCACGCCATCGAGCTCTTCTTCCATTGCGCCGAGGGCGTCGACATCCGCCCGGGCGCCGAAGGCTTCCGGCTCTCGCGCGGCAACCGCGAGATCCTCCTCGTGCTGCCCGACCTCCACGGCGCCGACGTGCAGTTGCGCGTCGGCAGTTGCGAGCCCATCGCCGGCTGGGTTTCGCCGCGCTTCGACGAACGGCGCCCGGCGCCCACGCTGCACTGGCACGCGCGCATCTCCGGCGACGCAGTGCTGCGCACCGAGATCCGCTGCTGATCGGGCTTCCCCCAGCGCTGGACCGTTCGGACCAGCGCCCTTCGCAACGCATGCCCAATGGAATCACGGAGCGCCCGCTATCGTCCGTCCATTCGGAACGCACCGTTCAGCCTGTCAGGAGAAGCGAATGAAGATCTGCGTATTGGGACTCGGCTACGTCGGGGTGGTCTCGGCGGCCTGCCTCGCCAAGGCGGGCCACGACGTCATCGGCGTCGATCCCGAGACGGTGAAGGTTGACCTCATCAACTCGCGCCATTCGCCCATCGTCGAGCGCGACATCGCGGGCATCATCGAAGAGCAGGTCGGCCGCGGCCGCCTGCGCGCCACCGGCGACATGGCCGACCCGGGCGTCGCCGTCTGCGACATCTATTTCATCTGCGTGGGCACGCCGAGCCGGCCCAACGGCGGCATCGACCTTTCCTACGTGCGGCGCGTGTGCGAGCAGATCGGCGGCGTGCTGCGCACCCACCCGGGTGCGCCGGTGGTCGTGGCGCGCAGCACCATGCTGCCCGGCTCGATGCGCGAAGTGGTGATCCCGACGCTCGAGGCGAGTTCCGGCAAGCGGGCCGGCGCCGACTTCGGCGTCTGCATCAACCCCGAGTTCCTGCGCGAGGGCACGGCCGTGGCCGACTTCCACCAGCCGCCCAAGACCGTCATCGGCGAGCTCGGCGCGCCCAGCGGCGACGTGCTCGCCAGCCTCTATGCCGCCATGCCCGGGCCGCTGGTGCGCACCGACATCGAGACGGCCGAGATGGTCAAGTACGTCGACAACGCCTGGCACGCGCTGAAGGTCGGCTTCGCCAACGAGATCGGCAACTTCTGCAAGGGCCTGGGCGTGGACGGCCATGGCGTCATGAACATCTTCTGCCAGGACACCAAGCTCAACATCGCGCCGACGTATCTCAAGCCCGGCTTCGCCTTCGGCGGCTCGTGCCTGCCCAAGGACCTGCGCGCCATCCTGCACAAGACGCGCGCGCTCGACCTCCACCTGCCGATCCTCAACGCCATCCTGCCGAGCAACCAGCTGCAGATCGAGCGCGGCCTGCAGGCCGTGATCGACCGCGGCGAGCGGCGCGTCGGCATCCTCGGGCTCTCGTTCAAGGCCGGCACCGACGACCTGCGCGAAAGCCCGGTGGTCGAGCTGGCGGAACGCCTGGTCGGCAAGGGTTACGACCTGCGCATCTACGACCGCAGCGTCAGCATCGCCAGCATCCGCGGCGCCAACCGCGACTACATCCTCAACCACATCCCGCACATCTCGCGGCTGATGGTCTCCTCCATCGACGACGTGCTGAACCACGCGCGCGTCATCGTCATCGGCAACGCCGCCGCCGAGTTCCGCGAGGTGCCCAAGCGCCTCGAGTTCGGCCAGACCATCGTGGACTTCGTGCGCATCCGCGACACCCGCAGCATCTCGGGCGTCTACGAAGGCATCTGCTGGTAGGCCGCCATGGCCGCCGTGCTGACCGCCATCGCGCGCCGCCGCGCGGACGACGACGAGGACGACGCGCTGCGTCCCGAAGCCGCGCCGGCCGGCGAGCGCATCGCCGCGCGCCGCCGCCGCGTGCTGATCCTGGTGGAGAACCTGCCGAGCCCCTTCGACCGGCGCGTCTGGCAGGAAGCGACCACTCTGCGCGGCGCCGGCTACGAGGTGAGCATCGTCTGCCCCACCGGGCGCGGCTGCGAGCGGCGCTACGAGCTCATCGACGGCATCCACATCCATCGCTATCCGCTGCCGCTGGAGGCGAGCGGCGCGGCCGGCTATGCGATCGAGTACGGCGCGGCGCTGCTGCGCGCCGGCTGGCTCGCGCTACGACTCTTCGCCACGCGCGGCTTCGACGTGGTGCACGCCTGCAATCCGCCCGACCTGTTCTTCCTGATCGGCGGCTTCTTCAAGCTGTTCGGCAGGAAGTTCGTGTTCGACCACCACGACCTGTGCCCCGAGCTCTACGAGGCCAAGTTCGGCCGGCGCGACTTCTTCTGGCGCCTGCTGCTGGCTTTCGAGCGGCTGTCCTTCCGCACCGCCGACGTGTCGATCGCCACCAACGAATCCTATCGGCAGATCGCCATCGACCGCGGCGGCATGCCGCGCGAGCGGGTGTTCGTGGTGCGCAGCGGCCCGAGCCTCGAGCGCATGCGGATCCTTCCGCCGCAGCCGGCGCTCAAGCTCGGCCGGCGCTTCCTGGTCGGCTACGTCGGCGTCATGGGGCGCCAGGAAGGCGTCGAGTACCTGCTGCAGGCGGCGCAGCGCATCGTCAAGACCTGCGGCCGCAACGACGTGCACTTCGGCCTCGTCGGCGGCGGCACTTCGCTCGAGGAGATGAAGGCGCTGGCGCGCACGCTGGGCGTGGCGGACTACGTGACGTTCACCGGACGCGTGCCGGACGACGAATTGCTCGCCATGCTCAACACCGCCGACGTCTGCGTGAACCCCGACGTGGCCAACGAGATGAACGACAAGTCGACCATGAACAAGATCATGGAGTACATGGCGCTGGGCAAGCCCATCGTCCAGTTCGACCTCACCGAGGGCCGCTGGTCGGCGCGCGGAGCCTCGCTCTATGCGCGCCCCAACGACGCCGCCGACCTCGCCGACAAGATCCTCCAGCTGCTCGACGATGCCGAGCTGCGAAGCCGCATGGGCGCCGTCGGGCGCGCGCGCGTGGTGGGCGAACTGGCCTGGGACTACGAGGCGCCCAAGCTCTTGGCCGCCTACGCCGCGCTGTGGCCCGAGGCCCGCCGGCATCCGCTGGCCTCGTCGGAAGCGCCTTGATGGGATGAACGCCTTGCGCCCCGCCCTTCGCCCGGGATCGCGCGCATGAACGGCATGCTGGCCGTCCGGAGCGCATGCGTCGCGCGGCCGCGCGCGGCGCCGGTGGAAGTGAGCCGACTCTGCGGAATGACGGGGCTCGCTGCCCTGCGCGACGAGTGGGCCGCGCTCTCCGCCGCGCTGCGCGACCGGCGCTTCCACCACGAGCATGCCTGGCACGCCGCGGTCCTCGCGCATCTCGAGCGCCGGCCCGACGAGCTGCACTTCTTCGCCTTCCGCCGCGCCGGGCGCACCATCGGCATCTTTCCGCTGCGCCGCGCGCTGCGCACCCTGGCGGGCGTCGAGCTCGCGGTGTGGGAACTGCCCTTCGCGCCGCACATCGACTTGTGCGACGTCCTTGCCGCGCGCGACGAGGACAGCGCCGCCCTGCTCAGCCGCCTGGTGCGCGAACTGGCGCGCCACCCGGCGCCCTCCTGGGATGCGCTGCACCTGCCGCATCTGCTCGACAACTCGGTGGCGCTGCGCGCGCTGCAGGCCGCCCCCGTGAGCTTCGCCGTCGCGCGCAGCGCCAGCAGCATGCACTTCCCCTGCGACGACCTCGACACGGCCTTGCGCAACGTTGCGCCCGCCTTCGCGCGCAACCTGCGCCGCCAGCGCCGCAAGCTCGAGCAATACGGCCGCGTCGCCATGGAGGTGGTGCGCGAGCCCGGCGCGCTGGACGCCGCCCTCGCCGAGTTCCTGCGCATCGAGGCTTCCGGCTGGAAGGGCGGCTGCCGCAGCGCGATCGCGCTGAACCCCGGCGTCGAGGCGTTCTACCGCGAGCTCGCGCGCCGCTTCGGCGCCGAGCGCCGCTGCGCCATCAACCTGCTCACGCTTTCGGGCCGGCCGATCGCCGCCCAGTTTGCGCTGATCTCCGGCCGCCGCATGAACCTCCTGAAGATCGCCTACGACGAGGCCTACGCCGACGCGGCCCCCGGCAGCCGCCTGCTCCATGATGTGCTCGCCTGGTGCTGCGACTCCGCCGAGATCGGCGAACTCAATCTCGTCACCGGCCCGGCCTGGGCCGCCGGCCGCTGGAACCCCGATTCGGAAGACGTCTGGACCGGCTGGGTGTTCAACACCACGCCGCGCGGCATGGCGGCCTACATGGCGACACGCGCGAAGCCGGTGATCGCGGCGGCCCGCAGCGCGCTGGTCCGGCCGCGGGCGGACGTTCGGGATCCGGCGGCGCACTGACGCGCCGCCGGCGCGTCAAGCTTCGTACGACAGCAGCACCATGTCCGCCGCCTGCTGACGCAGCGGAATCAGCGCCTGGTAGGCGTCCGACGAAAACCAGCCGTTCAGCGCCGCCACACTCGGGAAGCGGATGACGACGATGTCGGGATGCGGATTCTCGCCGGCCAGCGCCGCCAACTGCTTGCCGCGGAACACCAGTTCGCCGCCCCAGGGCGACAGCGTCCCGGGCACCTTGCTGCGGTACTCGGCCCACAACTCGGGGTTCTTCACGGTGATGTGGCCGACGACGTAGGCGCTGCTCATGCACGCTTCCTCATGCAGGACAGTGAAGATAGGCGGACTGGAGATTCTTCCACACGCCGGACGCATCGAAGTCCTTGACGATCGCGCCCTCGTGCGGATTGCCGGTGAATGCGCGGATGCCGTGCAGGATCATGTAGCTCGGATAGTAATCGGGCATCCCGACCGCCGCCACTTGCCGGCACAGCCTGCCCAGCACCTCCGGCGAGCCCGTGATCCGGCCGAGCGCCGCGTTGAAGCGCGACTTCTTCTCGTCGGACACGGCCGCAAACGCGTTCATGATGAGCACGGTCTTCGCCTGCCCCGCCGTCTTGTCGGCCACGCGCTCGGCATCGAAGCGCCCGTAGATTCCCGCCAGCGCGAACAGCTCCGCCGCAGACTCGTAGTTGTCCCTGGCGAGGCAATCGAGCACGCCCTTGTAGAGATCGGGCGGGGTGAAGCTGTTCTTCGCTTCGGCCAGCGGGATGCAATTCACGGCTTGCGTGGAGGCCAGGCTTCCCTCCGCGCGGAAATTGACGACGTTTCCGTTCCCCTCCTTGATGATGCGGACGGGCTCCTGGGTTTGAGCCGGCGCCACGGCGGAGACGACGCACAGCAAGACGAGGATCGAGGCTTTGCTAAGCTGGGCCATGTTCGTTCAGACCTTGAACTTCTTGGTGGAGCCTTTGGCGGACAGTTCCCGCTCGAGCTCGGCCTTGAGACAGGCAGACTTCAGCGCGCCAATGATCTCTGTCTTGCTTGGATAGCTTCGTTGCGCGAACTCGACTAGATCGGCCGACACCCTTGCGCCCGCCTCGATGAGCATCTGGACAATGGTGAAGCCGCAGTTCATCACCGCAGCCTTGAGCGGGCTCATGCCCGCACTGTTGGGCGCATTCACATCGCAGCAGCCCTTGCCGAGCAACTGCGCAAGACCGGCTTCCGTCACGGGAGGCCGCCATAGAAACTGCAACAGGACATCGCAGGGATTTCCCGAACCGGAGGAACTGCAGGCCGACGACTGGATTGGCATTTGAGATTCACCTGGTTGAAGAGTCTGTTTGGCGGCGCCGACATGCTTCGACAGGAACGACGACGTGGCGGGGCAGAGGCTGGCGAACTGCGGCGTCGCCCGAATGGCGGCAGGCGCGGCATCGCGCAGCGCGGGCGCATAGCCGAGCGATCGGAAGAACTCCTCTGCCGTAGCGGTCAGCAGAAACAGCGTCTCGACGCCCTGGGACGCCGCGAACGATTCGGCAAAACCGACCAGCGCCCGGCCGCAGCCGCGACCGCGCCAGGACGGCAGCACCGCGAGGGAGCGCAGCAGGGCGACGGGAGGATGGAGTTCGACGCCGACGACCGCCGCGAGCCTGCCTCCGTCCCGCACCCCGAAGAACCGCAGGGACGTGCGGGGCGAAATGTCCGCGGTCGGCAAGCCGCACTCGGCAAGCAGCGCGGTCACTTCCTGGGCGGCGGGTTCGGGCGCGATGTGCACGGCTGCGGGCCGATGGTCAGGCACGAAGCGGCAGCGCCGCGCCAAGCGCCATGAAGAGGCCGCCGCAGCCGCGATTGAACCGACGCCCGACGCGCGCCAGCCACGGGCCGATTCGGTGTGCCGCGCAGGCGAGGAAGTACTCGGTGACCACTTCCGTCGCCACGAAGGTGCCGGCCAGCACGACGAATTGGAGCAGCAGGCTGCGGCCCGGCTCGATGAAGTGCGGCAGGAAGGCCGTGAAGAACAGCAGGCCCTTCGGATTGGTGGCGGCGGACAACGCGCCCTGCCGGAACAGCGACCAGGCGCTGGCCTGCCGCTGGACTTCCTCCAGTTTCGGGGCGATCGGCGGCGCGCGCCAGACCTGGATGCCAAGCCACACGAGATAGGCGCCGCCGAGCCACTTGAGCACCGTGAGCCATGCGACCGACGAACTGATGAGGGCCCCGATGCCGAACATGGAGACGGCAATGAGGACCACGAAACCGAGCGAGCCGCCGAAGATGGTGAACAAGGCCATGCGCCGGCCATGCAGCGCGCCGTGAGTCAGGGCGAGCAGGCTGTTCGGTCCCGGCGAGAGGGAAAGTCCGGTCGATGCGACGAGGTAGACGAGCCAGGTTTCGAATTGCATGGGGTGTCTTCGTTCGTCTAACGGTTTGAATTCGGGACTCGTCGCGCCTCCGGCGCCCTGGTCTTCATTGGGCGCCGACGTTGATGACCGGACCGGATTCCGGAATTCTTATCATGCCATCAGCGCGTAGGCGCTCCAACAGAAAGCGGTACATCCGCCCGTCGCTCCAGACCTTCTGTCCATAGAACTGCCCTCCCTCATCCTTTCCGCTCCAGATCAGGCGGCCTTTGCCGGTGTCGAAAAGTTTCGACTGCAATCCACGCCTCATAGCCATCTGCGCACACTCCGTTGGTAGGCGGCGAAGTCCTCGCCGAATCTTGAGGAAAGCGCCCGTTCCTCCGGCACGATCTGATACCGATTCATGTAGGCGACGAACACCGGCAAGAGCAAGAACCCTCCGGCGTGCGACAGATGAACGGCCCAGCCGCAAAGCGCCAGCAGCAGCCCGAGGTACACGGGGTTTCGGCTGAATCTGTACGGCCCGGACGTCACCAAGACAGAGGCGGCGCCGGGCCGCATGGGATTGAGCGTCGTCACGGCCTTGCGGAACGCCACGATGCCGGCAAAGATAACGCCAAGCCCCAGGCAGGCCAACGCCAGCGAAACCGGAGTGCGTCCCGGCAGTGCGAATGCGAGTGCTGGCAGCTGAGTCGAAGCCCCCCACATGGCGCCGCCGAAAAGCAGCGCCAGCGGTACTGGGGGAATCTTGAGTTCAAGCGCGTCACGATGTCCGGGCTGCATGGCGCTTGAATTTACCGGCTCGTCTGACTTTTCGCGCAAGGTCCGTGTTCACCGCCGGGTTACGTTGCCTTGGCAAGTTCTGCCCTTGCGGACGAAATTACGCGGACGGCGGACCGCATAAGCAGTACCACCAAACACGACGCAACGAAAATGTCTGGCCACCCGGAGCCTGTGAGCCAAACTGCACCGGCTGCCACAAACACTGAGAGATTTGATGCGATGTCGTTGCGCGAGCACTCCCAAACCGAACTCATGTTCACGTCTTCGTTGCGATGGCGCCAGAGGAGATAGAGGCAAATCGAGTTGGCCGCGAGCCCGGCCACGCTGAACAGGCCCATTTCGTCGAAGGCGGGCACCACCGGCGACAGGAGCTTGGAAACAATCTGCGCGACAACGGCGAGCGCCGCCAGCAGGATGAGGCCGCCTTTGAACAGCGCGACCTTGGCCTTGGCGACAGGCCCGCGCGAGACGGCGTAGATGCTGAGCCCATAGGTTAGCGCGTCTCCGAGGTTGTCGAGGCTGTCGGACAGGAGCGCCGAGGATTTGGCGTGCAGCGCGCCGGCCACGATGACGGCGAACATCACGGCGTTGATGACGAGAACGGCCTGCAGGGTTCCGCGCTGCCGCTCGCGGAGGCGGTCGAGGGAACAATCGTTGTTGCAGCAGCCGCTCATGAAACCTGCCTCTCGAAAATGAAATGTCAGGGACGCTCGACGATGCGCTAGTGCGCGAATGCCGCCCTATTGGCAGCTGACCCGCGTCCCGGGGCCGTTGGCGAGGAAGAAGTAGCCGAAGATCAGATCCCCGGATCGATAGATTCCGACGGGCCTTTCACCCTCGCCTGAAAGCGCCGCGATGACCAGTCCTTCATCGATCCCCTCGGCGCCCCCTTTGCGCATCCACTCGATCTCGCTCGGCTTGGCGGGACGAAGTTCCATGCGCTTTTTGTCTTTGGTTCCCGTGAGGAAATATCTTCCGCCTTCCGCGACGACGTCCATGCGTTCCGAGTAGGAGAAGCCTTCGGAAAGGCTATGGAACCGGAATTCGAAACAGCCCACCAGCGACGACTTCCTTGCCATTCGTATCGGCGCGGCGCTCGCTGGATCGCAGGGCGTCTCCTGGAATGTCGCCCGTCCATCCTTCACGCACTTATAGACGTCCGCCTGCCCCACCGAGGCGAGCTGCATCAGCACGACGAACAACGCTATGCGCATCGAACGCTGTGCCGCGAAGCGCGCCGGGCAGGGTTGGGCGTCTGTGGCGAAAGGCTGGACTTCGACCCGCAACCACTGTACAGTATTACGTACATACCCGGAGCACCAACATGGACGCGATAACCTACACCGCCGTTCGAGCAAATCTCGCCAGCGCAATGGACAAGGTTTGCAACGACCACGAAGCCTTGATCATTACTCGCAACGGGGAACAGTCCGTTGTGATGCTCTCGCTCGAGGACTACAAGGCGCTGGAAGAAACCGCCTATCTTCTGCGCACGCCGGCCAACGCCAAGCGCCTTCTTTCGGCCGTTGGACAACTGAACGCCGGCAAGGGCACTGAGCGGAAACTGGCGAAGTGAAACTGATCTTCTCAGACGAGGCATGGGAAGACTATCTCTATTGGCAGAAGCAAGACAAGCGCATGGTCGAGCGGATCAACAAGCTGATTCGGGAGACGCAGCGCGAGCCTTTCGCGGGCGTGGGCAAGCCCGAACCCCTCAAACA
>JBLNBJ010000169.1:0-14709 GCA_050259835.1 Ignavibacteria bacterium | reverse complement strand
CCATACCGCCCACCGCGGGGCACGGGCCCCCGCGGCCGCGGCGTGCCGCGGCGGCGCCACCGGGGGGCTGGGGGCGAACGGCGCCCGCGCCGCCGAGGCGCGGGCCTTCGCCTTCGTCACGCTGGTGTCGGCCAACTGCGCACTGATCCTCAGCAGCCGCTCGATGCGTGCCGGCATCGCCGCGGCCCTGCGCGCCGTCTCGCGCACCGCGCTTTGGGTCATCGGCGGCACCCTGGTCGCGCTTGCCGTCATTACGATGCTTGCCCCCGTCGCGGCGGCGTTCTCGTTCGCCGCCCTCGGTCCGCTGCGCTGGCTTGCGGCGGCCGCCCTCGGCGTGGCGGCGCTGCCGCTGTTCGAAGCCGTGAAGGCACTCGCGCGGGCGACTCGGACCTCCTGAGCGCCGTCGGCGCTCCGGCATCCCTCTTGCTCTTACGGTTACTACGAAAGTAACAAGAGGTGTCTGTCATGCTGAAAAGTTCTTCGATGTCGCTGTCCCCCGCGGAACGCGCCTGGCTGCCCACCTGGGGCAAGACCGGCCGCCTGGCCATGGGCTGGGCCTGCTTCCTCAATCGCGATCGCTACGCCACGCTCGAGCACGCGTTCGAAGGTTTCGCCAACACGCGCATGCGCCTCCTGCAGGGATGGGCCGAGCAATGCTGGCACCATTTGGAGGCGCTCGCCGACGGCATGCCCTCCCGTGGTGCGCTGGAAGACAAGCGGCAGGCGGCGCGCGATTTCTCGGAAATCTTCGTCATCGATGGCAACGGCGTCGTCATCGACTCGACCGCAAAAGCGCGCATCGGTGCGCGCGACCTGCCGCCGCGCGCGGTGGCCGAAGGACTGCGTGGCCGCTTCCTGCACGGCCCTTACGTCGATCCCGCCACGGCGGCGCTGCCGCCTTCCAGTTCGCGCTTTCATGACGCCGTCACGCTGATGTTCTATCAGCCGCTGCATGAGGACGGCAAGGTGATCGGCGCCGTGTGCGGGCGCGTGCCGAACGACGTCATGGGCGATCTGATCCAGCGCGAGGCCGGGCACATCTTCCGCGAATCCGGCGACAACTACATCTTCATGGTGAAGTCGAACTTCGACGCCGCGATCCGCCCCGGCACCGCGCTGTCGCGCTCGCGCTTCGAGGACGCGGCCTTCACCCACGGCGACAACCTGAAACAGGGCGTGCGCACCGCCTATGGCACCGTCGCGGTGCGCCACCATACCGAGCTCGAACTTGTCTTCAACGACCCGGCCACGGGCCAGCTCCATCCGGGCGTGCGCGAGACCATGCGCAAGGGCGAGAACCTGTTCGTCACCTATCCCGGCTATGCCGACTACCGGCACATCCCGGTGATCGGAAAGGGCGTCACCTTCCAGCTGCCCGGCTCGCCCGACCGCTGGGGCATGATGTGCGAAGCCGACCTCGAGGAGGTCTATCGCTTCCGCGGCGTCGCCTACCAGTTGCAGAAGTTCTACTGGACCATCGTACTGTTGGCCTGGGCGCTCGGTGCCGGGATCGGGGAACTCGCCGGACTTTCCGGCATGACGGCGCGCGCGATCGAACTCGCCATGGTGGTCGCCGGCGGCTTCGCCTTCCGCCGCTTCGGCCTGCAGCCGCTGGGCCAGCGCCTGCGCGCGACCAACGGCGTGCTGCGCTCCATCGCCGAAGGCGGCGGCAACCTGAGCCAGCGCCTGCCCGACGCTGGCGCAAACAGCGACGAGACGACCGTCATGTCGCAATGGATCAACAGCTTCATCGACAACCTCGAGCAGATCATCCGCCGCGTCATCCAGACCTCCGGCGACATCGCCGAAACCAATGCCGGCCTGCAGGCCCAGACGCAGGTCACCGCCCGCACCACTGGCACGATGGTCGGCGAGATGCGCGCCACCCAGGACTCGATCCGCCAGCAGGCGGAGGAGATCGGCATGGCCAACCAGAAGGTCGAAGCCATGCGGCGGGCCGTCGCCGACGCCACGGCGGCATCGCGCGAACAACTGGCCCTCGTGCAAACGCGCAGCGCCGGCATCCTCGAATCAGTCGGCAACGCCACGCGCACCATCCGCGATCTGGAAGCCAGCACGACGGAGATCGGCCGCATCGGCACCGTCATCCACGAAATCGCCAGCCAGACCAACCTGCTGGCGCTGAACGCCGCGATCGAGGCCGCGCGGGCCGGCGAGGCGGGACGCGGCTTCGCGGTGGTCGCCGACGAAGTGCGCAAGCTCGCCGAACGCACCGGCAGCGCGACGCAGGAGATCGCGGCCATGATCGCCGGCGTGCAGGCGCGTGCCGAAGGCGCCGTCGCGAGCATGGACGGCGGCATGAGCGAGCTGGAGGAAGGCTTGCGCCTGGCGGCGGAGGCGGCGTCGGACAAGCAGGAGGTGCAGGAGATCCTTGAGCACTTGTTCGCGACCATCGACGAACTCGAGGCCGCGACGCGCGCCACGGGCGGGCGCATCGAGAGCATCGCCGGGGCGGCGGAAGCCGTGCGGCAGGCCGTCGAGGCGACCGGCCGCAGCACCGCCATGACCGGCGGCGCGGCGCGCGCGCTGGACCGCATGGTGGGTCAGTTCAAGGTATCGGCGGCGGCTTAGAGATCGCCGCCATCCGGCCGCCCTGCCCGACCGGTCTCCTCCTGCGCAGAGGGCCGGTCGGCTGCTGCCGGAGTTACTTCAGGAAATCGCGACTCACTTCCTTGAACAGCGGCGTGCCGGCCTCGCGCAGCCACTCGAAGGCGACCATCTCGCGGCTGACGATGTCGATGCCGTGCGCGCGCATGCGCTCGAGCGCGAGCGCCTTGTCCGAGGGCCGGCGCGAACCGACGGCCTCGTCGACGATGAATACCTGCTTGCCGGCGCGCTTGAGTTCCAGCGCCGTCTGCTGCACGCAGACGTGCGACTCGATGCCGCAGATGACGATCTGCGGCTTTTCGTAGGCAGCCAGCGGCGCCAGGCAATTGGCCGCAACGCAGGAGAAGTGCAGCTTCTCCACCGTCGCGCCGGCGGGAAGCAGCGCCGCGAGATCCGGGTGCGTGGCGCCGATGCCCTTCGGGTATTGCTCGCTCGCCATGACGGGCACGCCCAGCTTCTGGGCAACCTGGACCAGCCAGATGGAATTCTCGAGCACGCGCTGCCAGTCGTGAATGTGCGGCAGCAGGCGTTCCTGCACGTCGACGACCAGCAGGGCGGATTCGCGGGCGTTCATCAGCATGGCAAGCTCCTTCGGGGAGCCGCGAATATAGCATTCGCTTCACGCGGCCGCGGTGCGCGGCCAGCCATTACACGGGCCGCGGCGCCTGGATGGCGGTCACCGGCGCGGCCGGCGTGCCGGCGATGTCGGCGGTGCCCATCGTGGTGGTCGACAGGGCGTCGGCGTTCATCGCGCGGAAGATCGCCGCGCTGACGAACATGCCGGCGGAGGTGGACGCGAAGCCGGGGTCGATGAGGTTGGACACGGCGCGTCCGGTGACGTCGGCGACCAGGCGCTGCAGCACGTCGGCGGCCGTCATCGGCGCACCGGCGGTGCCGGTGGTCGTCGTGATGGGCGCCGTGCCGGCTGTACCGGTCGTGCCTGCCGTCGTCGCCGTCGTGCCCGTGCCTGTCGTCGCCGGAACTGCCGTCGGCGTGGCGATGGCCGGCGTCGGCGTTCCCGCGGCGGTCGCCGCGGCCGGCGTGGTAGTGGCCGTCACGGCGCCAGCCGGCGTGACGGCCGTGGCGTTGGCGGGCGTCGCGGTCGCCGTGGCGGGGGTTGCCGTCGCGGTCGGCGTGGTCGGGATCGCGGTGACGGTGTTCGCGTTCGCGGCGGCCAGCGCGGGGCTCGGCGCCGTGGCAGCGGTCGTCGTGGCGTTGACGGCATTGCCCGTCGCCGTCGCAGTGCCCGTTCCGGTGCCGATGCCGGCGATCGCCAGTTCGAGCTGCGTGCCGAGCACGCCGCTGAAGTCGGTGGGGCTGGAGGCGTTTGCCGAGCCGGCGCTCGTGAGTCCCGCGGCGTTGAGGATGCTCATTTCAAGCGCGAGCGCAGCGAAGCTTGGGCTCGTGCCCCCCGTGCCGCCGGCGCCAGTGCCGGTCCCCGTTCCGCCCGTGCCCGTGCCGCCCGTGCCTGTGCCGCCCACCGTCGCCGCATTGAGCGCCGCCGCGAAGCTGTCGAAGCCCGCCGAAGACGCGCCGATGGCCGATTGCAGTTCTCCGGCAAGCGCCTGGCTCTCGCTGGACTGGAACCTCGTTCCGGTCACGAGCTGTCCCGATGCGTCGAACAATGCCGTACCCAGCGGTTGTGTCTCGCCCAGCGTGACCACGGTGCTCGAAGTCGGCGTAGTGACGAGATCGGAGGCCACGGACACCAGTTCCGCCGGTGCCGTCGCGCTCGGCGGCACGATGACGCTGAAGTCTGTAATGGGCTGGATCGCGGTGATCGGCATGGCTGCACCTGCTATGCGCGATTCGACATTCCGTGAAAGTCGTAGTTCGAAGGACGCGCCGGTTGGCGCACGCCGGATGGCGGTCAGCAGAAATCGCGGCTGACGGTCGGCAATGCGCCGAGAAGTTCCGTATGGTCCATCAGCCGCTTGGCGACGACATGCACGACGTCGCCTTCGCGGCTCAGCACGCCGAGCACGCCGAGCAGGCGCGCACCGAGCAGTTCGCGCCGTTGCCGCTCGGCGAGCTTCTCGTGGACGATCACATTGGCCAGCCCCGTCTCGTCCTCGAGCGTGAGGAAGATCACGCCGTTCGCGGTGCCGGGCCGCTGGCGGCAGGTGACGAGCCCGGCGGCGCGCGCCGGCCGGTTGTGCTCGAGCCCGCGCAACTCGTCCGCCTTCGCGTAGCGCCAGCGATCGAGACGGCCGCGCAGCAGCGCGAGCGGATGGCGCCCGAGCGTGAGGCCCAGGTGCGCGTAGTCGGCCACCAAATCTTCGCCCTCGCGCGGCGCAGGCAGCGACGGCATCTCTTCGGCGACCGGTGCGTCGAACAGCAGGTCGCGCTGCACGGGCACCGCGGCCGCGGCCCAGGCCGCCTGGCGGCGGTGCCCGGCCAGGCCCGCCAGCGCGCCAGCCGCCGCCAGCGCGTCGAGATCGACACGCGACAAGGCAGCGCGGCGCGCCAGGTCGGCGACGTTCGCAAACGGCGCAGCACGCCGTGCGGTGGCGATGCGCTCGCCGGCCTCCTGCCCCAGGCCCCGGATGCGATGCAGCCCGAGGCGCACCGCCGCACCGTCGAGCACGGTTTCCCACTCGCTCGCCGTCACGTCGACGCCGCGCACCTCGACGCCGTGGCGGCGCGCGTCCTGCACCAGTTGCGAAACCGGGTAGAAGCCCATCGGTTGCGAATTCACGAGGCCGACGAGGAAGGCGGCCGGCTCGTGGCACTTGAGCCAGGCCGAAACGTAGACCAGCAACGCGAAGCTCGCCGCGTGCGATTCCGGAAAGCCGTATTCGGCGAAGCCCTGGATCTGGCGGAACAGCGCCTCGGCGAATTCCGGCGCGTAGCCGCGTTCCGCCATGCCGCCGAGCAGCTTGTCGCGGAAGGGCTCGATGCCGCCGCGCCGCTTCCACGCCGCCATGGCGCGGCGCAACTGGTCGGCCTCGCCGGCGGTGAAGCCGGCGGCGACGATGGCAAGCTGCATCGCCTGCTCCTGGAAGATCGGCACGCCGAGCGTGCGCTCGAGCACGCCGCGCACGGCCTCCGACGGATACACGACCGCTTCCTTCTTCTGCCGCCGCCGCAGGTAGGGATGGACCATGTTGCCCTGGATCGGCCCCGGCCGCACGATGGCGACCTCGATCACCAAGTCGTAGAACTTGCGCGGCGCCAGGCGCGGCAGCATCGCCGTCTGCGCGCGCGACTCGACCTGGAACACGCCCATGCTGTCGGCGCGCCGGAGCATCGCGTAGGTAGCGGGATCCTCGGGCGGCACGTCGGCCAGCGCGAATGGACGGCCGCGCCTTTGCGCCACGCATTCGAGCGCGCGCCGGATCGCCGAGAGCATGCCCAGCGCCAGCACGTCGACCTTCATGAGGCCCAACGCGTCGATGTCGTCCTTGTCCCACTGGATCACGCTGCGATCTTCCATGCGGGCGTTCTCGATCGGCACCAGACGATCGAGCCGCCCGCGCGAGATGACGAAGCCGCCGACATGCTGCGACAAGTGGCGCGGGAAGCCCTTGAGCCCCTGTGCCAGCGCGATCCATTTCACGACGCGCGGGCTACTGGCGTCGAGGCCGACCTCGCCGAAGCGCGCGGGCCATTGTTCCGGCTCGTCCCACCAGGCGAGGTTGGCGGTCAGCGCGTCGATCTTGTCGACGTCGATACCCAGCGCGCGGCCGGTATCGCGCAGCGCGGAGCGGCTGCGATAGCTGATCACCACGGCGGTCAGCGCGGCGCGCTCGCGGCCATACTTGTCGTAGAGGTACTGGATCACCTCCTCGCGCCGCTGGTGCTCGAAGTCGACGTCGATGTCGGGCGGCTCGTTGCGCTCCTTCGAGATGAAACGCTCGAACAGCATCTCGGCGCGCGCCGGATCGACGGCCGTGATCCCGAGGGCGTAGCAGACCGCCGAATTGGCCGCCGAGCCGCGTCCCTGGCAGAGGATGCCGCGGCCGCGCGCGAAAGCGACGATGTCGTAGACGGTGAGGAAATAGGCCTCGTAGCGCAACTCGGCGATCAGCGCCAGCTCGTGCTCGACCTGGCCGCGCACCTTGTCCGGCACGCCGCCCGGATAGCGCAAGACCAATCCCTGCTCGACCTCCGCGCGCAGGTAGCTCTGCGGCGTCTGTCCGTGCGGCACGACCTCGTCCGGATATTCGTAGCGCAACTCGTCGAGCGAGAAATCGCAGCGCGCCGCGACGGCGAGCGTTTCCGAGAGCAGTTCCGCCGGATAGAGCCTTGAGAGCGCGAGGCGTCCGCGCAGGTGGCGCTCGCCGTTGGGAAACAGCGCGGCGCCGGCCCGGTCGACCGAAGTCTTCAGACGCAGCGCGGTCAGCACATCCTGCAGCGGACGCCGGCCGCGCGCGTGCATGTGCACGTCGCCGGCCGCCGCCAGCGGCAACCCGAAACGCGCCGACAGGACGCGCAGGCCTTCGAGCCGTTCGGCGTCGCCGGGCGCGAGGAAGGGCCCATAGGCAATCCAGGCGCGGCCCGAAAAGCGTTCCGCCAGCCAGCGCGCATCCGCCTCGCAGGCATCGTCCGGCGCGATCCAGAGCGCCAGGCAATCCGGCACGCCGCCGCCGTCCCAGCCTTCGAGATCATGGCGCGTGAGCCGGTAGTCGCCCTTCTCCGCGCGCCGCCGGCCGAGCGTGATCAGCGCGGACAGGTTGCCGTAGCCGGCGCGATTCTGCGCCAGCAGCACCAGCCGCAAGCCGTCGGCCAGCCGCAATTCCGTGCCGACGATCAGCTTGAGCCCGGCCTCCTTCGCGGCCACGTGCGCGCGCACGATGCCGGCGAACGAGCACTCGTCGGTCAGCGCGAGCGCCGCATAGCCAAGCTGCGCCGCCTGGGCGACGAGTTCCTCGGGATGCGAGGCGCCGCGCAGGAAGCTGAAATTGGAAACGCAGTGGAGTTCGGCGTAGCCGGGGAGAGACATGGAGACATGGGAAATATACTGTACGTCCGTACAGTATAGCTCGCGCAACGGGGGCGCCCGACCGTCAGGTTAGCCTGCGTTGCCCCGCGACGAGAGTCCCTGCACGACCTCCGGCTTGGGCATCGGCGTCGCGGGCGACTTGCCCGGCAGCGTCGTCGTCGAAGTCGCGAGCGAATCGACGTCGCCCGACAGTTCGCCGCCCTCCTCGACCACCAGCGCGCCGTAGCGGATCTTGCCCTTCACCTTGCCGGTGCCGCACACGGTGAGGCGCTTGCGCACCGTCAGTTCGCCGTTGAATTGCCCGCGGATCTCCGCCATGTCGATGGTCACGGTACCGGTGAACATGCCGGTCTCGGTGATCTGCATCACGCGCCCCTCGACCGTCGCCTCGACGCGGCCCTCGACGATCGCGGTGTCGCAGTCGCTGATCTCGGAACCCGTCAGACGGACATTCGAGCCGACGACCAGCCGGCTGCCTTCGCCGGGCTCGGCCGGCGGCGCATGCTGCTCCTTGCGGGATTCCTCCGCGACAGCCGGTGCCGGCGCTTCCGACTCGGGCACGGGATTGTCTTCGGGAGGTCGCTTCTTGCCGAAAATCGCCACTGCCTGCTCCTCGTCAACCGATCCGGAATCGACAGGCAAAGCGGCACAACGTTCCCGCCGCGCGCGGGAAGCGGAGCCCCGAACGGGGCTCCGCGATGCATCGTCAGCGCAGGATGTCCTGCACGGCGTCGACCACCATGCTGCTGCCGACGGCGATCAGCAGCACGTCCCCGGCCACCTGCACGTAGCGGTGCTGGGGCGGCGGCGGCGGCAGGCGTACCACCAGTTCGCGCGGCAGGTCGTAATAGCGCAGGTCGCCCGGCAGCGGCCGGCCCATCTGCCACTTCTTCGCCTGTCCGGGCGGCAGGCAGCCGTTGTGCTTCTTGGCCAGACCGGGCGGGCAATGACCGCCGCGCGCCTGTGCCCCATAGTAGTCGGCGATGGTGCGGCGCGCGTCGCTGTCGAAGCGGAAGCTCACGTCGACGCGGGTGCCGCCTTCATGGCGGTCGTGCCGGCCTTCGTCGCGCGCTTCCTGGTGGTCGCGGTCGCCGCCGCCCTTGCCGTGCTTCTCGCCGCCGCCCGCCCACGAGGGCTTGTCCGCCAGGGCGGGTCCGGCTGCGGCCAGCAGGCCTGCGATGCCGAGCGTGATGAGGATATGTTTCTTCATGGGGTTCTCCCGTTGGATTCAGGGTGCGCCGCCTCGCGGCGACGCGCGGCAAGTATGCACCGCCTGAAGGGAAAAATCCGTCGGGAAACCCCGACACCCAACGCCGTCATGGTCAATGGACGGCGGCGTGCATTTCCTCGGCCGCGTGCCGCCGCTGCTCCTCCATCACCAGCTGGCTCAGCTCGCGCTTGAGATTGTTGAAGCCCGCAGCAGAGGGATCGCGCGGACGCGGGAGCGCGACGCGCTGGTCACGCTTGATGGTGCCCGGCCGGTAGGTCATGACCACGATGCGATCGGCGAGATAGATCGACTCCTCGATCGAATGCGTGACGAACAGGATGGTCTTGCCGGTCTCGGCCCAGATGCGCAGCAACTCGTCCTGCAGCGTGCGCCGCGTCAGCGCATCGAGCGCGCCGAACGGCTCATCCATCAGCATGATCGGCGAGTCGAGCGCAAGCACGCGCGCGATCGCCACGCGCTGCCGCATGCCGCCCGACAAGTCCTTCGGGAAGCGGTCGCGGAAGTCGCCGAGGTTCAGCATTGCGAGCAGCTTGTCGACGGTCGCCGCGATCTCGGCCTTCGGTTTCTTCTGCACCTCGAGGCCGAAGGCGATGTTCTGCGCGACGGTCATCCAGGGGAAAAGCGCGTACTCCTGGAACACCATGCCGCGGTCGGGACCGGGGGCGGTTACGACGCGCCCCTCCACTTTGATTTCTCCGCCGGTGGGCAGGGAGAAGCCGGCGACGGCATTGAGCAGCGTCGACTTGCCGCAGCCCGAGGGGCCGAGCAGGCAGACGAATTCACCCTTGCCGATTTCGAGGTCGATGTCCTTCAGCGCGACGACTTCGCGGTCGGCGGTTTTGAAGACCTTTTGCACTTTGTTGGCGATGATCTGGCTCATGGACTTAAGACCCTATGCCTTCGACCCGCCGAGGGCGACGGGTAGTCGTCGCCGCTTCGTGTCCCCCGGCGGACAAGATCGATAAGGCGTCCGCCTCCTCCTTTACCTACGCGTCGACGACCACCCGCCACCCTCGGCTCCGCGGCGGTGGTGCATTGGCGCATCGGCTCTCGTACGGTTGCTCGCCGGGCTGATGGGGTGGCCTGCTGCGCGTAGGTAAAGGAGGAGGCCGACGATTTATAGCTATTTTAGGCCGGGGGACACGGAGCGCAGCAGGGCACCCCCGCGGCCCGGCCAACAGCGGCACGTAACAAAGCGAACGCTGCGCCACTCACCCTAATGCTCCAACCCACGATGCCACCGCAACAGATGGTTGTTCAACCGGCTCACCGCCGTATCGAGCGCCAACCCGAGCATCCCGATGGTCAACATGCCGGCGATGATCTTGTCCGACCACATGAACTCGCGCGCCTCGAGGATGCGGAAGCCGAGTCCGTCATTCACCGCGATCATCTCCGAGACAATCACCACGATGAACGCAGTACCGATGCCGATGCGCACGCCGGCGAGGATGTACGGCGTCGCCGCCGGCAGGATCACGCGCAAAAACATTGTCCATTCGCCGACGCCGAGGTTGCGCGCAGCGCGCAGGTAGATGCCATCGACGTTGCGCACGCCGGCGATGGTGTTCATCAGCACCGGGAAGAACGCCCCGATCGCAATCAGGAATACCGCCGGCGGATTGCCGAGCCCGAACCAGAGGATCGCCAGCGGAATGTAGGCGATCGGCGGAATCGGCCGCAGCACCTGCACCAGCGGGTTGCAGAGGTCGTAGAAGCGCGGCTTGGCCCCCATGGCAAGCCCCAGCGGCAGCGCCAAGCCGCCGCCGACGACGAAGCCGACGACGACGCGATACAGGCTGGACGCAGCGTCCTGCACGAGTTCGCCCGAGAGCAGCCACGCCAGACGCGATTGCGCCGCCGGATCAAAGCCCTGGGCAGGCAGCAGCGAGGCCCACCACTTCGCCGCGACCGCGCTCGGCGCCGGCAGCACGATGGGCGAAACGAAGCCGGCGCGGGCGCAGGCTTCCCAGACGACGAGCACCGCGAGCGGCACCCAGAGGCCGCGCAGCGCGTCCCTCACGCGGGCCATGCCGTCACTGCACCTTCAGATCGGCCTTGGCCTTCTTCAGCAGGTCGAGCTTCACCCACTCGGCGGCCTTGGGCGGCTTCGCCATGCGGCCGACGCCGTACTTGTTCATGAAGTCCGTGGTGACGTCGATGTGCTGGGGCGTGACGTCGTAGGTGTAGGCCGCGTTGTCCATCGCGTCCTTGAAGTCCTGCGGCGTGATCTGGTTCTTGAACATCTGCTCGCGCACGTATTTCTCCGCGAGGTTCATGTCCTTCTTGAAGGTCGCCGTCGATTCGACGAAGCACTTCATGACGCGCAGCGCCACGTCCGGCTTCTCGTTGTGGAGCTTCTCGGTCATCACCAGCAGGCGGTAGGGCTCGCCCATCGGCGTGTCGTAGGGCTTGACGATCTCGACGCCGAATTTCTTGTTGATCGCCTGCGAGGATTGCGGCTCGGACTGGCACATGGCGTCGATCTGCTTCGCCGCCAGCGCCTGGTTCAAGTCGGCGAAGGCGAGGAAGACGATCTGCACGTCCTTGCCCGGCTTGTCGGCCCAGGTGAGGCCGGCCTTCTCGAGCTCGGCGTAGAGCAGCAGTTCCTGCGCGCCGCCGCGTGTGACGCCGACCTTCTTGCCTTTCAGGTCGGCGAGCGTCTTGATGCCGGTCTCGGCGCCCGCGACGATGCGCGCGCCGCCCTTGGCGAAGCCCGCCACCGTGTAGAGCGGCACGCCGTTGGCGCGGCCGGAGATGGCGCCGTCGGAGGCCAGCGCCGCAATGTCGATCTCGCCGGCGACGATGGCCGGCATGATGTCCGGGCCCTTCGGGAACATGCGCTCCTCGAGCCTGATGCCGTACTTGGGACAGATCTCCTTCATGTAGGAGACGGCGCCGTAGTGCGCGAACTTGAGGTTGCCCAGGCGCACGAGGTCTTCGGCGTGAGCCGTCAGCGCAAGACTGGCGAGGACGAGGACCAGTTTTCTTTTCATGTCGTTCTCCGATGGCAGGCGGCAACGCCGGAGCCATGAGAATAGCGTATGACGTTCGTAGCAGGGAACCTGTGGGATTCCACAAGGGCCGGGCTAGCCGAACCAGCCGTGCAGAAACCATCCGCCCGGTGCGCCCAGTTGGCGGAACACCCAGGCCCAGCGGGCATCCGCGGTGAGGGCCACGAAATAGTCGCGGCGCGCATCGCCCAGGCCCTCACCCTCTCCCCACCAGCCCGACTCGATGCGCTCCGGCCCGGCCAGCAACCGCAACGGGCCCTTGCGCCAAGGACGGCCGCCGCGCTCGGCGATCGGTTCGGGGGCGGGCAGCAGCCAGAAGGGACGCGGCCCCGCGGCTGCCGGTTCGCCGCGGGTTCCCTGCGCCGCCAGGCGCGTCGCCGCTTCGGGACGATGATCGGGGACGGCCACGATGCCCTGCACGCGCTCTTCGCCGAGCCGCGCACGCAGGCGCTCGACCAGTGCAGCAAAATCGTCGTCGTTCGCCTGGCCGCTGCCGAACAGGGCATCGCTGCGTCCCGGCAGGTCGACGCCGGCGGCGACGAGGCGCAGTCCTTCGGCCGGGGCGATGAGCGTCAGGCGTTCCAGCCGTTCGCGCAGCACGCGCTCGAAGCGCGCGGGATCGCGCGTCGCGGCGGCGAAGCGCAGTTCGAGGCGCGACGCCTCGCGGCCGCGATGCGCGAACTCCAGCACGCAAAGTTCGATGCCGGCCTGGCGCGCGGCCAGCCAGCCGGCCAGCGCGGCCACGAGGCGCCGGGCGACGAACAGCAGCGCGCCCGCATTGTCGACGGGCGCCGGGAATTCGACGCCCTGCGCGAATATTTCCGGGAAGATGAAATCGCGCTGCGGATCCGGAAGTTCGCCGTAGGCCTGCGCCAGTGCCGCCATCACCTCCGCCCCGATGCGCCGCGCCACGCCGCTGCGCGGCAGGCGGCGCGCTTCGCCCAGCGTGCGCACGCCGAAGCCGCGCAGCAGTTCCTGCGCACGCGGCGGCAGCGGCAAGAGCGGCAAGGTATCGAGAGCACGTGACAATGCCGGCAGGTCTGGGCAGATCGCCGCCGTGCCGGCCTGTGCGAGCCAGAGCGCGCCCAACGCCGTCGGCGCGACGGCCGTCTGTGCGTGGAAGCCCTGCGCGACTGCGCCCTCGCCGACGGCCGTCAGGAGGTTCGCCGCGCCGCCGAAATAGCGCAGGCAGCCGCCGATCTCGAGCAGCAGCGCCTGCGGCGTCAATGCCACGCGCGGGGTGAAACCGCCGGCCCAGCAGGCGAGCGCTTCGAGCGCGGCCGCCTCATGCGCCGGCTCGCGCGGCGCGAGGACGATGCGCGGCGCCATGGCGCGCGCGGCCGCCAGTCCCATGCCGGGCGCGATGCCGTCCGCGAGCGCCGCATCGTCGCAGGCGAGGATGCGGCCCGCGGCGGTGACGGCGCGCGGGCGGTCCGCCGCCTCAGGCCCGGACAGGCTGGGATGGGCGTCGAGCGGCAGCCGGGGCAGGTCGAGCGCCAGCCAGAGCGGATCCATGACGTGCGGGGCGCGGCAGAGGAAGATGCAGCGGCGCGGCGGGCGGCGGCCCGCGCCGCTTGAGGATCGCAAGGACGAGGCCGTCGGCGTCGGCGCTCAAGGCAAGGCGCAACGGCGCCGCCGAGGTTTCACGCGCGGCGCACGCGGGCCGGAACAGGAAGGCGGCGTTGCCGCCGGCCGCCGCGGCGACCTGAAGGCGGCGTACGGCGCGCGCGTCGGCCCGTGCGGTCCAGCCCAGCACGGCGCCGGCGGCGCCGCTCGCCAGCGCCTGCTCCATCGCCCAGAGGGCGTCGCGTTCGGACGCCGGCGTGACGACCACCAGCCGCGCAAGGTCGAGGTCCGCCGCCGCCCAGGCCGGCGCATGCAGCGGATGCGGCGGATCGACCAGCAGCACGCGGCCTTGCTGGGCATGCACGGCGCGCAGCGCCGGCATCAAGAGTTCGAGTTCGCCGATGCCGGCGCCGTCGAGCAGCAACTCGGAAAGCGCGCCGCGCGGCCAGCCGCCGCCCGGCAGTTCGGCATCGAGGGCGGCGTTGCCGCTGGCGAGCACGGGCAAGGCGGCGGCGAAACGATCGCCGCGCCAAATGTCCGGCCGCGCCAGGACTTCGGCAAGCATTGCAATCTGTCCCATGATGAAACCGCTCGTTCTAGAGCGCTGCTCCGTTGCGGATCAGCCCCACCGCCAGGCCTTCGATGGCGAGGTCGCCGCTGACGACGATAGGTTGATAGTCCGGATTCTCGGCCACGAGTTCAATGCGCGAGCCCTTGCGGCGCAAGCGCTTGACGGTGACCTCGTCCTCGATGCGCGCGACCACGATCTGGCCGCTCTTCGCTTCCGTCGTCCGATGCACGACCAGCAGATCGCCGTCGAGGATGCCGGCGCCCGTCATGCTGTTGCCGCGCACCTGCAGCAGGTAGTCGGCGCGCGGCGTGAACAGGCGCGGGTCGATCTGCAGCCGGCCGCGCTCGTTCTCGACGGCAAGGATCGGGCTGCCGGCCGCCACCGAGCCGATCAGCGGCAGGCCCAGTTGCTCGACCAGCCGGATGCCGCGCGCCGAGCCGGGGTCGAGCACAATGGCGCCCTTCTTTGCCAGCGCCTTGAGATGCTCCTCGGCAGCGTTGTGCGAGGCGAAGCCGAAGGCGCCGGCGATCTCGGCGCGCGTCGGCGGCGCCCCCAGCACTTCGAGGGAATTGCGGATGAAATCGAGGATTTCCCGCTGGCGCGGGGTGAGGTCGGCGGCCATGGATTGCTCCTTCGGATAACTGTATATTCATACAGCTATCCGTAAAAAGCAAGCGCGGCGTTCGAGATTACTCGATGGTGCAGTCGGCGCCGCCTTCGGCGGACGGGCCACCGCCCGGGGCGCCCGGCGGCC
>JBLNBJ010000168.1:0-14757 GCA_050259835.1 Ignavibacteria bacterium | reverse complement strand
CCGATGATATTGCACACTCCGTGCGAGAAAGTAGGTCAGCGCCAGACTTCCCAACCATACACATACGCCCCGCAAGGGGCGTTTGTGTTTCTGCCACACCAAAACCCGCCACGCCACGCTTTACCCGCCGAGCAGGCCGCGCTTCGCCAGGAAGCCGCGAACCGCCTCCGCAACTGCATCCGGCGCACTGACGTGCGGCAAATGCCCCATCGCTTCAATCAGCGCAAGTTCGGAATCTTCGATGTTCATGCGGAGATAGTGCGCGACGTCGACCGGTACTGCCAGGTCCTCGCTCGACTGGATGATCAGCGTCGGGCACTTCACGCCCGCGAGATCGGCGCGATGGTCCGACTGGAAGATCGAGCAGAGCACTGTAAGTGCCCGCTCCGGCGGAATTGCCTTCAGTGCTTCGGCAAACCGCAAGGCGAGTTGCGGCCGCTGGCCATTGCGCATGGCGGCTAGGGCGAACTCGTCGGCCCAGCCCCCATAGTCGGCCATCATCGCTGAATACAGGCGATCCAAGTCGTCCTTGGTGAAGCCGCCGCGATAGCCTTCGTCGTCGAGATAGCGCGGCGACGCGCTGATCAGCGTCAGCGCCGAGAATCTGTCGGGTTCGGCGACCGCGGCGAGCAGGCCCACCATGGCACCGGCCGAATGGCCGACGACAACCACGTCCCGCAGGTCGAGTGCCCGTGCGACCCGAAGCGCATCGCCGGCATAGGCGCGCAGGCCGAGATAGTCGCTCTGCCGAAATTCGTCTGCCCGGGGTCCGGCCCCCGCGTTGTCGAACCTGACCACCCGAAATGCCTCGGTGAAAGCCGCGGCGACGCCGGTCCAAACCGTCTGGTCGGTGCCAAAGCCATGGATGAACAGCATGGGCCGGCGTCCGGCTGCACCCGACACCGTCACCCCGTGACGCTCTAGGATTTCGCTTTGATCCATGAGGCGGCCCGTCAACCCGACACTGCTATGGCAAGCGTCCGCGCGCCGTTGTTCCTCAGATGCGCTCGAACTTGTATCCCAGCTTGGGAACCTCGGACTCGATAATCTCCATGGCGGCGGCCACGGCGTCGGGGCTGCCCCGTGCGCCGAGCTCGACGTGTCGCCGAATCTTCTCGTCGCCGAAGCATGGCAGGCTGAAAACGGTGAGGCCAGGGTGCCTCGCCTCGACACTGCGCATGAGCTCGATCAGTTGCCCTTCCATGCCTTCCCAGACACGAATTGCTCGCTCGATCTCGTCGATTTCGTGAAACCGATCGCGGTAGTGGGTGTTCAGCACCCACTCGACCATCGGCCAGGCCATTTGCGGGAAGCCGGGGACGAAATGATGATCGCCGAAGGAAAATCCCGGAATCCGGTTGAACGGGTTCGGAATGATCCGGCTGCCGACGGGAAAGTGGCCCAACTCGAGCCGCGCCGGGATGACGGGCTGGTTCGTTTCCGCCATGCGGGCGCGGATCTCGCGTTCGGCATCCGGGTGCAGCGCAAGCGAAACGCCGGCGGCCGCGGCCGCAGCCTGGCGCGTGTGGTCGTCGGGCGTCACGCCGATGCCGCCGAAGCTGAATACGACGTCGCCTTGCTGCAGGGTGCGGCGGAAGGTTTCGACGAGCCGGGCGCGATCGTCGCCGATGTACTCGACCCAGTCGAGATGCAGGCCGCGCGCGCGCAGCAGCTCGACCAGCTTGGGGAAGTGCCCGTCGCGCCGCTTGCCGCGGATGATCTCGTCGCCGATGATGACGGCGCCCCAGCCCCTGTTCGAGGTTGTCATGCCCGCTACCTCGCGCTCGTCGGTCGCAACAGCAGTCCCGAAAGCAGCCAGGACACGATGCTGTAGAGGATCGCGCCGAGGAATCCGGACCAGAAGCCGCCGACGACGAAACCGGGCATCAGCGATCCCACAGCCCAGAACAGCAGCCCATTGATGACGAAGATGAATAGCCCGAGCGAAAGCAGCGTGACCGGCAGCGTCAGCAGCACGAGCAGCGGCCGCACCAGCGCGTTAACAAGCCCAAGCAGCAAGGCCGCAACGAGTGCGCTGGCGAAGCTCGATACCGTGATCGACGGCATCAAAAACGCCACCGCCAGCAGCGAAAGCGCGTTGACGATCCAGATCAGCAGCAGTCTCATGCGGTCTCCCTCGGCTGCGCCCCGCCGGCGCGCGTGACCCGCATCTTGGCATTGCGCCCGCCCGAGTTCAAGCCACGGCCCTCAGCCGAGCGGGGCCCAGTCGGCAAAGGCCGCTGCCTGCCCGGCGAGACGCCCGTCCTCCCTGCTGACGTTCCAGACCGTGGCGCCCGCGATGCGGAAGCGCCGCCCGCTGCGGGCGATGCGGACACCCGCATAGTCGTCGATGTAGCCGTCGCGCGCCACGCGCTCCAGCAGCCGCTGCCGCTCGTCGCGCGCAAGCGGCTCGGCCGAAAAGCGCGAGGGCATGCCGACGATCTCGCACCAAGGCATCTCGAACAGCCGCTGCGCCGCCAGATTGGCATAGACGAAAACGGGGTCTGCGGCGGTGTCGTGCGAAAGGACGACGAAGGGTGCGTGGTAGAGCGCTCGTGCCGCCTCGCCGATTGCGGCCCGGGGCAGGAGTTCGCGCCCCAGCAGCGCGCGATAGCTCGCTAGCAGCAGACGCGCGCGCTCCGGCAGAAAGCCGTTGTCCACCGCGGGCTCGATGCCGCTCACAACTCGACCCCGCTTTCGCGCCGCAACTGCCTTAGTCCCGCAAGCCCGAGGTGCACGAACACCAGCGCCGTGAACGCAGGCGAGAGCAGATTGAGGAAGGGAATATGCGCGTCGCATGCTCGGCCAGCGCATCGAAGCGGAAGGTGCGCTGGTTGAACCACGCGGTCCAGAGCAGCGGCAGCACCAGCACCGCGCCGGGAATCAGCAGCAGCGGCAGGGTGAACAGCCAGCCGACGATGAAGATCGCGCAGGCCCCGAGCGTGTTCCACAGGCTGCCCCAGAAGGCATTGTCGCCGTGGCGCAGCACGTCGGGATAATCGCGCGCGGCCACCAGCGCCAGCATGCGCGGCAGCCCGATCAGGGCCACGAGCAAGAGCGCCGTCGCGTACACCAGCGAAGCGAAGCCTGCGAGCAGCAGGAACACCGCAGCCCAGTGGGCCAGCCACGGCCAGGCGGAGAAATCGAAGCCGGGCAGCAGCCCGCCGATGAACGCAACGCCGGGCGCCCACACCAGGCTGGCAACGAAGCCCCAAGCCACTAGGGCGACGAGCATCGGCCAGACCGCGTGCCAAAGCATGCCGGGGCGCGTCAGGTCGCGTCCGGCTTTGGTGAATGCAGCAAACACTTCAAGCACGAGGCCTCCCTTCCCACATCTTCTGCAGCCGCTTCACCGAGACCGGCGACGGCGTGCGCAGTTCCTGCGCGAACAACGCGACGCGCAACTCCTCGAGCAGCCAGCGGAACTCCTCCAGGAACGGGTCCCGCACCCCGGCCTTTCTCACGGCGAGGAACTCGCGCTCGAAGGGCCTCGCCAAGCCTTGCCATTCGGCCATTAGCCGGCCATCGCGGGCGGCGTCCGCGCGCGCCTTGTCGAGCCGCAGCGCCACGGCCTTCAGGTAGCGCGGCAAGTGCGAGAGACGTTCGAAGGGCGTGGCGCCGACGAAGTCCTTCGGCAGCAGCGCCGCGAGTTGCGCCGCGATGTCGGCGCAGGCCTGCGGGAAGGCCTTGCTGGCGCCGGCGATCTTCTTCTGCAGCGCGGCATGCTCGGTCAGGATCGACAACAGCAGGCGCGCGATTTCCTGCGCCACCAGCGTGACCTTGCCCTTGGCGGCGGCGGCGCGTGCCTCGAACTCGGCCTGGGTAGCAGGCAGCGGCGGCATCATGCAGGTACGGTCGAGCGCCGCCGCGACGATCTGCGCCTTGAGCTCGGCTTCGGTGCCGAGTTCCATGTAGAGCAGGCCGAGTTCGCGCGGCAGGCTCTTCTCGACGTACTTCACCTGTTCGCGCAGCGCGAGCGCGAACAGCCGGCGCAGGCCGGCGCGGTGGCGCCCGGCGGCCTTGTCTTCGGTGTCGAAGGCGCGCAGGCTCACACTGTCGCCTTCGTCCACCAGGGCGGGGAAGCCGACGACCGTCCGGCCGCCGACGCGCACCTCGAGCAGTTCAGGCAGATCGCCGAACGACCACGAGGTAAGCCCGGCAAGCTCACCCTCCGCCGCCTCGCCCTTCACCTCGGCCTTGGCGAAGCTCTCTTCGACGCGCCCGCCGTACTCGGCGCGCAGCTCGGCCAGCGAGCGCGAAAGCGCCAGCGTGCCGCCGTGCTCGTCGACCAGGCGGAAGTTCATCAGCAGGTGTGGCCGCAGTTCGCCCGGGCGGAACGCGTCGAGCGGAAGCTTGAGGGCGATGCGTTCCTCGACGAACCGTGTGAGCGAGCGCACCAGCGGTTCATCCTCGTCGTGCGCGGCGTCGCAGAAGTCGCCCGCGGCCCCGTCGAGCGGCTGCAGGCGATGGCGGTACTTCTGCGGCAGGGTCTTCATCAGCGCGATGACCTTTTCGCGCAGCAGGCCGGGCACCAGCCAGTCGCAACGGCTCATCGGCACCTGGTTGAGCTGGGCGAGCGGCACCGTCAGCGTGATGCCGTCGTCGGCCGCGCCCGGGTCGTGCTTGTACGCAAGCTTGTATTTCTGGCCGCGGTGCTCGAACGCGTGCGGGAAGGTTTCGGTCGTGATGCCGGCCGCCTCGTGGCGCATCAGCTGTTCGCGCTCGAGATGAAGCAGCTTCGGCGCCGATTGCTCCGCGTCACGTCGCCAGCGATCGAAGGCGGCAAGCGTCGTGATGTCGGCCGGAAGCTTTGCGTCGTAGAAGGCGAAGATCAGTTCCTCGTCGACCAGCACGTCCGGGCGACGCGACTTGTGCTCGAGGTTCTCGATCTCGCGCAGCAGCTTGCGGTTGTGCTGGAAGAAGCGCCACTTGGCGGCCCAGTCCTCGCCGACCTCGCCCTGCACCAGCGCCGAGCGGATGAGAATCTCGCGTGCGAGCTTGACGTCAGCGGCGGCGGCCTTCGCGCCGCCGAACAGCACGCGGCGCTTTTGGTGCAGCAGCAATCCGTGGAGCGTCACGCGTTCCCACGCCACCACTTGCCCCGCGCCCTTCTCCCAGTGCGGCTCGAAGACATGCCGGCGCACCAGATGCGCGCCCACGCTTTCCAGCCACTCTGGCTCGATTTTGGCCACGCAGCGCGCGAACAACCGCGAGGTCTCGACGATTTCGGCGGCGACGATCCAGCGCCCGGCCTTCTTCACCAGCGGCGAGCCCGGATGGATGAAGAACTTGATCTCGCGCGGCCCGCGGTAGAACTGCTCCTCCTCGCTCTTGAGGCCGATGTGCCCGAGCAGGCCGGACAGCAGCGCCTTGTGGATCGCGTCGTAGTTCGCCGGCAACTGGTTATCGCGCCACGAATGCTCGTGCGCCAGCGTCACCAACTGCCCGTGCACATCGCGCCATTCGCGCAGCCGCAGCCACGAAAGGAAATTGCGCTTGCACCACTGGCGCTGCTTGTTGGTCGACTCGTGCTTCCAGACTTCGTCCGCTGCCGCCCAAAGCTTGAGCCAGGAGAGGAACTCCGACTTCTCGTCCTTCCACTGCGCGCGCGCCTGGTCGGCCGCGGCGGCCTGCTCCTGCGGACGCTCGCGCGGGTCCTGCACGGTCAGCGCAGACGCGATGATGAGCATTTCCTTGAGACAGCCGTATTCGCGCGCAGCCAAAATCATCCGGCCGATCTTCGGGTCGAGCGGCAGCTTCGCCAGTTCCTTGCCGACCGCGGTCAACTCCTTCGCCTCGTCGACAGCACCGAGTTCGGCCAGCAGCTGGTAGCCGTCGGCGATCATGCGCGGCGCCGGCGCCTCGAGGAAGGGGAAGCCCTCGACGTCGCCCAGGTGCAGCGACTTCATGCGCAGGATGACGCCGGCCAGCGACGAGCGCAGGATTTCGGGTTCCGTGTACGCCGGCCGCTTGTTGAAGTCCTCCTCGTCGTAGAGGCGGAAGCACACGCCGGCCGCGACGCGGCCGCAGCGGCCCGAGCGCTGGCGCGCCGCGGCCTGCGAGATCGGCTCGACCTGCAACTGCTCGACCTTGTTGCGGATGCTGTAGCGCTTGACGCGGGCCACCCCGGCGTCGACCACGTAGCGGATGCCGGGCACCGTCAACGAAGTCTCCGCGACGTTGGTCGCCAACACCACCCGGCGGCCCTGGTGCGGCGCGAACACGCGCGCCTGCTCGGCCGCGGACTGGCGCGCGAACAGCGGCAAAATTTCGAGCCCGGGCGGATGGTGCTTGCGCAGCGCCTCGGCCGCCTCGCGAATCTCGCGCTCGCCGGGCAGGAATACCAGCACGTCGCCCGGTCCTTCGCGGTGCGCTTCCGTCACCGCGTCGGCGATCGCTTCGCCGACGTCGCGGTCGTCGTCCTCGCCGAACGGGCGGTAGCGCGTTTCGATCGGATACAGCCGCCCCGACACCTCGATCACCGGCGCGCCGCCGAAATGCTCCGAAAAGCGTTGCGCGTCCAGCGTGGCCGAAGTGACGATCAGCTTGAGGTCGGGCCGCTTCGGCAGCAGTTGCTTGAGATAGCCGAGCAGGAAGTCGATGTTGAGGCTGCGCTCGTGCGCCTCGTCGATCAGGAGGGTGTCGTACTGCCGCAGCAGCGGGTCGCCCTGCGTCTCCGCCAGCAGGATGCCGTCGGTCATCAGCTTGATGTAGGTGTCGGGCGAGACGCGGTCGGTGAAGCGGATCTTGAAGCCGACGTGCTTGCCGAGTTCGGACTTGAGTTCCTGCGCGATGCGTGCGGCGGTGGCGCGCGCGGCGATGCGCCGCGGCTGGGTGTGGCCGATCAGTCCTTTGGCGCCGCGCCCCAGCTCCAGGCAGATCTTCGGCAGCTGGGTGGTCTTGCCCGACCCGGTCTCGCCGCAGACGACGATGACCTGGTTGGCCGCGATCGCGCGCGCGATCTCCGCCCGCCGGGCGTTGACCGGCAGGGCGTCGTCATAGGAAATGGCGGGGCGGGCCGCCAGGCGCGCAGTCGGATCGAACTTCACCGGTCGGACTCGCCAGGCTTGCGGGAAATCGGCGGCATGATGGGATTTTACACGCCGGGTGCGGCGACCCTCGCGGAGTGTGGGCGCTAACGCCCGCTATTCGGGCGTTCGTGGCGAGCCGGCGCTGGCAGAATTCCCGATCGCCATGGCCGAGTACCGATCGCCGGCGCCAAGCCGGATGGAATCGTCGAAGCGTTGCGCGCGGCGCGCGACGGGCGCGCTGCTCGTGGCCGCGTGGAGTTGTCTGGCCGCGGCCGGCGGCTTCCATGAGCCGCCGCCGCTCGATGGGGCGCCCGCCGACAAGTACGGCAGCCTGGTGCGGCTCGGGTACCGCATCGTCGCCGACACGCCGCGCAATGCGCCGCGCTATTCGGGCAACCGGCTCTCCTGCACGCACTGCCATCTCGATGCAGGGCGCAAGCCCAATGCTGCGCCCCTCTGGGCGGCCTACGTCGCCTACCCGCGCTGGCGCGCCAAGGACGACCGCGTCAGCAGCTTCGAAGAGCGCGTCCAGCAGTGCTTCCGTTTCTCGCTCGACGGCATTCCGCCGGCGCTCGGGTCCGTGGAACTGCAGGCGATCGCCGCCTATGCGCATTACCTCGCGACCGGCGCGCCGGTGGGGGCCGAACTCCCGGGCCGCGGCTTTCCGGAACTCGCCAAGACGGCCTATGACCCCAACCCCGACCGCGGCCGCCTCATCTACGCGCGCCATTGCGCCGCCTGTCACGGCGAGGACGGCGCGGGCAGGGCCCCGGTGCCGCCGCTGTGGGGCAGCGCTTCGTACAACAAGGGCGCCGGCATGGCGAACGTGCGCATCGCAGCCTCGTTCATCAAGGCCAACATGCCGAAGGACAATCCCGTGCTCAGCGACCAGGAGGCGCTCGACGTCGCGGCCTACATCAACCTGCAGTACCGGCCGCACGATCCGCGCAAGCGCTTTTTCGGCCTGCTCGAATGAAGGCGTCAGCGCGCTGGCGCAGCGACCTCCTGCCCGGTGCGCTGGCGGCGCTCCTGACCTTGCCGCAGGCGATCGCGCTGGCCGCGCTGGCGGGCATGCCGGCAGAAGCCGGCATCTATCTGTCGCTGGTCCCCGCACTCGGCGCGACGCTCGCCGGCCATTGCCCGGTCGCGCTCTCGGGACCGAACACCGCGGCCAGCCTGATGCTGATGGCGTCCGCCGCCGCGCTGGCCGCGCCCGGCGGGCCGGACTACATCCAGCAGGTGCTGCTCATCACCCTGTTCGCCGGCGCCTTCCAGTTGCTGCTCGCCGCGGCGCGCGTCGGCAATCTGCTGCTCGAGCTGCCGGCCTCGGTGACGCGCGGCGTCATCGCGGGCACGGGCGTGCTGATTCTCGCCGCCCAGGTCGGTCCCTTGCTCGGCGTGCCGGTGAACGGCAGCGGCCTCGTCGAGTCGCTCGGGCAGGCGCTGTTCTTCGACGCGCCGCGTGCCGGGCCGCTTGCGGTGGGCGCAGTCTCCATTGCTGCCGGCCTTGCCGTCCAGCGCTTCGGCCGGCGGCGCTACGCGCTGCTGGCGGCCCTCGGCGCCGGCTGGCTGTCGGCTGAGCTCGCCGACCTGGTTGCCGGCGCCGCGAACACCGAGGTCGACCGGCTCGGCGCCGTGCCGCTCACGGCAGCCTTCCTCTCCTGGCCGGTCGTCGAAGCTACCGACACCACGCACCTCTTCCCGGCGGTGCGCGACGGCTTTGCCGTCGCCGTTGTCGGCGCGCTGCAAACCGCGGTGACCGCGCGCATCCTGGCCTTCCGCATCGGCGGCGCCATGCGCATCAACCGGGACATCGCAGGGCAGGGCGTGATGAACCTGCTGGCGAGCGTGACCTCCGGGTTCGCGGGCGCCACCAGCTTCAACCGCAGCCTCGCCAACGTCGACACCGGCGCCGTCGGGCGACAGGCCGGCGTCTACTGCGTGCTGTTCCTCGCCGCCGGGACGATACTGGCCGGTCCGCTGCTCGCGCGCATCCCGCTGCCCGCGGTGTCAGGCGTGCTGGCTCTCGTCGGACTCTCGTTGATTACCAGCGTGCGCCGCGACGACTTCGCCAATCGCGTGCATGTCGTCGAGTTCGGCGCGACCCTGCTGACCGCCGTCTTCCTCGGCCTGCTGCAGGCCGTCCTGGCCGGCGCACTGCTGGCGGCCTACTTCCATTCGCTGCGATACAGGGAGCGTGGCGCGGTCGGCACGCCGGTGCACAGGCGTCGCTGGACCGACTAGCGCCTGCGCCGTGTCTCAAGCACTTGCATTGCGAGTATGCCGAAAGAATGAAAGAATGCGGCTCCCGGAGATTCCCACGAGTGACGAAAATGCGTAGCTGTTTCCGTATGGCGGGCTTGACCGCGGCGGTGGTGTTCCTCGCCGTCCTGAGCGCATGTGGATCGCCGCCCATGGTGAGGGAATCGAAGCTGCTGGCGACGGACGCGACGAAGACCTCGAGCCTCTGCCTCTACTACCGCAACGTCCCGATGCGGACCGTCTCGACGCAGAGCTACGGCCGCGGCGCCGCCGTGTCCGACAACGGCTTCGCCGACTTCCCGAGCCGACTGGTCGAGCAGGCAGGCGCCGTGTTCGCGCAACGCCGGGTCGCCGTGGTCGCGGCGCAGGCCATCGAAGGGAACGACCCCGTCCGGATCGACGCCGGCCCCCGGAATGCGGAGGGCGAGAGCGTTCCCGCACTGGTGCTGGCGCCGACCCAGGGACAATTGAGCGCGAACGGCCACGTCACCGTGGCGACCTTCGTGTTTTCGGCGCAGCTCTTCGATCCGCGCAGCCGCCGCATGGTATGGACGGCGACCATCGACACCCGCAGCTGGGTCGGACAGGACTTCGTCATGCGCAACTTCCAGAAAACCTCGTTCGACGCCGCGTACGCGAAGCAGTTGCTGGAGGCCGTCGCCGAACAGATGGCGCGCGACGGCGTCATCTGAAACAACGAAAGGACGCTTCTTCATGAATATCCGCAATGCCCTGATCGTACCGCTCGCGCTGGCATCCGCGCTTGCGGCCGCCGAAGACCCGATGCTGCCCGACGCCCTGACGATCGGCTGGATCAACGCGCCTGACGTCTATGCCCACATGGCCTACTGCTCGCCGGGCATCCGGCCCGAAACCGTCGCCGACATCCAGAGCCGTGCCGCGAAGGCGACGATCGTCTTCGGTTCCACGACCGCCGACCGCACGCCCTATCTGCTGGCGTCCGCAGACCGGTTCACGTGCATCGAGCGCAACGGCCGCGGCAAGCCCTTGTTGCCGCCGGCGCTGTTCGGCAAGTTCCTCAAGCTGGAAGGCGCGTCGGCCAAGACCGCCGAAGCTCTGCAGAAGAACCTCGCCACCCAGATCGCGACGCGGGGCGCCGCCGATGCGCTGGTCAAGTTCGGCAACGGCAACGGGCTCGAGATCACGCTCTTGGTGGCGGAGGATTCGCCCTCCGACATCTACTTCTCCACCAACTTCGTCAAGGCCGGACAGTACGACGAGACGAAGTACCGTTTCGTCGCCGCGGACCAGATCACCTCGTTCGCCACCACTTCGTGGGGATCATCGGGCCGGCGCATCCCGATCCTCCAGAACGAGCTGGCGCCGCGCCCGATGAAGGGAAGCCACCTCGCGGTGGCGGGGACGCCGGAAACGGGCGCCTACGCGTTCGATAACAGCCGCTGGAAGTTCAACACCGATGCGGTCCTGCTGCTGGGGCCCGACGGCGCCGTGAGCTTCACGCCCAAGAAGGGCGATGCGACCTCCGGCACCTGGCGCAAGGAGGACAACGCCGTGTACTTCAACTACGGCAAGATCTTCGGCTCCGGCGTGCTGGACAAGGACGGCAACCTGTTCGTCGAATTCCGCGGACCGGCCATCAGCAGCGGCGACCCCGAGCGGCGCTGGACCGCCACGCTGACGAAGACCGGCTTCTTCTAGACGCCGCGCCTAGCGCAGCATGCCGCAGTCCTTGTGGCAGCCGCGGCCGATGGTCTGCAGGTAGACGAGCGTCGTGCGGCGCAGCCGCATCGAGAACAGGCGCGCGAGCTCGCGATAGAGAACGGCGCCGATGTGGGGCGACTTCTGCAAATGCGCATTGTTGAGCCGCAGGAGCCGCGTGTCCTCGGTGGCGCGCACGTCGGCGAGCCGGCCGTGCTCGTCGCTGACGAGCGCCACCTCGCCGAAGTAGTTGCCGCGCTGGAGCAGCGCCAGGCGCATCGGCTCGCCCTCGATCACCTTGGTGACTTCCAGCGAGCCTTCGTAGACCACGTACATGTACTGCCCGACGGTGTTCTCGCGCACGACGAAGTCCCCGCCGGACACGTTCATGAAACCGCCGAGCTGGGCGAGCGTCTCGAGCCCGCGCGGACCGATGTGCCCCGTGATGGGCGGCAGGCCGGCGACGATGGGATCGGTGCAGTGCACCTTGCAGGCCGGCTGCATGATGCCGCGCATCTCCTGCTCGAGATCGAGATAGCGCAGCGCGATGATGCGCGCCAGGTTTTCGTACAGGCGGAAGGCGATCTGCGGAAAGGCGGCGAGGAAGTCGCCGGTGAAGGAGAGCACCACGCTGTCGGCACGGGCCGTCGCCGTCGCCGAGCGCGGCTGCTTGTCGGCCAGCGCCATCTCGCCGAAGCATTGTCCGCTGGCCAGCGTATCCACGACTTCACGGGTACCGTCGGGCAGCGCCTTGGCGATCTCGACGCTGCCGCGGACGATGATGAACATCGCCGTGCTGTCCTCGTCGCCTTCGCGGAAGACGACATGGCCGCTGCGGATCTCGATCTGCCTGGCCTTGGCAAGGAATTCGAACAGTTCCGCCGGCTTCAGGCCCTTGAAGAAGGGCACGTTCTGGATCAGCCGGATCGCGACGTTGCCGAGCTGGTCCGACGCGTCGATTCCCATGCGCTCTCCCCTGCAGTGGCGGCCGATGCCGCCGGCGTATTCTACGCTGCGGCCTGCATCACTCCGGCGGCAGGCCGCCGCCGACGAAGCCGAACTCGACCGGCACCTTGACGTAGAACAGCGAGAGCCGCTCGACGGCGATGACCTCGAACAGCATCTGCGCCTCTTCTTCGGTCACGACGAAGCCGACTTCCACCGGCAGGTCGCCCTGCAGTTCGAAGAAATGATCCTCGTGGAGCCGGTGATGGCGGCCGTAGCCCGCCATGGCGCGGAAGGCCGAGCCGCCGCGGATGCCGATCTCCTTGGCGCGCTCCAGCAGCCACTCATAGACGCTGATGGCGCCGTGCTTCTGGTTTTCGGCGACGTAGAACTTGAGGTAGATGCCCTGCATGGTCGTCTCCTTCTAAGCCTTGGCGAAGGCCGCATTGACGGCCATCATGCCCAGCGCCGTCATCAGCAGCGAGCCGAACAGGTGCAGCCCGGCAGCAGCCAGCGCCCAGAGGTACTCGGTGCGGCCCAGCAGCGTCACCACTTCGGCCGAAAACGTCGAGAAGGTGGTCAGCCCGCCGAGGAAGCCGGTGATGGCGAGCAGGCGCGCCTCCGGCGGCAGGCTGGTGTTGTGCGAAAAGTAGGCCACGCAGACACCGACCAGCAGGCCGCCGATCAGGTTCGAGGCCAGGGTGCCGAGCGGAAGCGTCGGGAACACGGGATTGAGCGCCATGCTGAGCCACCAGCGCAGCAGCGCGCCGAAACCGGCGCCGACGAAGACCGCAACCGCGGAATAGAAACCCATTCTGACTCCTTCACTCCTTCGCAAACCCCTTGGTGGCTTCGTTTTGCGGCCGATGGCGTCGGGTAAAATGGCCGGACGTCCGAATAAAGGAAGCTTTCGTGTCGAGCCCCAGCAAGCCCAGTGACATCACGCCCGTCGTCTCGAATTTTATCCGCAACATCATCGACGGCGACCTGGCCGCCGGAAAATTCGCCGGCCGCCGCTGGTCGGGCCGGCCGGGACCCGGCTCGCAGCAGCAGGCGGGGCAGCCCGACCCGGCAAAGATCCGCACGCGCTTCCCGCCCGAGCCCAACGGTTACCTGCACTTCGGGCACGCCAAGTCGATCTGCCTGAACTTCGGCCTCGCGCGCGACTACGCCGGCCAGTGCCACCTGCGCTTCGACGACACCAACCCGGAGAAGGAAGAACAGGAGTACGTCGATTCGATCGTCGACGCGGTGAAGTGGCTGGGCTTCGACTGGGGCCCGAACCTCTACTACGCATCGAACTACTTCGACTTCATGTACGAGGCGGCCGAGGCCCTGATCACCTCCGGCAACGCCTACGTCGACTCGCAGAGCGCCGAGGAGATGCGGGCGAATCGCGGCACCCTGACGGAGAAGGGCAAGGACAGCCCCTACCGCAACCGCAACCCGCAGGAGAACCTCGATCTATTCCGCCGCATGCGGGCCGGCGAGTTCGCCGATGGCACTCACGTGCTGCGCGCCAAGATCGACATGGCCTCGCCCAACATCAATCTGCGCGATCCGGCCATCTACCGCATCCGCCGCGCCACGCACCACAACACCGGCGACAAGTGGTGCCTCTACCCGATGTACACCTTCGCGCACCCGATCGAGGATGCGCTCGAGAACATCACGCACTCCATCTGCACGCTCGAGTTCGAGGACCAGCGGCCGTTCTACGACTGGCTGCTCGGCAAACTGGCCGACAGCGGCCTGCTGGCGCGGCCGCTGCCGCAGCAGATCGAGTTCGCGCGCCTCAACCTCACCTACGTCGTGCTGTCCAAGCGCAAGCTGATCCAGCTGGTCGACGAGAAGCACGTCGACGGCTGGGACGATCCGCGCCTGCCGACCCTCGTCGGCGCGCGCCGCCGCGGCTTCACGCCGGAAGGCTTCCGCCGCTTCGCCGACATGATCGGCGTCACCAAGGCCGATTCGCTGATCGACATGAGCGTGTTTGAGGAATGCCAGCGCGAGCATCTCAACGAATCGGCGCTGCGCCGCATCGCCGTGCTCGATCCGCTCAAGCTCGTCATCGACAACTACCCCGAAGGCCAGGAAGAGCTCTGCGAGGCGCCCAACCATCCGCAGAAGCCGGAACTCGGCAAGCGCGCGATGCCGTTCTCGAGGGAACTCTGGATCGAGCGCGAGGACTTCGTCGAGAACCCGCCGAAGGGCTATTTCCGGCTCTTCCCCGGCAACAAGGTGCGGCTGCGCTATGGCTTCGTCGTCGAGTGCACCGGCTGCGACAAGGATGCCGCGGGCAATATCGTTGCGGTTCACTGCAACTACTTCGCCGACTCCAAGTCCGGCACGCCGGGCGCCGACAACTACAAGGTCAAGGGCAACCTCCACTGGGTCAGCGCGCAGCACGCTTACGGCTGCGAAGTGCGGCTCTATGACCGGCTGTTCTCGGTGCCCAACCCCGGTGCCGGCGAGCGCGACTTCCTGCTCGACATCAATCCGGATTCAAAGCAGGTGATCCGCGCCCAGCTCGAGCCGGCCCTGAAGGAAGCGGCCACGGAGGACCGCTTCCAGTTCGAGCGCCACGGCTACTTCGTTGCCGATCGCTTGGATTCGAAGGCCGGCGCGCCCGTGTTCAATCGGGCGGTGACGCTGAAGGATTCCTGGGCGAAGGGGAAGTAACGTGCCTCTTCAGACTTGCGAATGCGTTGACTCCGGGCGCTGAACCGCCGAGGGCGACGGGTGGTCGTCGCCGCTTCGTGTCCCCCGGCGGACAAAGGCAAAAATCGTCCGCCTCCTCCTTTACCTACGCGCAGCAGGGCACCCCATCAGCCCGGCG